>JAGRNE010000238.1 GCA_020440915.1 Leptospiraceae bacterium | reverse complement strand
GGCCTTGATCTGGGCCACTCATTATCCGGAGCGCGTCCAGACCTGCATTCCCCTGGCATCCTCCATGGCTCATTCGGCAATGCAGATCGCTTTCAATGAAGTGGGACGCCAGGCTATCCTGAACGATCCTAAATGGCAGCAAGGTCAGTATACAGCTCAAAGTCGGCCGGAGCACGGTCTGGCTGTGGCGCGAATGGTGGCCCATGTAACCTATCTCTCTGAATTCTCCATGCAGGATAAGTTCGGGCGGCGGCAACAAAGACCTCCTACCAAAGAAGACCTATTTCCCATGTATTTCTCTGTGGAGAGCTATCTTCATTACCAGGGCGAAAGCTTCGTGAAGCGCTTTGATCCCAATTCCTATCTCTACATCACAAAAGCCCTGGACATGTTCGATCTTCTGGCCGGGAAGAATCCAGAAGATGTATTTGCTCCGGTGCAGGCCAAATTTCTTGTAATTAGCTTTGAATCGGACTGGCTGTATCCGCCATCCCAGTCCAGGGAGCTTGTCCGGGCTCTGAAACGATCCAGGGTAACAGTAACGTACCTCAACCTGGAGACTCCAAACGGGCATGATTCTTTTCTAATACACAATCCAGAATTGTTTGGCGTTCTCGGCAACTTCCTGAATGTGGAGTACAGACATATGAGAGAACAGGGAGCTTTAATCGCCAATGATTCAGGCGCTGTATGATACAGTGGCCTCCTGGACACCTCCAGGATCCCGCGTCCTGGACCTGGGAACAGGAGACGGAGCCTTTCTGGAAAGGCTCGTTGAAGATCGAAAAGTAGAAGCCGAAGGCGTGGAAAAAGATGGCAGTCTGGCCGCTCGATGCATCGAAAGAGGACTGGTAGTGCATCAGGGCGACATCCTGGACGGCCTGGATCAATACGGAAAAAACAGCTTCGACTACGTCTTGCTACTCGGTACGTTTCAGGAATTGATCGACCCCTGGAAGGTTCTGGAAGAAGCCTTTCGGGTGGGCAAGCGAGTGATTGTAGGTTTCAGCAACTTTGCCTACTGGCGCGCACGATTTCAAATTCTCTTTCGAGGTCGCAGCCCTGTAACGGCGCGCATGCCGCATCCCTGGTATTTGAGCCCCAACCTTCAGTATTTTTCCATTCACGATTTCCGGGACTTTGTGCGGGCCAAAGAACTGGTCATAGAGGACATCGGCTTCTTTACTGGCCGACGCAAAATCGGATTTCTTTCCAACCTTCGGGCCGAACAATGCGTGGCCCTCTTGCACGACGGCGACAGCTAAATGCAGGGCCCGCGACGGTCTTTTATTCCGTGACAATCAAAATCTCTACTCGGCGATTCCGCGCCCGACCTTCCGGATTATCGTTGGGCGCAATGGGCCGAGTTTCTCCGTAGCCTTTGTAGGACATGCGCGTTGCATCGAAGGAGTGATTTTTCTGTAGTTCATTGAGCACCGAGCGGGCGCGAAGCTCAGACAGTTTTAGATTATACTGATCCGGTCCTGTGGAGTCTGTATGGCCGGATATGCGAATTTCCCTGTCCGGGTATTTCTTCAAGATTTTTGAGATTCGATTGATGGTTTCCCGGGCCCTGGGCGTTAGGTCGGCGGAATCGAACTCGAAAAGGATGTCGCTCAAATCCAGAGCAATTCCATCTTCGGTCTTGCGAACATTCACGTCATCGGCAGGGCCATCTTTGAGATCTTTGCGAATATCGTCCGCCATTTGCTCCTTCTGATCGTCGCTTACTGTTCTGGATTTATCGTACCAACTATGGATGCGGTATATGCCTTCTACCGTTTGTCCCACGGAATAAAAGCGATACTGCAGATCCTGCACATCGTAGATGGGAAGTCCATTTTCTGCATCGAACCAGAGCTCATCGCGGGACACACCAACTATCTTTCGCAGTGGGAAACCGGGTCGATTTACAGGATGGGAAAACTCGTAGGCAAAAAGTATTTTATGAGCTTTTCGCTGCTTTCCATCGCGGTCAACGATCCAGCCCTCGCCCATGTAGCGGTACTTTACGGCAAGAGGGATCTTGATCTTCTGTCCTTGCAGATCCATGGTTTCCATTCCCGGCGCAATCCAGGTCTGCCCTTTCTTTACCTCTTCTACCGGAAAATTGGGCAGGCTGCGAAGGTTGGGCATGATAAATTGATCCGGTACATCGTATTGTCCCAGCTTGCTTATGGTAAATCGACTGTTGTAGGAGGTTTCCTTGCGAAAAGGACCGGCGCCGGCCGGGGTTCGAGCGTAGGTATGAAATTCTCCCTGCATTATGGCGAGCGCCTGCGCCGGGTTTTCGGCCGCCTCATTCTCGGTAACCTTGAGAATGATCTTATTTCTTTCTTCGCGGCTTCCAGTGGATTGATTCCTGGAAAGCAGGATGTCCTGTATCTTGTCCACGGTGAGCACATCTCCCTTTTCCAGAAGAAATCGAAAGCTCTGTGTGGACTCCTGCTCCAGTAGGCCACGCGGCGGATTGGTGAGGGAAGGGGTGCGGGAAATCTGCACCGGATCTCCGATAACCGGAACGCTGAGCGCCAGGAAGATTAAAGAGAAAAGTATTGCAATTCGAGTTTTCATCGGTATAACAGGGCCTAGATCATTTTCGGTCATACGTTAGAATGCTTAAGGCCCGGTCTGGTTTTGGGAAAATCATTGATCCTGGACTACCAATGCCGAAATCTGACCTTTCCAGAGGGAATTATGATACTCGTTGAAGGACTGCACCACATATCTCTAGGCTCATCGGATTTGAAGAAATCCGTGGAGTTCTACACGGAGGTGCTGGACTTCGAGTTGCTTGAGGAATCGGATAACCATGCCCTGGTTCGGCTGGACCCGGTGGCCCTGCGCTTTAACCTGATTCCAGACTACACGTCTCCCATCGAGAATCCAGGGCAGTTCTCCCTTTCATTTATCCTGGATGTAGACGATTTTACCGAAGCCATCCAGGAACTGGAAGAGCGATCTATCAAGATCATCAAAGGGCCCTTGCTGATTGAAGGCGGGGAATCTTTGCTGGTATCCGATCCTGACGGAAACCTGCTGGAACTCTTCTACAGAGAATAATCGAACAATAATCACTTCAGATCGGGGAAGCTAGCTCTACCCCGTACGGGGACCGCTCGGCCGTCCTCGCTGGACTTCAGTCTTTGCCGGGACGTGATAATGCCGTCAGGGGAGCTCTGTCCAGAGAGAAGAATTCAGTGATCCGGGTTTGATTCCTCGGCGCCCGGGGCGCACGGCACAGTCTGTTGAGGAAGATCCGAAATGCCTCAAGCCATTACGTTAATGGTTCCACCCACGACCTGGTAGCGGTCCGAGGTGGCATTGGGATTGAGAGAAGTCATCGCTCTTTTTTGATCCACCAGCTGGCGGTCTGCAGTGGGTACGCCCGGAAGGTTGGCCGGATTTTCCACTGGCTCGGAGTTCTTCAAAGGCTTGAAGTAATCCACATTCTTCATTCCCAGTTCATTGGCCAGACGTACTTCCATACTCTCAGGGAGCCCAGGATTTCAGGCTCCTGCAAGCAAAAAATAAGAAAAATATTCGGCCATCCTCAAGTTTCTGGGTCCAATCGCCGAGCAGCCCACGGCTCATCTCGGTCCCTGGTGTCCGCTCCACCTTTCCGATTCCAAGGCTAGTAGCGTTGCACTGCAAATGCCACCAACGGTGGCGCCTGCTCGGCAACCACGAATACAACCAATAACGGGGCAGCTTTGGTCATCGACCTATCTGATTCCACGATCTACAGCACGGCCAAAAATACATCCCATCATACGCGATGCGTTCGGGGGCCCTGATTATTGCGAAGCCAACAATGTCGCCCGGCAGGCAAAGCCCCCGAAAAGAAGAAAGATGCTGGAGCCCCCCGCAACCTTCTGAAAGATTCCGCCATGGCCAGGCTAAGTCGCAGGCAATTCCTTCGTCGATTTCTCTTGCTTGGAGGAGCGGCGGGCATTACCTTAACCCAGCCCATGCAGCTATCTCGTTTATTTGGAGTCCCCAGACCCGACCAGGAAATGCGGCGGCGTCCCATACCTGGTTACGGGGAAACTCTGCCCGTGGTGGGGTTGGGAACCTGGCAGACCTTCGACCATGACGATCCCGAATCCCTGGTGCGACTGCGCACGGTGCTGGAACTATTTCATGCAGCTGGAGGGCGGGTCATTGATACCAGCCCTATGTATGGCCTCTCCGAAGAGGTAGTGGGCCGGCTGCGCGGCAACCTGCATCCAGACAGTCCCAACGCTCTGGATTTTTTCACCGCTACCAAGGTATGGACCCGGGGTGATACCGCTGGCCGGCGACAGATTGCCAATTCCTTCTCTCTTCTGAAAGAGATCGATTTGCTGCAGGTTCATAACTTGCTGGGTTTTCAGATCCACTGGCCCTATCTCGAAGAACTCAAAGCTACCGGAAGGATTCGCTATACCGGGATCAGTCATTACACGGACGCGGCCTACGAGGACCTCATGACCGTCATCGAGAAGTATAAGCCAGACTTTGTTCAGTTCAACTACAACGTTTCTGCCCGTGAGGCAGAAAAGAAGTTACTTCCCCTGTGCCTGGAGAGGCAGATAGCCGTGTTGATCAATCGGCCATTCGCCGGAGGCGAACTATTTAGCAGAGTGAAGAATGAGCCTCTCCCTGCCTGGATGCGAAAGGCAGGCATATTAAGCTGGTCCAATGCCATGTTAAAGTTTGTGCTTTCCCATCCCGCTGTAACCTGCGTCATTCCGGGCACAGGCAAACCGGAACATCTGCTGGACAACATGAATGCTGGTCGCGGCGAGTTACCCGATGAAGAGACCAGGGAAAGGATTTCTGAGTTGTTTTAGAGTTAGGCTCGACGAGCTACTTCCTTGTAGCTCGTCTCCCCTGAGGAAAGATGCGGTCCTCCGGACCTTGCGATCTCGTCGGCTCTCGACCTCCTTGTCTCCGCCGACATTAGCACTTCCGTGTGCGTCATCCTGTGCAGACAAAGCACAGACCCGCTTTGCGGGCATTGCGCGAAAATTCGCTAGGCAGGCGCCCTGTTTGCAACGCCTCTTACGAGGCGTTTGGCATTGCGCGAGAAATCTCTAAGCAGGCGCACCTTGCAACACTTGCTGCAACAATTCTCTGGCGCAAACGCGCAATGCCATTACTTCTTCGGCGCCTTCAAAGATGGAGAAGACGCGGGCATCGACGAAGTAGCGGGATACGGGATACTCTTCGGCATAGCCCATACCTCCATGGATTTGCATGGCTTCGCGAGTAACCCATTCGGAAATGCGGGATGCGTAGAACTTAACGAGAGTGGCTTCCATGTTCCCTTTG
>JAGRNE010000237.1 GCA_020440915.1 Leptospiraceae bacterium | reverse complement strand
CTATAGAGGAGTCCGGATTAGTCGATATGACTGGTAGCGAATCCGGCGAAAAATACTGGCGCCTGAACCTTGAACGGGGCGGGGAAGAGCGTTCAATCCGTTGCCGCTTTCTGGTTCTTGCCATAGGCGACATGCACCGACCACGCAAACTTGGAATTCCAGGCGAAGAACAATCCAATGTCAGTCATTACCTTCGGGAACTCAGGAATTACTTTCGTCAGGAGGTGGTCATTGTTGGAGGTCGAAATTCTGCGGTGGAAGCGGCCATTCGCATCTTCCGGATGGGCGGCAAAGTGACGCTTCTCTATAGAGGAAAAGGGCTGGATGGAAAAACCATCAAATACTGGCTCTATCCGGAAATAGAATCCATGATAAAAAACGGACTGATTCGCTTCATACCTGAAGCCACAGCGCATCAGATTCGCGGAAATCGATTGTACTATTCTTCGCCGGGCAGTTCGCGGGACGTCGAGGGCACTTATCAGGCAGCGGGCGATGGCAACCAGGGAAGCTTCAGTCATAAGAGTCCTCCGGGCAAATCAGATTCCGATTCGCCTGGCGATGAACCGGTAAGGCCGGATGCAAAAATGCAGGAATTAGAGGCCGATCAATTTCTGCTCCTCACCGGATATGAGCAGGATTATTCCTTCCTGGAAAGCCTGGGCCTACAATTGGAAGGCGCGGAAAAAAGGCCTTTCTTTGACAACAACACCATGGAAACCAATCTTTCCAATGTGTTCATAGCCGGAACAGCCACAGCCGGTTCGCAGCAAAGACATACCGTCTTCATCGAAAATTCGCATGAGCATGTTAGTAGGATTGGCCACACAATTCTGGGACGAAAGCCGCAAGGCGACGGCCGGTCAAGATCAGATTCCTCGGCTTTCGCCATTCAGCCTTCCCCCGGTTCAGGTCTTTTCCCCAACGATATACCAGGCGAGGGAAATGAGCCGGGCTCCGGCGATGCATTAAAAAGAATCTATGAAGAACATCCCGAAAGCTAGTCCGGGCGATTCGTATTTCGCATTTGCACAAGTATGGAGTGATAGCCATCCAACAGTGCATGTACTTCGTGCGGTCGGGTCTCCATGGGACAGTGCCCGGCCTCCGGAAGAACAATGAGCAGAGATCTATGTAAATCGCGGTGAAGCTCGTAGCCCCGCTCCAGAGGTACCCATTCATCTTTCTGGCCCCAGATGAGCAGGGAAGGCAGGTTAATCTTTCGGATGCTTAGTTCGCGTCCGTCGTCGCTATTTTCGATGCTCGACAGAATACTCCGAGCGGTATCCGGCACCTGAAAAGGCTGCAAATATCCCTGTACAGCCTCGTCCGAAGGTTGTTCCGCGTAGGCGCTCTTCAAGAGTGTCTGAAAGGACTCTTCGTCGAACATATAGCTTTCTGCATACCAGGCGATGAAGGACTGCAGGCCGGGCACCCAGGTAAGCGCGAAACGTGTCAGCCCTCCTGGACCTCCGCGAACAGAGCCGGCCAGATAAACAAGGTATTCTATGCGGTCTGGCTGTAGCTGCGCCATGGCGCTGATGACAGAGCCTCCCATGGAATGTCCTACCAGAATCCATCGCCCTGTCTCCTGTGTTCGGTTTCGCTCTCTCTTCGCGGACTCCAGAACATCCAGGACTTTCCAGACCACTTCAGCCCGGCGAAAGGCCGACTGATTTCCCTCCACGATGCGATCGGAAAATCCGTAGCCCGGCAAGTCGATGGCAACGATTTCCTGACCCTGTCGCTTCAGATGATCGATTGTATGTCGATACGAGAATGTACTGGCCGCGAATCCATGAATCAATACATAGCTGCGATCGCCGCCTTCCGAAGGTATCCAGCGAAAATGTATGCGCGCACCATCGATTACCAGGTAGTAGCTGTTTTCATAAGGGGCCATACCCCGTTCCGGCCTTTTGATGGTGGACGGAGCGCTTTGCGGAGACCTGTCATCCGAAGATGTGCGGGCTGTGGCCGTTGTATCCAGCGCGCTGGTTCGCACTTCGTAAGGATTGTGGATCTTATGCGAGGAGGCGCAAGCGCCAGAAAGTAGAAGTAAGAGTGCAGCGAACAGAAGACCTGATCGCGAGAGTCTGCAACAGTCCACATCCCGCTGCAAAGGATCAGGCAGCCCCGGCAGGGAAAAGCGGTTCCCTGGTCCTGGCCGATGAAAACGGCGCCCACGGCAGGGGAGGAAAAGCGAATCTGGCTGGCCCTCTCTGCAAACCAGGCCTTGCTGGATGGAAGCAGAACATCCTTTCATGCAATATGCTCTTGACGAGCTCCGGGAAAGTCAATAGATTCTGTTTATGGCTTACATGGCAGTAGGTTCCAGACAGATCCTTTTTTCGGATTATGCCGCTCCGGCCCTTTCCGGTCAGAGCCCACGCCAGGTGAGCAATATGTCCGACAACCCGGACGTCTCGGTGGGTTCGGTTTCGGCCCGTAGCGAGCCGGTATCGAATCCGACGCCGGGGATCTCAGCTCCTGCATCCGGTAGTTCTGCGCCTCCCGTGGAAGTGCAGGTTCCGGCAGCGAATTCCGCCCCTTCTTACAGTCCTCCGCCGGCCTCCGGCGAAGCGGTGCAGACCGAGCAGCGCGCCCAGGGCGAAGCCGGCGCCCGGGTGGATGTGCTGGCCTGACCTCTCAGGATTTCTGTATAGGCACTTACTTTTCCAGAGTAACTCCGAGAGTAACTCTCCGGTGCGAAGGATCGTCCTCCTCCACATTCTGCAGTAATTGCTCATCGGCGACCCCTCGAAAGGTAAGCAAAGAAGCATCCATGCCAGCCTGGATCATCCTTTGGTAAACTCTTCGCGCCCTTTCTCTGGATAACCACTGGTTTCCCGGGCTTCCCAGGCCTGCATAAAGAGGTCCTGTGCGATCCGTATGGCCCACAACTTCGATAACGAATCCTTCTGGAAGGTAGCCTGCAATTTCTTCGATCTTGCTTCGATTCTGTTGAATCCATTGGTCCAGCTGCGCATCGGGTACGAATTGCATATTTCCGTATCCTCTGCCGGAGTTTGGAGTGTAGGTCATGTCAGAAAGCAGGTTTCGAATCTCGGCCACCGATGGAGTGCGTCGATCAATGGCCTCTGTATCCTCGTAGCTGGGCGGAGGTTCTTCAAATTCATCCAGAGTGCCGCATCCGCTGGCAAGATACAACAGGCCGAAATGAACGAGGACGGAAGCGACAAACGCTTCAACCCTGAGTGTATTGATCTTCATTCCTGTGCTCCTTTTTTTAGAATTCGAGACTTATAGCGAACTGAATCTCGCCTGCAACGTAATCGATTGAGTCCGATTGCGTGGCCGAAACCAGGTTTGCATTCTTTGGTTCGGATACGCGAAGGGACAATTCGAAATTCTGATCATGGTTGTAATAGACATCGGCGATGGAATAGGACCATAGCAGGACAGCCACCCAGGAGATCAGATTCAGATTGGCTTCTCTTTTCCTCGCTCTGTCCTCCAGTACATTGAAATAGAAATAGGTAAGGGGAAGCCCATCCGCACCGTAGATGGCGGTGAACAGAGGAGGAACGATGGCAGAGTTATATGCCTCTTCGGCCTTCTTGAACTCTATGTAGTTGCTAGTAAAGAAGGAGTACGAGAATGCCGTCAATCCTAGAAGGGCGAGGGACTTTTCGTATTCGTCCAGGTAAAAATGACCCCATCCTGGAATAAGGGCGCTTCTCCACAGGGCTTGATTTCTTTCATATAGGACGTCAGCTTTTCGAATGCTTCGTATCTCTCCGATAGCATCTTCCACGCTGCCCGGGAAGTGCTGAAGATCCGCTCTCCTGGCCAGCATTCGCTGCCTGAGCAATCTCTCTTTCTGCAGTCTTTCCGCCTCCTGTTGCTTCCGAATCCTCTCTTTTCGCAATGCGTCCTGATCCACAGGACCGTAGCTAATATTTGCGATGCTTGATTTAGGAATAGTCTGCTGACCGGTATCCGTGCGAACGGTAACGGAAGTTCCGGTCTGTCCTACGATTTGACCAATGATTGTGGTTCCATTCTTCAATCGAATTATATCGGCGTAAATGGCCGTCGAAAGGAAGAGTAGTGTCAGGATGGTGAAGATCCGGAGATTTCGCATATCAGGGGCCAAAGACACATCCATCGCCGTATTGGTTCGCATCGAAAACGCATGCATTGTCCGGCGGAGGAGTCGTAACCTCTTCGTCGTCTTCATTGCCAGCTGCGATTCCCAGGAGTCCCAGGATGTTCGCCGCATTTTCTGCATCGTCCGGATCCCCGGAGTTTTTCAGGTCCGCTTTGAAGCATGCGGCCGCAAGGAATACCATTGATAGTAATGTAACGATAGCAAGCATTCGCACCGGGATGCTGGCAGGACTTCTCCGGGAGGTGAGCGGGCCAGTTGTGCAGGGTTGGCTGCTTTTTCTGAAGCGGTGAAGACCGCACACTGATATCCGATTAATGAGGTGCATTTTGACGGGCTCCCGTAACCGGCCTTTCCTGTTTTGATGCAGCCTCCATAAGTTGCTCCTCAGGGACTGAGTTCCCGTGGCGGGTTCCTTGGTTTACGAAGCGGGCGCGGCTCCGTCTTTGCCGTAATCCGCGATTAGGATCTGAACCGTGACGCAGAAGGCTAGCGAAGCGCTCATTGGCCTTCCTGAGTGAATTGATCTCCTTCTGCTGCTCCTGGATAGCTCCTATCAACAGACCGTTCAGGCTCACCTGATCGATGGACTGTCCGAATTCACGCATAAACAAAGGATCTACTTCCTCGGCCAGAAACCCCAGCTTTCGTTTTGCCCGATCCCCGTATCCTCTCCTCTCATGTTTGTAGTAGAAAGTGTGTAGCTTTACAGACAGAACTTTTTCCAGGAGTTCTCTGGTATCCGAGAAAGAGCGGATGTCTTGCTTTGATGCTCTAGTAGACGTCTGATCTCCCAGAACCGGCCCATCGGTCTGGTTGGCCGGGGCGCTTCCCCCTTTTATGCGAATTAGGCCCGCATCGTCGGACCAGATCCTCTGGGCCGCATTGTTGTTGTTCAATATTAGGCCGACGCGGTCGCGATCGCCTCCCACCAGAAAGTTGTTGAAAGCGGCCGCCGTTCCAGGATCGCTACCCTCTGCACGGATGATCAGAACATCATCTCCTGCCGTACTGTGGACCACATGAAACCTGCCCGCAGGTATTGCTGTTCCAATGGAAACATCCCCTGAATTGGGTTGAATGGTGAGGCGCCCATTGGCATTCGTAGTCTGCAGGAAAGCATGGGTGCCATTTCCGCTCACTCCAACATCCAGGATATTATTGTTTGCTTCTACGCGCATGGCTGGGTTGGTAACTGCAACTACGTGGAGCAATTGCTGG
The DNA here is from genome assembly GCA_020440915.1 of Leptospiraceae bacterium. Lineage (GTDB taxonomy): Bacteria > Spirochaetota > Leptospiria > Leptospirales > Leptonemataceae > UBA3465. The sequence goes on along the minus strand of JAGRNE010000237.1, from coordinate 100 downwards.
GGAGCCGTGGTTCCGATGCCTACATTGCCGTCATTATAATTGGCGAAGCTTCCGTTCTTTGTCCAGTTTGGTATAGAATCAATGGCATTCACCAGGCTCG
>JAGRNE010000236.1 GCA_020440915.1 Leptospiraceae bacterium | reverse complement strand
ATACTCGGCAATGAGATCATCGCCTCCAAGCACAGGATAACCGAGTACCAAAGTATCCGGAGGTAGCTTTGTATCCAGGAAACCCAGGATTCGAAAGCGATCTTCCAATTCGATTACATCGGTGACCGCTCGTGCATGCCCCCCTGCTCCTATTAAAACCAGCTCAGGCTTCAATCACAAACCGTCCAGGTACCGTGGCCGGGCAATGCACGGCGCGGTTGTAGAAATCCATGGTTACCGGAACGTCGGTTCGCGGACATTCGAAAAACATGGGCAAGGTGTGGAGCGGCTTCCACATGGCCCGCGTAAACATCTTCTGCTTATTGGTCATCTCCAGGAAGGCATTCCTGGCTGGCAGATCTTCGAATAATAGACAATTGAGCCAGAAGTTTGATGTGCTACCCAATCCATCGCGCCCCGTAAAGAAAGTCACATCTGAACGCCCGGCAAAGAATTCACGATATTGATCGGCAACATACCGTTGACCTTCCAGTAGAGACGGCAGTCGACGCATCTGGGCCACGCCCAGAGCAGCATTTAGATTGGGCATCCGGAAATTGTAGCCTACAGAATCGTGCATGAACTCGTAGGGGTGCGGCACTTTCGCAGTTGTGCTCAGGTGCTTTGCCTTTTTTGCCAGAGCCTCATTGGAAGTAACGATCATACCTCCGCCGCCCGTGGTAATGACCTTGTTACCATTGAAGCTCAGCGTTCCCATAATCCCATGGGATCCTGTATGCGTCTCCCCCTCTCGACTACCGAGGCTCTCCGCTGCATCCTCTACCAGAGGGATATCGCTTTCTCGGGCAATCCGGGCAATTTCACCTATCTGACAAACATGTCCCAGGGTATGCATCGGTACAATGGCTGCGATTCTGCGACCGGAAGCTATATGGGTCCATCCATTTGCATCACGTTGGCATCCTCCAAGGAATTCCCGTAGGCTCTCCGGAGAAAGTCCCATTGTGTTGTTGTCGACATCGACGAATGCCGGGTCTGCGCCACAATATCGAATGGCATTGGAGGTTGCCACAAAGCTCAGACTCTGAGTGATCACCAGATCTCCTGCTTTCACACCAGCGAGCAACAGCGCCAGATAAAGCGCCTGTGTGCCGTTTACGATGGCTACTGCATATGGTATTCCGGTGAAATCGACAACCATCCGCTCCATCTCGTCCACATACTTTCCCACTGTGGAAACGAAAGTCGAGCGAACGCAGTCTACGACCAGCTCTTCCTCCATTTTGCCAAAGGCAGGCTCATGCAAAGGAAGAGCCCCTTTGTCCGGATAGAGCGAACGAATAAAGTCGATGTACTCTTGCATCAGATGTTGCTATATTTCTTCGCATCCGGGTCGTCCAGGAAGCCTTCCTGAACGATTCTTCGCATTTGCCGGATACCATCCGGTACCCTCCGAGAAATACGAAAACCAATTGCCTGAATCTTATCGAAGGCCACGCGATAATCACGGGGATCTTCGTTCTTCTCAACATAGGACACTTTGCCATCCGGAATTTGTTTCAATATTTCATCGACGATCATCTTCTTTTGATAGTTTTCTGATGTATCCCCAACGTTAAAGACCTGACCACGCACTTCTTTTTCGGCGGCTCCTAGAACAAGAGCCACGCTACGCGAAAGATCGAATACGTGACAATAAGGTCGCCAGAATTGTTCCCCAAACACCTTTAATTCCCGACCCATGGCAATTTCCCGGGTGAACTCATTTACAGTGAGATCAAAGCGAATGCGCGGCGATATACCGTACACAGTCGAAAAACGAAGGACGATGGGAGCGCAGGCCTCCGAGGAACGTCCCATAAGAAACTCTTCAAAAGCTACCTTAGTCTCGGCATAGAGCGAAACCGGACGCAATTCGCTGGTTTCAGTTACAAAGGAATTTGGATCGGACATCTTACCGTAGTTGGAACAGGTGGAGGCGAAGACGAAGCGGCGGGCGCCGTTTGAAAGCGCCTTTTCGTACACGTTGCGAGACCCCGCATCATTGATCGACCTGGCTTCCTCAGGCTCTCGGGCGCATGCCGGATCTCCAACTATAGCGGCCAGGTGCGCCACAGCATCAACGCCGGAGAGGGCTTCCTGCAATGCTGCGTCATCTCGCACATCTCCCTTGATAAAGGAGAAATTCTCATCATTGAGCAGATCCGCTATGGATTCACCGCCAAATCGCAGGGAATCCAGGACTCGAACCCTGTAACCAAGGCCGAGGAGTAGACGGACCAGGACGCTACCAATGTAGCCGGCTCCGCCCGTAACGAGGACTGTGTCGATATCCGGGTTTTTCTTAATTTCCATGCAATTCTTCCTTTAAAGCACCTTTCGTCCTGGTTGCCTGTCGTTGGATCAAGATTTAATGACCCTTCGCAATCCTTCTTTCAGGGATACTCGGGGTTGCCAATCCAGTTCCTGTGTCGCTCGTTCTATTGCGGCGACCGTGGCCTCATTTTCACCTGGATGAACTTCACCCCGATCAAAATGGACCTCCCGCCGCATGAGTGCCCCAAGGATATGGACCGCTTCGGCCACTTTGCTAGGCGTCCCGGAACCGATGTTCAGGACCGTACTACATTCCTGCACCTGTGTGGCTCTTAAGATTGCCTCGCAAGCATCCCGCACATAAATGAAATCGCGGATGCCCTCGGGCATCCGCAAACGCGGCACTTCTCCCTGGGCCAATGAATGGACCACATAGGGAATTAGAAATTCACCCGATTGGCCGGGCCCATATATATTGAAAAATCGCAGAATTGTGGCCTTGAGGTTGCGAAATCGGGCTGCCCTTTGAATGAGCCCCTCGGCCAGCAATTTGCTGATGGGATACAAACGCGTAGGTCCCAGGGGCGCATTTTCATCTACGGGTTCCGGTGACGGCAGATAGACCCCGCTTGTGGAGGAAAAAATGCAACGCGCTCCCGTTCGTAGGCAGTATTCTATAACGCTTTGCGTTCCAAGAACATTGACCACGAAAGCTCGATTCGGTTCCGATTCGAAATCGTTGCTTCCAGTACAGGCGGCCAGGTGAACCACGAGGTCTGCAGATTCTGGGTGCCCATCGATCCCTGCAATATCTCCCTTCCAGCGGTCGAACGAGACTTCCTGTTCTGCCAGAAGGGAACAGAGGTGTTCCCCCAGAAAGCCGGTGGACCCGGTGACCAGGATGCGCATTTCAGAGGGCATGAATTATTGCGATGGTTCGTCAGAGACTTGAAGAGCTTGACGGGTGAGCTGATTGAACGAAATGCCTTCACTCAAGAATGTGAAGATGCCGAGCATTAAGCCCTGGAGTGCGATTAGATCATGCGTGACCGTGCCGAATGCCAGGGCCTCCTCCTTTAACGGTACCCAGGGCGAAAGCGCCCATATCGCTACCTGGTGATACAATCCAATGCCTCCAGGGGATGATGGAAGGAGTGTGGCAAGGTTTAACATACTCACGAGCAGAACAATCCCTCCCGGGGGAATGCCGAGACCAAAGGCAGTAGTTTACGCATAGCTTCCTGCCATATGACAGACCCAGATGCCCACGGTCCATAGAAGTATCTGTAACAATCTGAAGGAGGACTGAAAGCTCTGCAAACCCTTTACAATCCGATCCAGTAATCCCTCAAGGAATCTTCGTGGTCCCTCTGGAAATCCACCGATAACCCGAAGCCGAATCCACTCTCGGGAGTTCACACGGTAGAGTAAGAACAGTCCCAGGAAAATTCCCCCGAGGATTGATGCGACGAGAATTAAGGCCGATAACTCAATGGCAGCGACAGTCAACAGCAACTGCAGAGAAAACGCGGCCAACAGGAGTACGACTGTGAAATCGATGAGGCGCTCCACGAAGAGCACTGAAAGCACCTGGATCCTCGACTGGTTCGTTTTGCGGGCCATCAGAAATGATCGAATGAGATCGCCTATGCGAAGGGGAATATAGTTGTTAAAAAAGATCGAACTCGATACGGAGGAGAAGGCATCCCGATAACTGACTACTCCTTCGTCAGAGAGTTCTACTTTCCACCGAAAGGCCATGCAGCCGACGGCCGCAAGCTGCAATAGGAATCCAAGTAGAATATATCCAGGGGATGCCTGCTTCATTTCACTCCAGAGCAAATCCCATCGAATACCCGCAAATGCGAGATATAGGCAGCCAATGGTGACGAGCGCTCCAACGAGCATGAACACTTTCTGGCCTACTCTGAGCCTTCTTACCTGGGAGGAATCTGTTTCAATCATCCGATGTAGTGTGCTTCCTCAGAACGAAAATATCTCGGTCGACACGATACCCGTTTCGTCCTGGCGCCTGTGCCACAAAACGCTTCTGCAACTGCATCGTCCTTGATATCTGGAACTCCGACTCAACTCTTTCGTGCTGTTCCCCGTTGAGGACGAGCCACGCTCCTGATGAAATTGCCAGCGAAGGATCCTGTGCCAAGCATTCAGAAGCCGTCATGCGGTGCGTCGCCAAAGACTCGGAAACCAGAGGCACATCTCGTTCACAGAGATAGACTGCCGCTTCGGAGCCAATAATCTCCTGAATTCTGGATTGAAGATCGTGTATGTCCGCTTCGAGAGCCCTGCGTTCCTTGTAGACTTTCCACACTGGCGCGATGGAAGCATTGTTTTGCGTCACGATTTGGGCGAGAACCAGAAGGCCGAACACAGCTTGTAGAATTCGGAAGTTTCGCCATTGGGGCCCTGATTGATCGTCGGTAGGTCGCGGTAGAACTCCGGCCGAGGCGCTAACGGCGAAAATGACGATCAAGAAAATCATCACCATGGCCGCATCCATCACTTTCGTCACGAAGAGGAACAGCGGTATCACCAGACAAATCAAAAAGAGCACCAACTCGCGGACGGGCATATCCAGTGAACTCGCCGACCGTTTTCGATTGTAGATTCCAAGAGCGCCGAGGAGCAAAAAGGGAATTCCAATCAAACCGTCTGCTCTGGCTTGCTCCAACCATTTTCCGAGATTACCGATGACCTGGGTCAAATGAAAAGACTCGCCTCCACGTCCGAAATCGCCGCCGGCCGCAAGATTGTACTGCGAAAAGTGGGCAAATGATACGATTAATTGCTCAGGAGCAAAAAGGAGAGGAAGGTAGAAAACAAGCAAAGCAATAGAATAGGGCGCTGCGATCCGAAAAAATGCGACAGGGAAGCGAAGCCCGGGCCACTTTCCACGTTCGTAGCCCTTTGAGAGCAGGTAGCCGCCCCAGAACACCAGGCCCACTATGACGAGACCGAACCAGAAGGAACGTGCAGAATGGAGCGAAGCGAAGAGCTCGAAATAAGTGATGGAAAGGCCCGGGACTCTGGCCAATAGCGATGGAATGGTCTCCCCGGCTACAAGGGCTTTTTCGATTGTGCCAAGCACGCTGGATACAACAATGATCGCCAGCAGGATTGGAACAGCCATTGTTAGCGCAAAGTACACCGGCTTGCGATCCCAGGTATCCCCTCCACTTCTGGAAAGTC
>JAGRNE010000235.1 GCA_020440915.1 Leptospiraceae bacterium | reverse complement strand
TCGCAGTACGGGCCAGGTCGGAGCATGCTTTGTAACATCGGGACCTGGCGCCACAAACATCATTACTTCTGTTGCCGATGCCATGCGAGACGGAATACCGCTCATGGTGATTGCAGGACAGGTACCGCATGACCTGAGAGGTACGGATGCATTCCAGGAAGTCCCCATTACAGAAATGCTTTCGCCCATGGTAAAGGAGGCCTACTATGTGGACCGAATATCCAGGCTTCCTTTTATACTGGAGGCAGCCTACGAAAGGATGATCGCAGGACGGCCGGGCCCGGTCTTAGTCGACATTCCGAAAGACATTCAGCAGCAGCAACTGGCCCTGCCGCCCAATGCTTCATACGGAATGGAAATTGCTATTCAATTGCTTCTGACCAGCCGGCGTCCGCTGATCTATGCCGGCGGCGGAGCTCTTCAGGCGCAGGACTTGATTCGTTCCTTGTCCAAAGCGTATCAGATTCCTGTTGTGCAAAGCCTGATGGGTCTGGGCTGTCTGCCACACGGCGATCCACTGAATCTAGGAATGATCGGGATGCACGGCAGAGCCTCTACCAATCGCATTGTGGAGCAGTGCGATTTGATGGTTGCGCTGGGTGTGCGATTTGACGACAGGGCTACCGGAAAGATCCAGGGATTTGCGCCTGATGCCAAAATCATTCATGCAGATATTCACTGGCCTGAGTTTGGAAAGAATGTAGCTGTGGATCTACCCCTGGCCATGGATGCGAAAGCCTTTCTCACGGAGCTCTCTAAAGGACTGCAACAACAGGGGCATCCGCCGTTTCATGTCCAGCGAAATTCAATCGTCCCATCTTCCCTTTCCAGCCGTTGGATTCCCTGGCGACAGAGGAGGGCGGAAATCATGGAATCTTCGGATGCGCAGAAAGATGATCCATCCCTCTTCGGAAAGCGCGGGGATATTCACGCTTTCTTCCAGCGAATTTCCCAACTCTCCAGATGCGGTCCGGTGACTACCGATGTAGGACAACATCAGATGTGGGTGGCCCAGTATTATCCATTTGGGCGCATGGGGCAATTGCTTACTAGCGGCGGTCTGGGAACCATGGGCTTTGGACTGCCGGCAGCCCTGGGTGCCGCTCTGGGGCGACCCGAAGACTTTATTACCTGCATAAGCGGGGACGGTTCTATTCTGATGAACATTCAAGAGCTGGCCACTCTCAAAGATCTGGAAGCAAATGTTAAGATCATTGTTCTGGATAACGGGCATCTAGGGCTGGTGCATCAGCAGCAGAGCCTGTTCTTTGAGAAGCGATTCAGTGCAGAGCGTTTTCAAAGCAGCCCGGCTTTCGCGGTTCTGGCGGAGTCTTTTGGTATTGCGGCAACGTCTGTTGGTTCGGATGAATTGGGCGAAGAAGCGGGTGGCTCTTCAGGCAGGCAACGATGTTACAGCAGGTTGCTGCCGGCATCGGTGGCAAAGGGTTTGGACTGGCTTTATAGTTTTAGAGGTCCGGGGTTGCTGCATCTGGAAATCGATTGCGAAGAACAGGTAATGCCGATGGTGGGGCCAGGAAAGGCGAACACAGAAGCGTTGCGTGGGTCATAGTCTGCATCGAATTTCCGATGTATGAAGTCGGCCTTCCTATGTCCGTACCCGATATACGATCTTGTGGTAGACGTCCGGGGAAAAGCAAAGTGAAGCCGAGGGCTGGAAATCAAAGTAGCTGTGTTTTTGAACCCGGGCGCTTTTTACGGATTGCCAAAATGCCGCAGGACTCGCAAAGCCCGCAGTGTATTCCATCGACCTGGAGCGCCGGCTTTTTCCATGATCATATGCTGTTTACCGGGATGGGCGGCCTGCATGTTCCAGGTTCCATCCCCGTTCATTTTTTCTACAAGAATGTCCAGGGCATCCTGCATACGAGAGTCCCACTTGCGGCCCGCATACTGAAAGTAGTCCAGAGCACGTAGCACGTCGTACTTCCACCGGCAGGGATAAGAGAATCGCAGAAAATCCTTGTGGATAATCCTCCCGGTACGATCGGATTTACAGAGTCTGTGCATCAGCAGAAACTCCTCGGAGCTTCGTATTGCTTCTTTGATTTCCGAGTTGCGATATTTGTGGCCTGCCTTCTGAAACTCATAGAAACCTTCGAGAACGGATACAGTAGAATGCATGGAGCTGTGTCTGGCTCCACTTCGCGTACTTCTGCAATTAAAACCCCCGTCCGGCATTATCTCTGCAAGAATGCTGTCCGCTACGGGTTGCAGTTGCCCTTCGGCTGTGCGAAAATAAGATGCGTAATTGAGGAACATTGCATTTACACAGACGTCGCTATGATGGGCTGTGGAAGGGCCCAGCGGTATGCCGCCATCGCTGGCAAGTCCGCAGTTCAATACGTAATCTATGGTCTGTTTTGCCACAGAATTCTCAGGACTCAGTCCCAGGTTCCGGAGATCCAGAAGAGTATAATGGGTGGAAATCCACTTTGGCTGATAGAAATCATCTCCCCATCCGGGGCGCGGGACTGGATGCCAGGCAGACAACAGGATCTTGCCCCATCCTTCCAGAGCGATTCGTTTCTGAAGATTCGAGTCTTTCCTTTCCAGAAGATCCCGGCTAACCTGAAATTGAATGGCTACATCGCCGGCTTGCAGCCATTCTATCGTTTCGCTTCGCATGGTTTGATTTGCTGGAATGCGCCGGAAGTGATCGCGGGAACGGCGGATTCGGTGGCGACTGGCAAAACTTCGTCGATCCGGGTGGAGCTCCGATGAACTCGCCTGGCCGCAACTCCTCTCTAACTGCACCCTTCCACGTAGAGTACTTCCGGCAATCGGCCAACACTGATTTTCTTCACTGACTCTCCGTCCGTGGTGAAGACCAGTCGCAGATGTTTGTCTTGATCGTCTACGGGGGTATAAATGAGCTCCTTCCACCCATCGACGTACTTGTGTGGCTCTTCATGAAGTTTGGCACCGTAAGCTCTTCGCACCGCCGAGTCGGGACTCCCAACCGATATACCAGAGATAGTCTGCGTTCGCGTAGCGCTGATGTATATTCGAGCCAGTATGGCCGCCTCTCCATGGCCGATGAACATGAAACTATAGGAGGCCGGCGCGTCAGCCGGAACCAGCACAAAGCATTCCTGTCCGGGCTCCGGATCCGTCTGGGAATCCAGAGAGAAACTTAGCAAGTCTGTGACCTCGGCAAGCTTCATGCCGATCTTCAGCTTTCCCCATCCTCCAATCCATATCTTCCAATCTTTGTGGGGGCCTGGCGGAATGCGATCTGCATCCATCCTTAGAGCCGGCTCCTCCGAGTTCTCCGGCGAGTCCTGATTTGAGTTCGTGGGCTGCACCGGCTCCGGGCGATGGCAGGCAAGGGACAAAAGCAAGATCGAAATCTGAAACCAGAGCGACCTGGCACTCCGAGAAACGAATAGGAAATGGGAAGTATTGGTTTTCATACGCTACCGGCCGCCAGGTATTACGAAGGCAGAAAACCCGGATCCTCGGCCGCGGCCCGGCAGAGGATCCGCTGTCCTGGATCGATCTATTCCGGATCGTCTTTGCCGTCGATGCGCAGTGGCTGGACCACGCAATCACCGCGAATGTAGGCCCCATCGGCCGTCTTCAGCCAGGAGTTCTCGGGATACACATCCCAGCCAAGCAATGCAGGCACTGTAATTGGCTTTTTGATCTCCACCTGACCTTCGTAGATCTCGGTGCTTCCGCTAAAGCAGATAGCGCGATACATATAGGTAGTGCAGGAACCGGCCAGAATCGGCAGGGCGATGCATATTAGCAAAACAATCTTTCGCATGGTATAATCCTCCGTTAAGTGGAAATCCTGGCAAGCGAAACGGGCCGCAAATCTGGCTCAGAATTCCCTTTCCATGCAATTTAGACGGTTTCCAAAAGGATCGGGTTTTCCAGATCTCTGGTAGAAACGATCCAAATTCAGAGACCAATACATTCTACGCCGGCAAGTTTGCCCTCCCGTGCCGCACAGGTCCGGAGTTCAAGTTTTCGAATTGCTTCGCCCGGGGCTCTTTCCGGCCTCCCGAGGTCAGGATCAAGAGGCCCGGGACTCATGCGCCGCCTTGAAGCCAGAAAGCGATTCTGCATCCATGGCCATGAGCACCGTGCAAAACGGCTTTCCGGAATTGGACTGGGATTCCAGCACCTTTAACTGTCCTCCGGCCGCCTGTACCAGCGTCCGGTCAAATTCCATAAGCTGGTAACAGGCCATGGTATCTGCGGAATTGCGAAGAGGGCAATGCAAATGGATTTCCCCGGCGAAAACGGAGGCCGTTCCGTTTCCCTGCTCGCCCTTCAGAGGAAAACAACTTCTGGGTTCGGGCATCATATCCTGCCATGCCTGCGCCAGTTCTTTGCTATCGTTTGCCTTCGGACCTCCGGAAGCCCAGTGTACCAATTTTCCCAGAATTCGCATCCATAGCCGCACGGGTCCGGCCAGTATCCGAATTCCAGCCATGGGGGCCGCCATCCGCAGTGTTAGCATGAAGACCGGAAGGGTGTACGTTTTCAGGAGGATATTTTTCATAGTGGGTATACTGCAGCGCTATCCAGCAATCAGACGTAACACCTGGCTCGGCGCTTTTTCAGCCTTACTGCTCACGGGCTCGGTATCCGGCTTCTCTATAAATGGTTCCCATTTCCGACGATCCTGATGCAAGATGTTGACGCAAATTGCTACTGGTCCATCCTAGCTCGAATACTTTCAACGTCTGTTTCGAAAACCACGTACCCCGGTTACAACTGACCGCCCTCTCCCGGATTCCCGGGTTGCTACAGTGGCGCCGAATGGCAGTAGCCACAGGTAACAGAAAGGAACCTGCTAGAACAGGCAGGAACCACAAGAAACAGTGGAAGCAAAGTAATGTGTAGATAAGGAAAGAACATGGCACTATTGAACCCGGCAAAAGCGGACTTCTCTAATTTTGATGCAAAAACCAGGTCTATCTTCGAAAAGACCATCCAGTTCTTTGAAAACAAAGGCCTGGCGGAAATGAAAAAGGAAGACCATGAAGTGGTCTGGTATGACGATTTTATAGATTTCCTCAAAGAGAATGAGGTCTTCTATACATTCCTAACTCCATCGGCCTATGGCGATAAGGAATGTCGATGGGACACGGCTCGAAATACCGCCTTCAGCGAAATTCTGGGATTCTACAGTCTGTCGCATTGGTACACCTGGCAGGTGAGTATCCTGGGGCTGGGTCCTATCTGGATTGGAAACAACGAGGAGATCAAGAAGAAGACGGCCCAGAAGCTCAAGGAAGGACATGTTTTTGCCTTTGGTCTTTCAGAAAAGGAGCATGGGGCGGACTTGATTTCCAGCGATATGGAGTTACTCCCCAAGGGGGATGGAAAATACATCGCTCGCGGAGACAAATACTACATTGGAAACGGAAACGTGGCCGGCTACGTATCCATCTTCGCCAAACTCAAAGAAAAAAAGAAAGAATACGTATTCTTTGTGGTAGAAACCGATCATCCTAAATACGAATGCAC
>JAGRNE010000234.1 GCA_020440915.1 Leptospiraceae bacterium | reverse complement strand
GTGAGAATGCCTACTCAATTGTAAAATGCGTTTTCAAAGATAATGCGTACAAGCCCAAGACCGTAACGGACATCAAACTCTCCATCAACATTCTGGACTCTGAGCTAATCAGTCCGATTTTCCACTATCAGACTACTGTAGAGTATCTGCTGAAAGACAACCTGGCCAATCACATTATGGAGCTGATTGATCGGGAAATCGAAGCTCTGAAAGAAGAGATCGTGGATAGCGGTCGTCAGGAACTTACCGACAACGAGGTAATGTTCGAGCGCATCAAGCTGGTGGACAAATTCACCGATGACAATGTTTCCGATCCCAACTCTCGCCGGTACACCGTACTTGGTAAGAAGTTCATCGACAAGATCGAAGGTCTGCGAGCAGAAATCGATCAAGAAGACTATGATCCACTTAATATGCGAGAAGCGATTAAGGAAATCATCGACTCGGAAAACATTCGGAACCGCGGTTTCAACACTGCAGTCAACACGCTGACTTCTATCTTGGATACCTCCAAACTGGGTTATCAGGTTTGTGATAACAAGAAGAACGCCAGGGATTGCTACATCCGCGAATACGAGGATGAGGACGAAACCCAGCTTCCGGACGAACGCTATGCTATTCGTCTGGTTTACTTCGATCAGGCTCAGATTCGAGAACTGAAGAGAATCTACGACACCAGAATGGCAGCCTTCATCCGTGAAGTAGATGCAGCCTGGGAAGTGGTTCATCAGATCTATGATCAGAAAAAGTCCAAATGGTTTGGTCTGAAGAAATCCGTTGTGGATTTCGAGGATCTGGCTCAGAGCGTAATGCCCAAAAAATGGAACAAAGAACGCAAAGAGCTCAACACCGATCCAGATGAGCTGAAATGGGATCATCTGAATTTCCGGGACACTACAAATACCTTTGTAGAAAAGAATAACCGTACCTACACCGTAGAAGCTCGCAATACAGCTGGCAAGATTCGCTATCTGAAGGAAAAGCTTCAAGACATGTATGGCTATCAAAACCCCATCGAGCGGGTTGTGGTGGATGAGCGACTGAACATCCTGGAAAACCAATTCCACAAGTTCACTTACGAAATCAACCCCCACCATCTGCAGCCGGGTCTGTTGCTGGACGTGGATATGGCCACCAGCAAAAGAAAGCAGTACATGATGAAGGGAATGGCAAATGTTCTCAACGAATTCCTGCATGGAATTTCTCGAGGCTTCGCCGATGCCGCATTTGCGACCTTCAAACGTCGTCGTTCTACTGTGCGTGATGACGCCGAAATGTCATTTGCCAGTCTGCCGGGCGGCGGAGACGAAGGCGGTTCCCATCATGACGATGAGAACCCTGGAGCTCAGTATGCCGCTCCTTCAGCGGGAGGCGCATCGCCATCCAGCGCATCGGCGCCGTCCAGCTCTTCAGAAAGTCCCAGCGGGGTAAAAGGAGCAGCAGATGTTACTCCTAAATCCTACGAAGACAAACTGAAGGACATGGGACTGAAGGAACTTTGATTCCCTGATCCTCCGGGAAAAAGCCCGCATCCTTCGATGCGGGCTTTTTTTTATCGGTTCAATCGTACGTGGTCGTTTTTGGTTGAACAATCTGTCTTTTGTGCAAAATAGAGGCTACGGAGTGTCCGGACTCCAGAAGGAGAAAGAATGAATCCCAAGTTATTTAGTTCACTGAGTACGCGAACCAGCTTCAACAAAGTGTTGCGGCATATGGTTAGCGTATCCGGACTTATTGAGTCCATAGACAAAGGCGCAAATCTGGCGGACCATTTGAATGGCATGCTCGAAGAGGGTCAGATCGAAAAACATCAAGTAGGCGCCATCGTTAATGTAATACTGAATAGCAGGCTCAAGCTTCCATACAAGAGCAAAAACATGGAAGAGAGCGTATCGTCATTTCTGCCCATCACCACTTCCTTTTCGCGCTGGAATGGCGTATCTCTGACCATGGTCTACTACCATCCCACTCTGGGCCAATTGCTGGTGAATCCTGCGAACGAAGAGCACTGGGCTTCTGTGCAGGAACTGAAAAGGGATGAGCTGATTGTCGTTTATGCTCGGTCCCGGGACGGAAAACGCGAGACCGCGGAAAAGGCCATCGACGCTTTCTATTCTCTCCTGGCAGGGAAGGTTCCGGAAGAAGCCGCAGGCTTTGTGGATACTTCGGCGCCAGAGCCCAAACCGGAGCCGAAACCCGAGCCAGCAGCGGCACAACAAGCAGCGCCTCAGGCCGCGCAAAAGGCTCCGCCTCCTGCAGGTAAGAGGAATATTACGCCCAAATACTCCGTGCAGGTAACCAATGAACTATTTCATAACGGTAACGTGGAAGCCTGGAAAAACATTATTGAGTCCTACGAAACCAAACATGGCGGAAACAAAGTCATTGTGTATCATGAGGGCGAATTGATTCAGGATTTAAATGCACTGTTCAAGTGGGGAAAAGTGAAACATGGAGGTATCATCATGTTTCAGGTAGCAGGTACGGCGATCAAAGGCGTTAGCCGTCTTCAGAAATACCTTCATGAAGGGGCATCGCCCAGGTTCGAAGCTTTCATGAAGCATGACATTAACAAAGTACTGAACCTGTTCTAGGAGGTGCCGAAGTTTAGAGTATGTTTTCGGAATACTTCGCTCATCAAACAGAGGAACTGAAGGGAGCTCTTGATAAGAGACTCTCGGCTCGTGGAACCGCCACCCTTCCAGGAAAGGAGAAGGACCTTCGGATTTACAAGGAGTTCTACGAATACGTTCGGGACTTGCTACCCCCTTTGTTCAGTATTGGAATGGGCAAGGTAAGAAGCCAGAAGCATGTACTGAATCGCACCGTAGATTTCATAGTCTTTCAGAAGTGGTGTAAGCGCTTTCTGGAACTCACCGGTGGGTATGTGCTGGCGGACCAGATCTTTGCGTTCGGAACCATCGAAACGGATCTGGAAACCAGACATATCTATAACCATGCTTCCATTACGGAAGCAGTGAAGACCCTCTATGCTCAGGACAATGAGCTGGGAGATAATGATCTGGTTCCCTGCTATTCGATCCTTTTGTCGTTCAAGTCCTCCCTGCCTCTTCTGTCCCACAAGAAGGCCCTGGAGGACATAGCCGTAGAGAAGGACATTGCATTGAATCGGGAGACCGATCTGCTTTGCGTGCTGGGGCAGGGCATCATAGTGAAGGACTGGGAGAATCAGGGGAACTTCAAGGTCATCGAAACCGGTGAGGATACTCTGATGTGGTTTTATATTCTACTTCTCGAATATCTTGACAGGGATGGGAATCTGGGCTTTGATCCGAGAGAATACATAAGAGAAAACAAAGAATACAGAGAGTATAGCTAATGGGGGCCAATTTGAATGGCAAAGCGAAAGCGATAGGCAGGTTATTACTTGTTCTGCTCGCCACCACAGTAATCGCCCAGTGCTCTGAAAAGGGTCGGGATTTTTATGTAGTAATGGATACATCCGGCTCCATGTCTTCAGGGACTATGGAGAAGGTGCGATCATCCATTCCGCAAATCACAGATCTGCTAAAGAAAGGCGATCGGGTCCATCTGGTTCGCTTTGATGAGCAGGCCAGGCTGGACAAGACTATCGATATCATTACCGATCCCGATCGGAATTCTGTTCAAAAATGGGCCGATGAGCTCAAACCCCGGGGACGCTACACGGACATGCAGGCCATGCTCCAGAGTCTACGCTCTCTCAGGGACAAAAACACTCCAAAAGACCGCAAATCATTTCTGATCGTTCTGAGTGATGGAAAGGATGATCCGGATCCGCAGGCCAGGAAGGAACCCATTGACCTGGGCAAATTCAGGGATAAAGAAGCGCCGGCCGGTCCACGGGAAAGCTATGTATATTATATAAGTCTGGGGCCGGAAAAGAGCAAGATGCTGGAAAGCGGTCTTTCTGAGATCAGCACCGACGTAAAGACTGTAGAGACCGGAAACAGAAATCAAGACTCCGGAGCCCGGGATCAGACCGGTACCGGCGATTCCGGTCCCAATATGGCAACGGATTCTGGTGACCAGGCCATCGATCTTTCCGAAGCCACGGACGATATTCAGGATAAGTCCAGCGGTTTCTGGGGAAATCTCTGGAATCTGGCAAAAGCGAACTGGATTTGGCTGGCTATTGGCTTTGGAATTCTTCTGCTCCTTTTACTACTTCTGTTACTCTGGCTTCGGGGCCGAAAGGCGCACATGCTGCGAGGTCAATTGAAGTTCTGGGAAGAGGGGACGCATCCGGATCTGGGCAAAGTGGTTCGACTTGGTAAATTGGAAGGAAAGAAGGTTTCGGTGGGCGCCAGGCCGGGCAGCAAGATCCGAATCAAGGACCTCAGCGCCGGGCCGGTGGTCTTCAAAGGCACTACTAAAAAAGGCGTGCCGGCGCTGAAGCCTTCACGCATTAAAGCTCTGGATTTCGAGTCGCAGAAAAACAAGGGCCTGATCTCTCCAGGAGATTCATTCAAACTGGGAAACTATAATTTCGAGTACAAAGATGGCAACGAAAAGGGATAGAAAACTACCTTCCGAATATCGAGGACCGGAGCGGGCTTTTCAGTTCGATCGGGACACTTTCCTGATCTATACTGGTATCCATGAGGCGGACATGCGTCCTTTTTCCCGTATCGGAGCGGGAACTTCGGTTCCGGCCGGACTGCTACCGCAGATTGAAAACGTCGTCGTTCCAGAAGAAAACCTCTGGAACGTGGGGTTGGAGGCGGCCTGGCTCAAAGAGTCTCTGGCCTCCGGTACCGGACACATCCGATACGTAGGATCTCGGGAAAGGACTTCGCAATTGCATCGTTACCTGGATCCGGGCGAAGACGACATGTCTCGCTCCAAAGAGGATCAGGCAAATGATCCGGTGGAATACTCGGCCTACCAGGCCCCGGAGCGTGGAGTATCTCAAAAGGATCGCTGCACCATTACTTACATGGCCACCGGAGAATACCAGGTCACTGTAGGAGGGTCCCGTGTGCTGGATTCCCAGTCCCTGAGTCGTGGACGCATGGGTCTGGACAGAGAATACGATCAGATTCAGAAGATTCTGGCGAAAACCCCGCGTCGCATGGAACACGGCTACTGCTTCTTTCCGTTGCAGACCGACGGCGATGTACTTTCAATGTACTGGGGCTTGCAGGGAAAAGGCCTGGCCTTGAATCCTCTGGCCGACATGCACTATCATTTCCTCAGCCATTCCATCGATCCAGAAAGGATGCAGATGGTAATTGCGGAGAATGCTGAATTGCCTGGACTGGCAGAGCTTTTTCGGAGAAGCAACATACAGGAAAAGCAGCTCGGGGCTTACTGCCCTGAAATGGACCGCATCATCCATTTGAAGCGAATGTACAATCGTGCTCAGGTGAAGACCTTCGACGACTCCAGAACGCTTCCTTTCTCCAAAGAAACTGTATTCTTTGTCTCTCGTTCCAAAAGCCATGGCGTTTTCGCATTGAAAGCGAACCATGAGGCCGAATTTCCGATGCAGATTATCTTCCCGCT
>JAGRNE010000233.1 GCA_020440915.1 Leptospiraceae bacterium | reverse complement strand
TGGTCTTATGCATGGCGGTGTGTACTTCACTGTGGGAGATACAATCACAGCTTTGATGTGCTGCTTTCATCTGGCCAATGACCGCCAGCGAATGGTTACTGGCTCGGCTTCCATCCGCTACCTGCGGCCGGTGGATTCGGGGAAAGTGAGCTGCGAAGCCAGATTGAAGCGTAAAGAAGAAAACCGCCTCTTTTTCATTTGCGATTTTAAGAATGAAGAAGGCAAGCGAGTAGCCCAGGCGAAATACAGCTATTTTTTGATAACTCTTCCCGATTAAGAATCCTGGCCCTGTCCAGGCTGCGAAATCGCTTTTTCGTCCTGCTCTGCTGGCATCAAGATTGACCCGGCGCGCTCCTCGGGCGGGCCAGGGTCTGCGTACTGCCGGGTGCTGCCTCCTCCTTCCTTTACGGAAGCTCAACCCTGCGATTTTGCTTGCGAGCAAGAGAGGATCTGTCCTGCTGCGATAGAATGATCGTTACCATCACTTTGAATCCTTCCATCGATAAAAGTGTAGTTGTGGATGCAGTGATTCCAGATGCCAAGCTCCGCTGCAGTTCCGTAGTAGAAGAGGCTGGAGGCGGGGGCATTAACGTGGCCCGCGGATTGCGAAGACTGAAAGCCGACTGCCTGGCCATCTGCACGTCTGGCGGATTCAACGGGCGCATGCTTCAGGAAAGGCTGCGAAGCCAGGACATTGCATTTCGTGCGATAGAAGTGGAGGCCGAAACCAGGGAGAATCTGACTGTCTTCGATTCCGGCGCCCAGAAGCAATATCGTTTTGTTCTACCTTACGGCGATTCCCATCCTATCTCCCTGGACCAGCTGCAGCAATTGCTGGAAAATGTGAGTCCGCAGCCTGCCTACATCGTGGCCAGCGGAAGTTTACCCAAAAATATGCCGGTGGATTCTTATGCGATTATTGCTCGAATGGCCCAGAAGCTAAATGCTAGATTCATTCTGGATACTACCGGTCCGGCGCTTCAGGCTGCTCTGGAAGAAAAGGTATTCTTGATCAAACCAAATCTATCGGAACTGGGTAAACTTGTAGGAAAAGATGAACTGGAGGGCGACGAAGTGGAGCAATCGATCCAGGACGTCGTTAAGAAGTATTCCTGCGATACAGTAGCTGTTTCCCTGGGCCCGGCCGGGGCATATCTGGCAACCCGCGATTCTGTGGAGCATATTCGTGCGCCTATCGTAAAGCCCCGAAGCACAGTAGGGGCGGGCGATAGCATGGTGGCCGGAATAGTGCATGGATTAAATCAGGGAAAGGATTTGAAAGATGCCCTGAGGCTGGGGGTGGCCTGCGGCTCGGCCGCCACACTTACGCCAGGAAGCGAGCTTTTTGAAGCGGAAACAGCGCTCCGCCTGTACGAAGGCTTATGCGGGGCCGAGTAAGTACCCATGCCTGTGCACGGGGTTGTATGGACGACAGGCGAAATGAACTTGAATTCCTCGGATCCAATGTATCCGAATCCTGGAAGCCGGCAAGCTTAGAGTCCCGGGGCGCCGTATTGCAGAGTGTTTACAAATTTCGTCACAACCTGCGATGCAATCTCATCGTACTGGCTGCTATCGATTAGAATGTCCTCTCGATCCCAGATCATTGTCAAAGGCAGAACCCACATGAAGCGATAGGGCCAGTCCCAGGCGATGCCGGGCTCTTTGCGGATTATGGCATAGTGGGCGGCGCTTTCCACATCGATGATCTTGATGGTACAGGTATCCACCATGTTGTCATGATAGTTGCCAGCCGTGTCCTGGTATCGAAGTGGTATTGCCTCACCTACTATAATGAAACGAGCTCCCAGAATTCGCCCGATTTTTGCTCCGGTATCTGGATCAATCAGGCCGGTTTGCTGAAGATGTTGTTCGCGCAAAACCCTCTCCAGATAGCTTCGTTCCAGGACATCGAACTTTCCGGTTTTCATCAGATGGAGTGCAATGGCATCGGAAAACTGGCCGCCCCATTTTTCTCCATGTACCTGGATCGGCATCACCACCACCCGGATTCGTTCCTTACCAGTTTGCGGACCGGTTTCGGAATCGCCACCCGGGTTTTCCGAACCGTTCTGCTCTTCGGTTACCAGAAGGCCGGTCCGCTCCTGATTCGGAAAAGTGCGATCCATCACGTCGGATTGGTACTGCACTGCCACATCGATGCTGGAGCATCCGACAAAGAACAGAAGACCGGCGGACACGAAAAAAGCCCTCATACCTCGGGAAAGGATGGAAAAGCCGGCAGGGCCGGAAGATCCGGGGATGCGAAAAATCATAGGATACTCCAGTCTAACTTTGTGTGGTGGACAGCAATCAAAAAGTAGCCGACATTAGACCAGATGAAAACGAAAGAAGTTCGCATTCTCATGGCCCTGGGAGCCGTTCTGGCCGGTTTGTCGGTTGCTGCCGGAGCGTTCGGAGCCCATGCTCTGCGGGATGCTCTCTCGGAACGGTATTTGACAGTGTATGAGACTGCATCCAGATATATGATGTACCATGCTCTGGCCATCCTGATTTGCGGGCTCTCCACCTATGCCGGCGGTCCGGACTTGCGCAAGCCAGCATGGCTTTTCGCCGCGGGCATTCTTTTTTTCTCCGGTAGCCTGTATGTCCTGGTGGCTACAGGAATAGGAGTTTTTGGGGCCATCACTCCGATCGGCGGAGTACTCTTTCTGGTTGGATGGACCTGGTCGGCCTACGGAATCTTTGTTACCGGTTCTTCGGGCAGAGCAGACTAGAACACTCCACAGGATTGCCTTTCTTGAGAGATCGGTATTCTGGAACAGTAGCAAGGCATGCGGATGATCGGATGGCCGCTCGGAGCCTACCGGCCCCAGTGCAATGCAGCGCATCGGCTTTTGCACGCTTGCAGATGGTTGGTTAAGAGCTTCAGAAGAGAGAAGGCGTGGATTCCCCGGCGCGGTCCGGAAGTTTTTCCTGAGCCCCTCCCAGCGCTTCCAGGGCTGCTCTGGAGGGTCCCTTCTCCCGGGTGCAGACCACACGATACTGCAAAGGCTGGCCAAAACCTGTGATTTCGCCAAAGCTAATCACATCGCCGTAGAGAAAAGCCCGGAGCACAGGCTCGGTAGCTACCTGGCCTTCTTTTTCCATTCGTCCATGCAGATCATCCAGGCTCCGATAAAATGGCAGAACACCTCTATAGAACCAGTGCATGGGAGAATCCACATCATCTCTGAGGATGACCTTCAAGTCCTTGCCTGCCAATTCTGTGGCACAATCCATTTCGCTTTTTCGGCTCAGCCGCGTCAGAAGCAGGTATCTGTAGAGTTCCCGGCCATTGGAAGGATTTCTGGGCAGGCCGTGGATCCGGGCCAGCCATTTGCCCCAGGCCTTGATCTCTTTTGGAGCCAGTCGGCTGATGAATGCGAAGAGATATCCATCCCGCAGAAACTGGCTTTCCTTTTTTAGCGACTCCAGAGCTTCTCCGGCCACGCAGCAGTAGGCAGGGCTGGGCCAAACTACAAAGGGATTCTCCGCAAGTTCCTGCTTTTCGGGGCCCACCAGCTCGCTTTCGGCCAGGATTCCGCCCGCTTCCAGCAGTCGGTGGAAGGAGTCTTGCTCCAGACAGGCCCGATTCTGCAGATGACCGTAGAGCGAATGCAGAGTGGCCTTCAGCCGTTCTGGCTTGCTTTCATGTTTTAGGATGACTCGCAGAGACTTCTGCAACCGCAGAACCTCCTGTGAGGATAGCTTACCCAGAGACTCGGAGACGTAAAAATGCATAGATAGTGCCCCACCACATCTGTCGGCAGGAATTCCCGAAATCGGAAGAATATTCGGGACCGTGTTATGTCCCGCTAGAAGTGTCAAGAGGTTTCCCGGCTTCTCGTTGATCTTTCGAATCCGCCTGCCAGGAGGGCCGGTCGGGGCCCGGGTTGGCCGAGTGCGTTCTGCGGTGGCTGATTCTGCCGTTCCAACCTGGACAGATCCTATTGAGTGTGGAAAAATCCCGCAAGCAGAAGGGTGTTGTATGGTGATCCGCCCGGTCTTCGAAATGCAGCAAGGTGCCGTAGGGAACCCTGGAATTCTGCAGCGTGCCATCCGAGATAACGGGCGGCTATGGGTTTGCTCCCTGAAGGCGGAGTCGGCGCAGGCAGAATTATGGAAAACAGTTGCCCGGCGATGGAAGTTCATTATTCTGATGGGCATACCCATGGGGGGTATGTAATCCGGGCTGTGCGACCCGAATCCCGGGACGAGGGCAATGTAAGAGGAAAGTATTGACAGTCCTCCGGAATGGTTCCTCTAATGGCGGGCGCTTTTGATAGTCCGTTAGGATTCTCCAGTGGTCTTTCTGCGCCCATTGTTATAGCTTAAGGCAAAAATGAAGAAGCTTTCTCTGGTCAGTGTGTTCCTTTCCTTTTGTAGCCTGATGGGCTTCTGGCTCATTATGAGCGGCCACTATGATCCCATCCACATAGGGATGGGTGTGATAAGTGTAGTGCTTGTTCTGTACGTGAACCATGGCCTGCGACGATACAGCTTCTATTCGGACGAAAAAGACGATCTGAGCAATCTCAGGTATGGCTATCTGGTCTATTACCTTGGCTGGCTGGCCTGGCAGATTATTGCTTCTGGCTTTCATGTGGCCGGTGTAATCCTGAGAAAATCCTTACCCATTGCTACTTATATAGTGAAGTTCCGCGCCGACCTTCCCAGCGCTCATGCTCGAATGATTCTGGGCAACTCCATCACCCTGACTCCCGGAACTCTTACCATAGACATCACCGGTAACGAATTCACCATCCATGCGCTCACCCCACAATCGCTGAGTTCTGTGGTAAACGATGATATGCCATCCCGGGTGGCCCGCCTGTTTTCGCGGGAGAAGAAAACCATTGTGTACGATGTCCGCTTTTACACTTCGCCGGAGGAGCTGTCATGAATGACTTCTTCCTGGTTTCTACCATCGTCTTGACGATTATTATTGCAGTGCCTCTGATTCGTGTTGTAAAGGGGCCTACCGTATACGATCGCCTGGTTGGCGCCAATGCTATCGCCACCAAGACCATAGTACTGATCTGTCTCATAGGAATCCTGTACGGGCGCATCGATATGTTCGTAGATATCACCCTGGCCTATGCGGTCCTAGGATTTGTAGGATCACTGATCATTGCCAAGTATTTTGTATCCGGGAAGTCCGATCATGATGAATGATTTGCAATCCATAGCCAGCGTCGTTCTCGTATCCGCTGGAATATTCTTCATGCTGGTGGGTAGCGTGGGTATCATTCGCCTGCCGGATTTCTTTTCGCGAACCCATGCTGTGAGCAAGTCCGACACTCTTGGAATGCTATTGGCAATCATTGGAATCATTATCTACGAAGGTTTCACGCTGAGTAGCCTGAAGCTGGCTCTCGTGGTCGTTTTCATTGCTCTGGCAAATCCCATCGGCACCCATGCCCTGGGCCGGGCGGCGTTTCGCAAAGGCGTAAAACCGGTACTCACAGGGGAGAAGAAAGAATGATCTGGGAACTGGAGCTGGTACTCTAT
>JAGRNE010000232.1 GCA_020440915.1 Leptospiraceae bacterium | reverse complement strand
TTCTTCCCTGAGACCAGGATTTCACCAGGAGTCCCGGGTATCTGTTGCCCGGGAACTCTTCGGCCGGCGCTAATTTTCGGCATGAGCATAAGCCGGTGGGCCTGTCCGTTTCCGCCCTCCGATTTCGCAAGCTCCCATCGATGATCCGGACCCCGGCCCTTTGGCCGAAAAACGTGGAGGTCCGCTCGGCGCGTATTGATTATTTTTCTGCTATGGCAATGTACATCGCACCCTATGCAAACCAGGTTGGCGGGGAATTCGACGGCGGCAAGATTCTGGAAAAAAAGCCCCTGGGGTTTCCTCAGGAAGGAGGCGGTATTCCGTACATTTCTTCGCTGTTCTACTGGGCCTGCGCCTGGAGCGATGAAGGCGGCCTCATTGCCGAACACCCCCATCAGGCATTTGAAATCATATCCTTTGTGCTGGATGGGGAAATCGAGCACTACGACAACAAGGCGGCGGCCTGGAAGAAGCTGAAGGCCGGCGATGTTCAGATCATTCGAGCCGGATCCGGCATTACTCATGCCGAGCGCATGAATGCAGGTAGCCGCATGTTTCAGATCTGGTTCGATCCTTATCTGGACCGTGCAGTGACTCAGCCTCCCAGCTACAACGATTACCGGGCCGAACAGTTCCCGGTAGAAAGCCTGGAAAACGGAGTGGAGCAGACCACCTTGATCGGCGGTGCATCTCCCTTTCAGATGCAAAGTCCGGTGGAAGTGTTTCGCAGAAAGTACTCCGGCGGCCCCCTGGAAATCGATCTAAATCCGGGGGAGGTTATGGCCATGTATGCGCTGGAAGGAAGCTTTCAATTTCAGGATGTGCAAACTCCGGATGGAAAATCGGCGGAGCTAAAAACCGGCGATACCTTTGTATGGCAACCCGAAGAGAGCCCTGACAGGGCCGCCCATTCTTCGGAGGACCGTCAGGCAGGCGGGCCGTCTTCCTCGGATGCCGACCAGCAGCCGGAAAGCCAGAAATCCGGCCTGACTCAGACCCTTCGAATGAGAACAGAGGGGCCGGCCGAGCTTTTTCTGATCAAAATGCCTGTGGATCCCGGTTATCCGCTGTACACCCGGCGCTTCCAGATGGCCTCGGCCGGTAGGTAATCGCTCAGCCGGAGTTTGCCGCTGAGCTCAGACGGGTTCAGAAATCCTCCCGGTTTTCGGAGCAACTGCGCCGGATGCCCGATGCTTTCCTGTTTCCGGAGCGGTATCGGTTCCGACACCAATACCATGCAGGGAAACAGGTTGACCCTTGCTTGGCCGGCTTGCATGGTCGGCACAGGCGGCAATTATGAACTGGCTTCAGAATATTCTTGTAGGATTACTTTTCTTCGGGGCGCTCTTTCTGGTGGGGTATTTCACCATTGTATCGGAAAGCGGACCATTCGCCCGTCCCGGCAAACGGATGGTATTCTACTTTGACCATGCAGATGGCATCAAGGAAGGATCCCGGGTCACGGTTCTGGGCGTTCCATCCGGCTCTGTAACCGGTGTGGATCTGGTCACCGTAAACAGCCGCGGCGATGTAGTGGAGCCGGAATCTCCGGATCGCATTCGTCAGATCGTTGCCGTTACTATCGAGCTCAAAAAACAGGTCGTCTTTTACGAGAATTATCGCATCGCCATCAAGAATGAAAGCTTGCTTTCTGGGAAAGTAGTCTCCGTGGATCCGGGCTCATCCGCCGGCGAAAACGGGGCCAATCCCAAACAGATACCTGTATTTTCTGTAGATAGCGCCGTGCTTTCCAGTACCGGCCAATCTGCCCTGGAGTATCGTCTGGCCAGCGCCCAGGAAGGAAAGTTTGTAGATCTTCGCGGCGAAAGTAGCGGGGATCCCATTGCGGGTTTTTCGGAGTTGATCGCCGAGAACCGCGAAGACGTTCGACGCACCGTGCAGAATGTTGCCGAGATTACAGATAAGATCAATCGCGGCGATGGAACTATCGGAAAACTGATCAACGATCAGGAACTACACGACAACGCAACTACGCTAGTTACCGAAGCCCAGGTGGTGGTTCGGGAACTCCGGGAAAGCCTGGAAGATACCCGAGAGCAGGCGCCCGTAACATCCTTTGTGCGAGCTGCGCTAACTGCCTTTTAGAGTGCGCTTCCCTTACGGTGTTGTAGTGCGTGCAGGCTGCCGCCTGACGCGCGCGAACCTTCTCATCCTTACTCTTTGTCTTTTGGTCGCCGGTTGTGCAGAGCAGGCGCCGAGGCCACCAGGGCCCTCGTTGGATGCGCCGAATCCGGACAATCCCTGCTTTCTAAAGGTAGATAGTGAGACATGGAGAAGGATTCAACCATTCTACTTCGCGGACAACTTTGAAGTGCGGGCGCTTCAGGAGCGAGGCACCATAACTCCATTGGGTTCTGGATGGACTGCTCTCTGGCAAGAAGGCGAAGAGACTTCCGGCGCAGATTACTGGATTCAGACCGGGGATGCCATTGTTCGCGTCAATGCCTGCGAAGTTAATCAAATTATCCGAGTGCTACCTTCCGGGGCGGTGCCTACAAATCCGTATCTGGATATTGGCTATGCCTCTATCGTGGATCTGGTTCTTTCCGGAAATCGCAGGGCGGTCCGAAACCATGTACGCGAAATCGAAGTGCGCAGAAACGGTAGGACTTTAATCTTTCGCCCGGGGAAATCCAGGTCCACATAACGCCGATGGAAGCGCCAACCCAGGCAGGCAGCAGTCTTTCGCCATGGAGAGTACTGCTGCCTCACTGCAGTTCGAATCAACTAGTAAGTGTAGGAAGCCCGAATGGACTCTACTTCCGCATCGCTCAGGGCGCGGTTAAAGATATAGAGCTCATCGACAGTACCCGGGAATGCATGGTTTCCGAACTGGGCACATTTCCCGACCGTAACGTCGCTCGCAGTGCTCGCGATTCGCGTCGCGGAATAACTGGTGGTTCCTGTATTGCCATCAACCCACATCTTCATAGTTGTTCCACTGATTCGGATGGCGATGAAGTGAACATTCCCATCGTAAACATTCGGAACAGCTGTCGGGCTGAGAGTGTCAGAAAAAATCTGTTTGGTATCCCAGTCCGCCGGTGATGCGCCGATCTGGAAATACGCCGCTCCCGCCGTATTTGCGCCATTCACAGCCACGCCAAATTTTAGTTCATAGGCGGCGCCATGGCATGTGTTATCATTATCCGTTTGACCCTGGCCAAACTTCATTATCAGATGCTGCTGCGTGTTGGCGCCCGGCATTGAGGCTGGCCCCTTTATAAACATCCCGATGGTGTAGTCGCCGTCCAGGGGATAGGCGCTGGCCGGAAATGTAATGAAGTTTGCATCTGTGAAAGGGCCTACACTCTGGGTTGAGTTGCGACCGGCAACAATGGAGGTGGTATACGTCAGGGTACCGTTCATGGTTCCTGTCCGACCATTCCCGCTTGAGTCGGCAAGATCCGCTTCGAATTGGTACATTCCCTGAAGATTTTCCGTGGAAACCCCTGCAGGAAAGCCAGAACCGGCGCCCACTGCGCCCAGAAGACAGGCCAGAAGCTTCAAATCGCCCTTCTCATCGCCATTCTGCCCTGTGATCTGATCCCAGGTGGACTGTTCATTGGCCGAGCACGGATTGGATTTTGATGTACAGCCAACCAAAAAGGATGTACATATCAACACTGTGAAAAGACTATACCTTACACTCATATTCAACGTTTTTCCTTGATCGCCACTTCTTGGACGCCAACGCGAAGCGTCTTCGGGCGATATGAGGAGATCCCTATGGCCAGCATGAATTCTGGTCAATCCGAAACCCTGATTTCGCTACAGTTATACTAGAAATTAATGGAGAAAGTTAGGGATATTCCCTCGAATACTGCAGGTTCAGGGTCGGGCCATTCCAGGTACAATGGAATTCTCCCAGGCGGGACTATCTGCGGAGCCATCGGTAGCGAGGCCTCCTGTCCGGCGATGGGTTCGCGGAACCGGGCTATCTAGAACGGCCTAGCGTTCAGCCATTGGAGTTTTCGGAAATCGAATTTCGCCGAGGTCCCCTGGAAAAAGCCTTGTTTCTGTCTGCAGACGAATCATAGTCATGATTCCGATGAAACAGTTTTCGTATCCAGGAATCACCGTCTCCCTGACGGTATTTTTGTGTTTCGTGTTCGCATCTTTGGGACCCGCGCAAGCCATGGAATGTCCTACCGTCACTCCTCATATACCGGATGGGCTGTATGGCGGCCCCTATGGTCGTTTTCCAACCTTCCAGGAAGTTCTTGGGCGAATCAAGGAGAACGGTGAGTACCACCCGGCCACCGAGCAGTGGCACGACTATTACAGAATAAAACTGGGAGATACCTATTACATCGTTTATCCCGATGGTTGCGCTCTGGAAATAAATCGCATGGTGGGCTATGATCCAGCCAGGCCTCAAGATTTCTTCAATTTGTCTGTGCTCGATCTCCAGGTAATTCCGCCCCATGGGCAGGATTACTGGCTGACGTTGCGCTCGGATTCGGAGAGGCGATTTTGCACTTTAGAGGTTTCGGGAATTACCGGTTCGCCCTGGCTGCGAATGGAGGTGCCTCGGGGCTCCACCTATTTTTTCTGGGCCTGCTACGAGAATCAGGGAAACCAGGAAGATCCGGATTATCAGCAGATTTCGGAGTGGAACGAAGTAATCTTTCCGGATGGTCAGGTCTATGTTCGCAATCCATCGTATAAGCCGGGGGAATCGGAAGAGGTTTCGCAGACCTCATCGTCCGGTTTTTTTGAGTCCGAAGGGTCGCTGGAGGCTGAAGATACAGAGAAGGATAAGGATTCAGACAGCTCCGTGCAGCCCGAAAGCTCCCGGCGCTGGGTGCCCGTAGATCCCCGGAAAAGCTGGCTGCATCATCCAGAATTGATACCGGAAGAAGCGCGCTTTCAGAAGGATCCTTTGATCCGTCTGCTTCTGGAGGGCTCACTCTGAGCGACCAGATTCGCGCGTGCAGCGCAAGCTATGCATCGTAAACTTCAAGATACTGCGAATTGCCAACGAGCCAGGTCTTCCGGCAGGCTATACGCTATCGGGGCCGGAATATGCGTTTGGATTGGACGCAACTCTATAGCATTGTTGGCCATTGCTGGATTGCCAGGCCATTTTTCTCGCCGCTCCAGGACCTGTTTCGCTCCTTCCGGACCGCGCACTCTCTGCATTTGCTTGATTTTTTTGCTGCTCGGTTCCGCTTTGCATGCGAATCCTGAGAGATCCCGGGCCACAGAAAGAAGCAGCATGAGTGCAGGGTTGGCCTCTGCCGAGAATGTTCGGTTCCTCTACGACGAGATGCGGCAAACTCTGTGGAAATGGAGAAAGGGTAATACTTCTGCGCGAATGGCTATGCTGGCCCAGGGATTGAATCCCGACCTGCGCGACGAATTTGGACAGAGCCTGATCATGTTTTCGACTCGCGAATGCGATCTGGAAACCATCAAGGAACTGGTGGAAAGAGGAGCCAGTCTAAAGGCCCGTACTTCAGGTGGGGATAACGTTATTATGTATGGGATGGTCTCGCTGGGAACAGAATGGGAAAGCCCCCAATGCCTTCCAGTCAG
>JAGRNE010000231.1 GCA_020440915.1 Leptospiraceae bacterium | reverse complement strand
TGGCCGCTGTTCTTGCCCGAGAAATCGCTCACATCGCATTAAATCACTTTGATGATTCGGTACTCAGCTCCGGCAGCCTCATAGAGGCCTCGGAATCGGGATCCGAAGAACTCTATGAAATGATCTCGGAAGGCGATCATCCGGCGGCTCAGGTTGAAGAAGCCGATGCAGCCGCGGCCCTCTATCTGGCATCGCTAGGCTATGACCCGGCAGCAGTGGTTCGGATCATTGGAACAGGGATAGTGCAGAAGAATGCCCCCTCCGAGGAGCGCAAGCAGAAGGTCCAATCGGTTATCCAGCAAAATGGTCTGAGCGGCAGCCAGACCAATGAAGGTCGATTCAGGGCAAGTACCCGGGGTCTTTAATATGCTCAAAAACAAGAGGGTCTGGTTTTCCATCCTGACCGTAGTTCCCGTGGCGCTGGTTCTGATTCTTCAGGCCACGGGGGCCCTTTCTCGCATCGAAAACGTAATAACCGATTACCGTTATGTTTACTTCAATCCGGGACATGAATTCAGCAAAGATATTGTAGTCCTGGAGATCGATGAGCAATCCCTGCAAAAGCTAGGGCAGGACCCCATCTACGGTCGCTGGCCGTGGAAGCGAAATGCCTACATTCCTCTTCTGGAATTTGTCGCGCAGTTCGGTGCCCAGAAAATCCTTTTTGACGTCACCTTTTTTGAAGAAAGCCCGGAAGACCAGGACCTGGCCGCAGTGGGCGAAGCCATCCCGATTATTTCCCATGCTCTGAACTTCCGAAATGAAGACGTGGACAATGGCCTGCCGCTCCTACCGCCGACTGTGCAGGCGCAGTCTATTCCCTACGAAGGCCCTCCTTCTGTTTCCAGGGACTATAATCGAGTCATTTATCCTGCCCGGAAGATAGTCGAAACGTTACCGGGCGCGCATTCGGTAACATTTCATCCAGATTCGGACGGCGTGGCGCGACGGGCCCGGCATCTTTTCAGATACAATGACCGCTACTATCCTTCGCTTTCACTGGCTGCAGTAGCTCCGCTCATTGGCCTGCAATCGGTGTCGTTCAATGGGCGAAGCCTTATTTTGCGCACCGTGGACGGGGATCGCAGTATTCCTACCGAGAAGGGCTCCATTCGGTTCCATTATTACCCGGAAGAAGAGCTCTACAAGAACATGCAGAGGTATTCCATTACCTCTTTGATCGAAACGAAGATTGCCATCGATAAAGGTGAGTTTACAAGCCTGGAGGATCTGAAGTTTGATCCCACCCTTCTTCAGGGCAAAACCGTAATCATCGGAGCCACCGCTGCGGCCACTCACGATGTGAAGACCACTCCTTACGGCAGCATGCCAGGAGTTTTTCTGCATGCCATCCTGGCGTCCAACATTCTCAACAACGATTTCCTTCAAGTTCTCAGTCCCTGGTTTGCCCTGGTGGCTCTAATACTCCTGGTTCCTGTGGCCAACTACCTGGTCATCTTTACCCATGGACTGGCGGGCCGTGTGATCGTGCCGGCTCTCATGCTTCTGGTCATTGCCTCCATTTCCATAGTCGCCTTTCAATTCTTTGATACACTTCTTCCGCTGGCGGGCTTTTTGATTGGCTTTCCTCTGGCATTCTCCAGTTCCGTGGCTTACCTCAGCTTCACCGAGGGACTGGAGAAACGAAAGTTCAAATCCGCCATGTCCAAGTATCTTTCCCCGGCCGTTCTGGACGATGTAATGAAGCGCGGACAGCTGCAGGCAGAAATTGGCGAACGCCGAGTAATGACGGTGATGTTTACAGACATCCGATCCTTCACAACCATGAGCGAAGGGATGGATCCAGCCACGGTAGTGCATATCCTCAATGAATATCTGGACCGCATGGTCCGAGTCGTCTTCGAAGAGGAAGGCACCCTGGATAAGTACATTGGCGATGCTATCATGGCTTTCTGGAATGCTCCACTGAATCAAACCGATCATGCCACCCGGGCTGTGCGCACCGGTCTTGGCATGCTGCATGAATTACATCAACTCCATGAGAAGTGGAAAGATGAAGGCGCTCCAATGCTGCGCATGGGCGTGGGCATTCATACCGGCGAAATGATTGTTGGAAACATCGGGTCCAACATGCGACTGGATTATACGGTCATCGGAGACAACGTGAACCTCGGTTCCCGTCTGGAAGGGATCACCAAGACCTATGGCGTGGACATGCTGATCAGCGAAGCCACGCAAAAAGCGATGGTTGCCGAAGAAAGCGATACTCTGCCCTGTCGTCTCATCGACCTTGTAGCTGTGAAGGGAAAATCCATTCCCATTGCCGTCTACGAGCCGCTGCCTGCAGAAGGCGGACAGCGTGTTAAGTCCATGACCAATGCTGTGTATGCCGCTCGCTTCAATGAAGCTTTCGATCACTATCGCAATCGCAGATGGGACGAAGCCATTGCGCTTTACGAAAGCTTTCTGGCCGATGAGTCCGAAAACCTGCCCCGACCTGGGCCGGACCATCCCACCACGCTGATGATTGAGCGATGCAAGCAATACAAAGCCAGTCCGCCCCCGGATAACTGGGACGGCTCTTTTGTGATGACGACCAAGTAGCAGCCGAATTGCGCCAAGAATGAGAGCGATCCCTCACCTTCGACGAAAGTTGCCGAAGCCGCGCCCCGGTAAGGGATTGCCTCTACTCTTTGCCTTGCTTTCCTTTTCTGGCGCTTGCCAACTTGCGGAACCGCCATGTGACGATAGCGACCCATCCTGCACTCTGCTGGGCAAATGGATTCTCCGCGAATCCTTGAGCTGTCGGTATACTGGCGAATGGAAGCTCTGGGGCTCCACCGTTCCCAATGGAGGTTCTCTAACTTCTACGGTTATTGCATCCATGCTCTATGCTTCCGATGATGCCATCTACGCGGCAGGAGAAGCAACCCTTGCCGGGAACGATGCCGGGATGATCCTGAAAAGTGTCGATGAAGGTAAGAGTTGGTCCGTGGAGTTTACCTATCAGCCCAGTCCAGGTAATACAGTCTTCTTCACGGATATTGTGGAAGCTCCGGATGGCACGTTGATCGCCACGGGTATTGCGAATCCAGATGGCTCGAATTCGGAAGCCTTCGTAGCTACCAGGCCTCCCGGACAGAGCTTTAGCCTGGCCGCCAGCTATGAACGATTGGATCCGAACGACAGTCAGTCCCTGGACTCCTATGTAGATTCCTCCGGATTGCATCTGGCAGGAAATGCATCGGACGGCACAAATGCAGGCACCATCCTGGATGCTACTGCGCCCTATACCACTCTCCAACCCCGCGTTTTCTACAACGAACCGCTCTACCCGGATACTATATTCAGCACTATCATCGGGGATTCCTCTGGCTCTCTAGTGGCCGGTATCGCCACGGACAGTTCCAACTACGTCATCTTTCTCGGACGCGTGGATGAAGTAGGCACTTACTCACAGATATTCCGGGAGCCCATTGCCTGTTGTCAGGGGAATCCTTCTTTGCACGATCCCAACGCCATTATTCCGCTTTTCGGGGATCGCTATTTGATCAGCGTTACCCCAGGCACCGGTCCAGCAGATCTCAGACCGCAGGTATGGAATGTATCCACCTCCTCCTACTCTGTCATCACCCTCTGGGACGCCACAGGGGCCGTGGTTCGACTGCAACAACACGGCAACCGAATTGTGGCCACCTCCCTTATTGCCACCCCTTCCGCCACCACCGGAACTCCTCAGGTAAGCATTAGCGACGATTTCGGCCTCACCTTTCGCAATTCCTTTTCGCCTGATACCGATGGCATTGTACTGAATGATTCCCCGGATTCCGCGCTTCCCAAGATAGGCACATACGCCCTGCCAGACGGATCGCTGTTGATGCCTGTACCCCTGGACAGTGCTCTGGATGCCAATGAACCCAGCCACATTTACCGGCTGGGTTGCCTTTAAGAGCTGCAATTCCAGGCCGCGATTGCCGGCCGCCGTGCCTGGCTGCCAATGAGTCCGGACTATACGTAATCCTGGCTTCTCATATCCGGGTGGACGTCGAAGCGCAGTGACCGCTTCTGGCCCTGTGGCATTCGACTTTAACTTACGTTACATTCATTCTGTCGCAGGTACAGGAAGCGGGACGCAAAGAAGCCGAATCAGGAAGCGCCTGGCTTTCATGGGAAATCATGTCGATTCAGGCCACCGGGCGCGACCAGCTCTGGCTCTGGTTGTCCTTGCTGCGTCAGTTTGCTTCTCCAGTCAGTGCCAGCCGGAAACCTGCCGTTCAGAGGATCCGTCCTGCGATCCGCTGTCCAGCCTGCTTGTGGCCCGATCTCTGCAATGCTCCTATCGGACTTCATGGAACCGTATTGGTACGACCGAAGGTAATCCAGATGGGCTGGTGGGGATAACCTTTTCCACAGTCATCGAAGATTCTGATGGAGTCTTGTATGCTGCCGGCGAAGCCTCGGATGGAGCGGACCTGGCTGTGGTTATGCGTAGCGACAACGGTGGCGCTTTTTGGACCACTGAATGGACCCATCGGCCTACGGTGAACACAGTGGCCATTACTTCGCTCCTGAAGGCTCCGGATGGCTCGTTGATCGCTGTAGGAACCCATAATCCGGATGGGACCAATTCGGAAGTGTTCCTGGCCCGAAAACCGTCAGGCGGGAGCTTCAGTGTTGTCTCTAGCTACGAAAGACAGGATGGCAACGTAAGCCGACCGCTGAATGCCGGGATGAGCCCCGGCGGCACTGTCTACGCAGTAGGTAATGCAGCGGTACCGGCAGATATCTCCGGGATGCTACTGAGCTCCGGTGGAGACTACACCAGTCTGAGCCCCAGAACCCTCTTTGCCGATGCTCCCAACTCAGTTGTCTTTTCCGCGCTCAGCGCAGAATCGGATGCTCAAATCATCCTGGGGGGCTTTGTGGATCTGGGCGCAAGCCAGGATTTTATGGTAGGCTTTTCCAATTCCGATGGCAGCTACACCTCGCTCGTACGCGATACCATGCCCTGCTGCGTTGGAGATCCGGAGTTGCATGATCCGGCCGGTATCTATCGTCTTTCCAACGGCAATATCATTCTGGGACTGAGTCCGGGCGGAGCGTTGCCGGACCTTCGACCTGCTGTCATTGAAGTCCAGCCGGATGGACAGTATTTTCGCACAGATGTTATAGCCGAACCGGGCGCAGCAACAATGCTCAAAATCCATGGAACAAGTCAGGTGGTTTCGCAATTCCTGCCTGCCGGCGCCACCGGCACTGCACAGGTGAGCATTCGCCGCGAAGGCCAGACAGACTTTACCGTAAGCTTTCCGGCAAATACCGATGGATTGATTCTCAACGATAGCGCCGACGAATCCATCCGTCTGCTGGAAACCCATATGATGCCCAACGGAGATCTGCTTTTGCCTGTGCCCGTACACAACACTCTGGTGGCGAGCGAACCTACCTGGATCTACAGGCTTTCCTGCAGACAGTAAATATGCATGGGGCACATTGCCGTTTCTCGCACTCTCAGAGTTTTGTGTCTTCGTGTTCGGTTCGCCTTCCGTCCGCTTCCCTACCAATTGGTGAACACGCTTCTTCCATGAGGACGCACTCCGGTCGTCTCTT
>JAGRNE010000230.1 GCA_020440915.1 Leptospiraceae bacterium | reverse complement strand
TTACATCGTGCAATCTCGGAGAAAGCTGAAGGGCATCTTTGTAAATAAAGGGACGATAGTAAACGTTGCAGCGATAATTGTTGCGACGGGTGATTTCCAGCGCTACTTCCACCATCTTTGCTTCAGCAAGGGGAGGCACCATCTGCATTATATGGGCGCTGCGATGCAGCCGTCGCATGTGGTCATCTGGCCGAAAAAGATATACATTGTCAGAGTCCGGATCGTAGTACCCGCGCAGGCCGCCAAAAACCATGGTTCCGTACTGCAACGCATGGGTCATAATATTCACGTTGCAGTCTTTGAGGGGCTTGTATTCGCCTTGATGATAGGCAATGGATTCCGGAGCGTAGCTCATAGTGAGATTTCCGAAAGTCCAGCAAATTCAACCGGTGTCCAGCACTAAATCCGGAATCTACATTCACTTCCCGTACTGTCTGCAGAAGTGCCATTACTGCGATTTCTATTCGGTGGGTCTGGACGAAATTGGCGGTTCGGACTTTGATAGCCGACTACTGGAGTTCGAGGCTTCTCTCTTGGCAGAGCTCAACCACCGTAGCCGGGATGGCGCTTTTCTGGAACAGAGGTACGATTCCATTTACTTCGGAGGAGGTACATCATCGCTTATGCCTGCGGAGATGGTCCGACGTATACTGAGTGGACTGCACGCATCGCTTAACATCGACCCGGACGCAGAAATCACTCTGGAAGGGAATCCCGAGAATTTCAGTGCAGACTACCTTCTCTCTCTTCACCAGGTGGGCATCAATCGCATCAATTCTGGACTACAGACATATAACTCCCGTTTTCTCAAAGATATGAATCGGTACCACAATACCGACAGCTATGCCCGATTGCTGCAGTCCCTGGCCGAATGTCCGATTCCTTCGGTGGGGGTGGATCTGATCTATGGCTTTCACGGTCAGAGCTTCGAAGATTTTAGCGCTGATCTCAATCGTGTGCTTGCCTATCCGCTGCAACATCTGTCCATCTATTCCCTGACTGTGGAACCAGAAACCCGATATGCTCGAAACATTCGCCGCGGCTCGCAGCAAGCGCCGGAAGAGCCATTACAGGAGCATATATTCCGAAGACTTCCGGACATTCTTGCGCAGCAGGGTTTTGCTCATTACGAGATCTCCAACTACTCGCAGGAGGGTCATGTTTGCAGGCATAACTGGAAATACTGGGACTATCGTCCTTACCTGGGCCTGGGGCCGGGAGCCCACGGATTCAACGGAGCTTTCAGATATGCCAATCCGCGCAATCTAGTGACCTGGAGTCAAAACCCGCAAGGGACTGCAGTAGAAAGCGAAAGACATGATCCGATTATCGATTTGTTTTTGAACCTGTTTCGCATTACTCTTCCGATCTCCCTTGAACGGATCCGGGAAGTCTGGGCCGGCGAGGAGGCGCTGTGCGATGCGCTGGACGAAATGCAACAAAGACTTATGGACGGACTCGATCTACTGGAAGCGAAAGGCATGGGAACATTGCAATACGGTAGCTTCCAATGGTCGCCAGAAGGATTGCTATTTTTGGACTCCAACATCGAGAAGCTGGTGCAAATTGTGAGCGATCCGCAGATGGTCCGCTAAGCGGCAATTCCGTTTGCTGCGCTAATCCTCAGGAGGGAAGCAGGCAAAGCCTTCGGACTGGGTGGCCATTTCGATGGCCAGCTCCGCATCAAAAAGCTTTCTACGAATGATTTCGCCCCAGAGCGCCGCCCCTCCTTCCGCTTCAGTAGGAATTACGTAGCTCTCCGGTCGCTGGTTTGTAAAGACATAGATGGTATCCGAGCTCATCCAGTCCCCATTCTCGAAGCAGACTCGGATGATGTCCTTCCACTGAAAGGATTGCTCCCAGCCGGGCTTTTCTGGAGGATCGGCTTTCATATTAACTGAGTCTTCGTCGAAGGATACATGCAACCAGTCGCTGAGATTCATGGTGACTCGAATTGTTGCGGGCACGTATTCCAGGTCAAGCAACGTAAAAGAAACCCGGAATACAATCCGGAAAATCCAGGAGCAGCGATCGAAATACCTGAAATTGCCGATATCTCCCTTTGGACTTCTGAGGCTCTGGGCAGTCTGGTCCCTGGTGAACATCGGCGGCATTCTACCGAATTTGAGCCGTTGGCGCATCTCGGAGACTGTGCGCCTCCTGGCCCGATAAGAACTCGAAAAGCCGGGGGCGCGAGCTTCGGGTACCCCGGGAGTGGCCAGGGGCCCGTCCGAGAGGCCAGAAAAAAGCCGCTAGAGGCCCGGGCGTTTGCTGATCCAGGAAATGCTTGCCCGGTTGAGCCCACCGGGATCAGATAGTCGGGCTTGTATTCGCAGCGATGGGCCCGGGGTCCTGGCTTCAAGAGGCCAGACGATGCCGCCTGAATCAGGTACGGTATTTCGCCTTCGCACAGAAACGAGCTCCATGCGGGTTCGAATCCCGTCCGATTCGAAAGAATCGGTAGCCCAATGGTAAAGGCAACAGACTTCTAATCTGTCGGTAACGAGAAGCTGATCCCTTTTAAAAAGGATCGTCCTGGAGAAGGGCTGGCCGAGCCCGCCGGCTTGCCGGCAGTTCTGAAAGGGCCCTGAGGAATCGGGGATACCGCATCGCAAATTCTAGAGCGGACCAGGGACCGTGGCGGCTACGGCCAATACGGAAAGTGCGAAGCAAAGGGAAGGTCGATGCTGAACCGAGGCCCCGCCCTGTAGGAATGGCAAAGCCTACCCTTCTCCTCCCGATTTTTTGCACCAGGGGCATCACGGAGCCCGGGAGAAAGAAAATGCGCATTACAAAACAACAATGTGGTATCGAGTTCAAGAAGGGCGATGCGGTGCGCATCCTGGGACCTGGAGATCATTTTCTGCCCTTTTCAGAGGTCCGACTGTACCCACGACGCTACAGGCTGGACAGCCAGGAAGTGGACCTGGCCGTTCTCAGGCAGGCTGAAAATGCAGAAGAATTCCTGGACTTCGTCGACGTCCAGGAGGGAGAGCTTTGCATCGTATTCGAAGACGGCGTTCTTCTGGAAGCGGTTAAAGCGGGTAGCTTCGCCTACTGGAAAGGCTTGCATAAGTATTCCTTTGTTCGCGCCGACATAAGCCAGCCCATGGTTGAGCCAGATGTAAAGAGAGACTGGTTGCGGAAGCCCGGCATTATTGATTTCGTAAATGTGTTCACCGTAGAAAGCTACGAGAAGGGAGCGCTTTTCGTTAACAGGCAGTTTCAGGGACTTCTGGAACCGGGAGACTATACTTACTGGAAATGCGCGGAAAGTGTCCTGGTAACTAAATGCGATCTTCGGATTCAACAGCTGGACATTGCGGGCCAGGAGCTACTTTCGAAAGACAAAGTCACACTTCGCATCAATTTTACCTGCCAGCTTCAGGCTGCAGATCCGGAGAAGCTTCTTCGGGAGGCATTAAATCCCATGCAACAACTGTATTCCGCCATTCAGCTTTCGCTTAGAGAATACACCGGAGGATTCACTCTGGATGAGTTGCTGGAGAACAGAGAAAAGATCGGAGGCACGGTGCTTACACACGTTCGCGATCAGGCAGAAAGCATTGGCTACAAGCTCATCTCTGCCGGAGCAAGGGACATTATCCTGCCCGGCGAAGTGCGCGAGATCATGAATCGCGTTCTATTGGCTGAAAAGCAGGCTCAGGCCAATCTAATCCAGCGCAGAGAAGAAACCGCTTCTACTCGAAGTCTAATGAATACGGCCAAACTCATGGAAAACAATCCTACGCTACTTCGGCTCAAAGAACTGGAGTCGGTGGAAAAGATTGTCGAAAAGGTACAGGAAATTCGCCTGATGGGCGGCGGCTCGCTGCTGGATCAGGTGGGAGAATTGTTCATTCAGCGCCAGTCAGGCCAATAATGATAGTGTAGCATTCCAGAAGCCCGGCGCCGGGAATTGGTGGAATGTGCCCGGACTGCGATTCTGATCATGCGAGCGGAGGCTTTTTCCGGGTGCCCGCACGGTATTCCTGGATGCGAAAGGCGAAGCGCAAGCCGTTGGGATCCATCCCTTCCCTTTCGTAGAATCGATGGGCATCCTTGCGTTGAACTCCGGAATCCAGCTGGAGCTGCTGGCAGCCCTGGCTGCGGGCCTCCTCCTTCAGCCAGTCCAGCATCCGCTTTCCATACCCGCCGCTTCGTGCCGATTCCAGAGTGACCAGGTCATCCACATAAAGCACCCTTCCCCAGGCCAGGTTTTCCAGAATGCGAAAGCCAGCCACACATCGCACCAGTTCGCTGCCAATAGAAGCGGCACTGCCTTCCATGAGCAAAGCCAGTCTGTATCCACTGGATTGCTGCAAGCGGATTCGACGCAGGAATTGGTTCTCCGAAATATGGGGCCGTAGCTGGGAAAGCGCCGGATAACAGGCCATGATCGTCTCATCGGTATCGGCCAGTTTCGGTTCATTGTGCATTTCGTATTCTCCAGAATATTTCTTTGGCGGGGCGACCTGGCTTTCTTGTCAGGGCATCCTCCAGGGCCATCCCACATCGCTGTCCGGAAGTGTTATCTAGCGGATGTTCATCTGACGCATCAGAGCAGAACAGGTTTTCGACGCATGCGTGCTCGAGATTTTTTCAAAGTAGGTGGTGTATTCCAGAAGGCGGCCTGTATTGGCCCGGTGGTAGCGATCCCGGCAAATCGTCTGTACAGAGTAGTTACCTGGCGCCGAAGGGGCCAACGCCGCCGACTTTGCGGAGTTTTCGCCCGGAACACCTTCGTCGGGCGTTCGGGTGAGCAGGTACAATCCAATTTCGTCGGTTCCAGCAGCATGGTAGGCAAACAGGGCACTGGAACCTACCGGAATGGAAATACTGACACGACGGAGTAGTTGATCGAACTGCTGCTTTGAGGTGTAGAGCTCTTCGATGGCATTGCTGAGATAGATCACCGGCATTCCGCGATGAGCTTCGAAACGAGCATCGTGCAGGGCCGATAGATTCCAGGTGATGGCTTTCAAAGTGGAACGATTGCTTTGGTACCGGGCCAGATGTTCCAGGCATTCCCGCTGATTCAACCGACACAGAGTTGCCGGGCTCACTGCATGGCGCGGCGAAACAGGTGTCGGTGAAAAGGCAATCCAGCCCAGATGAAGATCCTCTATGGCTTTTTCCGCTTCTTTTGCATCCGGGAAACGAGCGTCTCTA
This sequence comes from Leptospiraceae bacterium, assembly GCA_020440915.1. GTDB lineage: Bacteria > Spirochaetota > Leptospiria > Leptospirales > Leptonemataceae > UBA3465. Next base: position 462 of record JAGRNE010000230.1, on the reverse strand, counting down.
AACATTTGCTCGAGCTGAAAATGCGCGTAATGGATTCTCCAGTCCACATCCAGAAAATTCAGGTCCTCGCACTTGAGAGTATTATGCATAATGTAGGGCTGCATCAGTCCCACAGAGTAACAATGTTTGTTCGCATCCGGAAACAGACCATGAATGAGCTTAAAATCGTCGAAGGGCCGAACGTCATTCATGATGTAGAAATTCCAGCAACCGGAGAGCAGGTTATGGAAGCTTCCCCAGAAGCGATCGCCCCAGAATTTGGTTAAATGCTCCGGCGCGATCAGTTGTTCCGCCGTTCCTTTGTTGAAAGGTTTTCGACGGTGGACAAACTGGCAATAGTTGTCCGAGGCAATTCGCATAGATTCATAGAACGATGCCAGTTCACTGTAATCGTACACTGATTTGGTGATTGGAATAAAGGCCTCTTTGTGAAAATCCGATATGCGAAGCTTTTCGTTTTCT
>JAGRNE010000022.1 GCA_020440915.1 Leptospiraceae bacterium | reverse complement strand
GGTATGTATCGGGCTTGACCCGGCCACAATGGGAATGCCAGTGGTTCTGCAATGAGTATGAAGATCGAAGAGATTATGAAAACCAGAGTGATCACCATCACTCCCCATCAGACGGCAGGCCATGCAAGACAGCTTCTGGAAAAGAACAAGATCAATCTACTTCCAGTGGTAGGTCCGGACCGGGAAGTGCTGGGTGTACTGTCCTCCGCGGATTTTATGCAAAAGCTCGCCGATGGCAAACCGGTGAGCAAGATCATGACCGAAAATGTCTATACCATTCCAAAGTATAGCGATGTGGAACTGGCCGCAAGAATGATGCGCAAACATCGAATCCATCATCTGGTCGTAACCGATGAAAAGAAGCTGGCTGGAGTTATTAGCTCCTTCGACTTGCTGCAACTACTGGAGGGTAAGCGATTCGTGGTCAAGAATGCACCCACCCCGAAAAGTAAAGGAACCGGAAAGCGAGCCCGCGCCGAATCCTGAACTGTCCTTGATTGAAGAGGCGCCGGCAAAACCGCGTTCGTAGACCTGCAGTTAGCCTGCGCTTAGGGGGCGTTAGATTTGAATTTTTCCTGGATACAGCTTGCCTTCTACCCGGAGCAGTACCACCTGATGCCATGCATGTCGGCAAGAGCAGGATAGTAATTCCAGCGCTTTCGCTTTCCTTTTTGATTTTCCTTTCTTTTCTTTCTTCAGGTTGCCGCCGGCATAGCGTCGCTCCCGCCGATGCGCACATCGAACAGGGGATTCTGGATCTGCGAAATACCTCCACAGTGGACCGGCTTATTCCTCTAACCGGGCAATGGAGGTTCTATCCCGGACAGCTCTTCAAGGATGAAACCCGGATACCTGAGCCTGACTCCGGGTTGCTCGTGGACGTGCCAGGGGACTGGAACGATTTCTGGACCGACGACAGAGAGGATTCAGCTACAGGGTATGGCACGTATCGTCTGACAATACTCTTGCCAGAGGACCATCCTTCCCTGGCTCTGGGCTTTGATGGGGTGTACTCGGCGTGGCGGATCTATGCCAACGGGAAACTACTGATGAAAAGCGGTCAGGTGTCGGAATCAGAGACTGGTTCTGAAGCTGGCCCCCGTGGAGCCTCTGCAACACTTCCCTGGGCAGAGAAAGGTAGACTGGACCTATTCCTGCAGGTCAGTAATTTTCAGTACAGGGAAGGAGGGATACGCAAGGCAGTATATCTCGGGCCCAGTAATCTAATCCAGGAGCGCATGCGCGAAGGGCAGGCATGGGATCTCTTTCTTGTGGGCGCTTTCATTGTAATCGGTTTCTATTACCTTTCGCTTCTGGCTATCCGGAGAAATACTAACGCTTCGGGTTTCTTTGGGTTGCACTGCCTGGCCATCGCCATTCGCCCTCTGACCACTGGCCAGGAATTCCTGCTACACTGGCTGCCTTCTCCGGGCTGGCATTTCTATCTTGCGCTGGAATACTCTTCGCTACCGCTATCGATATTTTTCTTTTTGCTTTTTCTTCGCAGTCAGTTTCCCCGGGAGTATCCGAAAGCGGGCATATGGATCGTTGGACTTGCCGGCCTGTTGCTTCTGCTTATACCCTTCTTTGTAAGCACCATTCAGCTCAGCCGATTGGTGGGGCTATACCAGATACACCTGCTGCTTTCAGGGTTCTTTGGTCTGGTAATGCTCTTTCTGGCAGTGCGCCGGAAGCGAGAGGGCAGTCTGGCGGTTTTTCTGGGAGGTATCCCTCTGTTTCTGGGGGTGCTCAACGACATTCTTTCCACCCGGGGCGATATACCTACGGTCCAACTGGGCGCCACCAGTCTACTTGCATTCGTGGGTCTTCAGGGTTTTCTCCTTTCGGTTCGCTTTGCGCGATCCTTTGAACAGGTGGAGCAGCTTTCGCAGGAACTGGGGCGGAAGAACCGGGAATTGGAGCACCTGGATCAACTGAAAGACGAATTTCTGGCCAACACATCCCATGAGTTACGCACTCCTTTGCATGGAATCATAGGCATTACAGAGAGCGTTTTGAGAGGGGCCACCGGAAAAATCGGCGAAGAAACTAGATCCAACCTGCGACTGGTGGCCGCCAGCGGAAGACGACTGGCTACGCTGGTAAACGATATACTGGATTTTTCGCGGGCCAACCACGGCGATCTTTCGCTTCAGCGCCGTCGTCTGGCTATAGCCGATGCGGTGGACATGGCCCTTTCTCTGGTGCGACCACTCCTACGGGATAAATCCATCGATCTGGTGCACGTTAGATCCTCTGTGCCCGACGTCTATGCCGATCCGGAAAGACTGAATCAGATCCTTGTTAACCTTCTGGGAAATGCTATCAAGTTCACCCGCGAAGGGCGAATTAGCGTAGAATGTGAGATACAGGGTGAAGAAATCCTGGTTCATATTCGCGATACAGGAATTGGCATTCCTGTATCGCAGCAGGAACTAATATTCGAATCCTTTACCCAGGCCGACGGATCCATCTCTCGCCAGTACAGCGGCACAGGGCTGGGGCTTTCCATTACGCGAAATCTGGTGCGATTACATGGAGGAGACATCACTGTGGACTCCAGCCCCGGAGCGGGCTCCACCTTCACCTTCACACTTCCGGTTTTCAGCGGCGCGGACCAGCCAGTTGAATTGTCCGCAGATCTTCCCTGGAGCGTCGAGCCGACATCAGACCTATCTACTGCAGTGAAGGAAAGCGGCGAAACCCGAGTGGCCTTCCGGACAAATGCCGAAGACGCGCCCAACGTTGCCTTTTCGGCGACTGAGACCGTTCTACTCGAGCGTCCTGCTGGCCTCGCAAGCAACAAGGCAGATCTTCGCGAAAGCGTCTGCACTCTGGTAGTAGACGACGATCCCATAAACCTCCAGGTGATGCGAAATTTCCTCTCTGTAGAGAATCATACAGTTCTGGAAGCCACCAGCGGTACCGAGGCCCTGGCTGTGCTTCAAGACCGGGGTCCTGTGGACCTGGTTTTGCTGGACGTAATGATGCCCGGCCTTACCGGTTATGAAGTCTGTCGCATCCTTCGCGAATCCCATTCTCCGGCCCAGCTTCCCATTGTTTTACTAACTGCACGAAACAGAACCGAGGACGTTATTCAGGGCCTGGCCAGTGGGGCCAACGACTATCTTGCCAAACCCTTTGAGGCTGAAGAGCTGCGGGCCCGGGTCCGGAATATGATCGCTCTAAAAGAAGCGGCACGAACCGAAGCCAACCTCGCAGTGATTCAGCATGAACTCTCCATGGCCCGGATGATCCAGCAATCCCTGTTGCCGGCTTCCATTGAGAGCCCACCCGGTTTGAAGATCGCCCATCGCTACCGTGCCATGGTAAACGTAGGAGGGGATTTTTACGATTATCGATTGAACGAAAAAGGGCTTTCTTTGCTCATCGCCGATGTTTCCGGGCATGGCGTTCCGGCAGCTTTAATTGTGTCCGTAATCAAAATGGCCTATTCCTTTCAGAGCGAGAGATCCGAAAATCCGGCAGAGCTGCTGCATGAGCTAAACCGTATGCTTCGCGGAAACGTGGGCGAAGAATTCGTTACCGGTTGCGCTCTGCATTTTTCCCCGGACGGAAAGTCTTTGCAGGCCGCAAATGCCGGCCATCCTCCGCTGCTCATATGGAAGAAGGCAAAAGGAGAGATTCTGGAAATTCGCCCCTTCGGTCGCGTCATGGCTTTGTTGGAGGACGGAGGGTATCAGGGAAGCGGGCCCATTGAGCTTGAAAGCGGGGATCGAATCCTGATGTACACCGATGGCGCTTTTGAAGGGCATTCGCCGGATGGTCAGCAATTCGGTATGGAGCGCCTCAAGGACTTCTTGCAGTCCGGCACTGGAATGGATCTGGAAAAGTGGCTGGATGCGCTGCTTCAGCTATTAATCCAGCATAGCGGAGGGGAAAAGACCATTGAAGACGATATTGCATTGATAGCCATCGAGTTGGAGTAGCGAGGATGATACCCGACGAATCCCGGAAAGGTCTCGGAGACCGAATGGCAGCGGCCGGAGCGGCGGCCCGGAAACCTGAAAACCACAGTCCCTGAAGAGGCCGGGACGATACTCCGGCAACGGACAACCGCGGAGTGCGGCCTATTTCACGGATGAGAAATCGGGACGGCGTCCTTCCTTCAGCGCTCCCAACCCTTCCTGGCCGGCCGCGGCCATAATTGCCACCGAGGCCAGTTCAATGTCGTGTTCGATGGCTTCGGGAATTACCTTCCTGTACCTGGCGTACATCATTTCCCTGTTCATTCGAACCGTGGAAGGAGCGAATTTAAGCAAAGCGGATAGGTCTTTTCGCGCTCTGTCCATCATCGTCTCTTCATCATCAAACACTGCATCTACGATTCCGGCTTCCATGGCCTGATCCGCTTTCAGCGCTTTACCCAGAATCATGTCTCTAGTTAGCTTTCGTCCGACTATGTCCTGAAGCATGAGCGCCGGGGCCGACGGAATGGGCAGTCCAATGTTTATCTCCGGAAAGCCAAAGCGAGCTTGCTTGCTCTGCATATACCGGTAGTCCGCATAAAGCGAAAGGATAGCCCCGTACCCCATGGCATGGCCGTTCAATACCATTACAACGGGAAAAGGAAGCTTCATCACCATACTGCATATTCGAAAGGCCGGTCCTATCACAGCCTCGATTTCCTGCTTGGAAGTGCCAACGAAGCTATCGGGGTCGAAACCGTTGGAAAAGAATCCATTGCTTCCGCGAACAATCAAACCTCGCACCGACTCCTTTTCTCCTTCTTCAAGGATGGATGCGAATTCCGCCCCGAATTCTGCATTCACGGTATTTTTTTCATTCATCTGGAAGGTTACTTCCAGGATTTGATCTTTCACTTCTTTGCTTATGCCAGCCATACCTAAAAGTGTGCGCACCGGGAGTCGTGTCAAGCTCAACCGGCCCGGGTTAGCAGAAGCACCTCCCTGACCCGGCGATTTTCCCGCGAGCCGGCGCATTTTGACTGGACCTGGAGCAAGGGGCGAGTGGAATCCTGGTATGGATCGGCCACAACAGTACGCAGAATACTATCTGGCGCGAATGAAGAAATATGAAGGGAATCCAATGTACCGGAATTCCTATGAAACGGAAAAAGCTCTCTACGAATTGATGCGAGATGCGAAGAGCAAGGAGGAATATCAGGAAAAGTTCTTCGGCGGCAAGCTAAACATCAAAAATGCCATCGCTCTGGTAAAAGACCGGGAAGCCGCCCGGCTAAAACATTACCTGGAGATCAAAGAAACCATCCGCGCCCGGGGATGCCAGGAAATTCTGGATCGCGTGGACTCCTTTGAGAACGAAGCCGAAATCACAACTGAGATTCCTCGTATGCAGCAAAAGAACAGCGTGGAGATCAGCGTCGATGGATTTGCCGATTATTTTTACAGCGACTTTCCGGCGCTTGAATCTCTGGAAGTGGCCCGACGCGCCGAAGTTCCGGATCGCTGGAAGAAGGAACAGGAGGACTACATAAAAGCAACCCTGGAAGAGGCCGGCAAGGATTGGCAGGAAACTGTGCTACCAAATGCCCGCCAATGGAAGCCAGACTGGAAGTTTGACTATGCGCTGCTCAAAGAGGAGCGTCACAGAAGAAAGATTCCAGTGCCTGATTCTGTTCTCGAACGCCGAAAAGCGGAGCACAAAGAATACAGAGGATTAAGCTAATGCCCGTAGATCCAGGTATGGTAGACGTCATTCTGGGCACCTTTCGCGGAATGGCTGGCGAACTCCAGGAAGCGGGCAATGATTCCGAGGATGCGCAACAATGTCATTCTATCCTTCAGAAAATGGAGAAGCTTGCTCTGGAGATGGACGATCTGGGCGCCTACTCCACGAAGCTGAGCGTGGATGGGCTGTTCACAGAGTTCAGTACAGCCTACGGACGGGCGCTGGCCCAGAACCCTTCGGTGGACGGCGACTCCGGCGACGAGCAACTAATGGCCAATACTCTCAAATCCTACGAAGAGGCGCTGAATCGGCTCAAGAGCGATCCTTCCCATGCACATGTTGTTCCGTCGCTTCAGGCTGTGGTGGATATGGGTCGCTCTGGATTGAGTTATCCTCTTTTTCTAAAGGAATGCGAAGAAAGAGGTCTTTTTCTCGGACTGGGTAGTCCCCATGCAGGGCCCACAATTCAGTACGATATCTATTGCGCGAAGATTTCCTTTCGTCCCCTGGATCAGCAGATGTACGAAAAACAATGGGAAGCATTCCAACAACTGGTAAAGCGATCGGCCTTCGGCTATCCTGATCCTGTGGAATGGGAAATCACCCGGCAACGCATCGAATGGGAATTCGAGCCCGAACAGGCGCTCTGGAAAGCAATTGAAGATCGATGGGATCGCTTGCTGGATATGGTGCATGACTGGGTAGATTCCTTCTGTAGCTTTGCGCCATACGATGATCGCTGGTGCGGCATGGGAGGCGTGAACTCCCGAGCTCAGACCATGAAGAACATTCAGAGGACAAACGAATGCGAGCCCGGAAAGTTGCGGATTCGAGAGGAGATCTTTCATGAATACTTTGGCCTTACCTGGGAAGACATCTTTTCCCATCCCACATTTCTGAATCAAAAGGACAGCGGATTATTATGGTTCTCGGATGCAGCCCTGGACTTGATTCGCGATGTTCATAAGGTCATGGCGCCTGGCGCACGTCCGGACGCATCGCTAATTCAGCGAGCGGAAAGGCAACACGAAAGCAAATCTTTCATCAGAAAGAGCCGACCTTCGGCGGAGGAAATGAGTCCCATGCCATTTCCAGAATTTCTGAAGACCATTCAATGGTAGCGCCCGCTTCACCTGGCTCATTGATTGATTCGGGGAAAGGGAGGGGTCGTTGCCCGGGGCTTCACTAACTGTAATAAGTGTTCGTTAGCTCCTTTTTCCGCTTTGCCGGGGCCTGTAGCCGGGCAAAGGTTTGACGCCGTGCTCTGTCCAGGGTACACGATGTTATGAGCAAGGCGCTGAAGGGCATTGGAATTCTGGCTGGTTTACTGTTGGTCGGCATCGTTGCACTTCTATCCTATCTATACCTTGCACTTCCGTACGATGACTATCCTGCTTTCGAAAGCGACAATAGTGCCGAGTCCGTTGAGCGCGGGCGCTACCTGGCCAACCACGTTGCAGTTTGCGTGGATTGCCATTCTGTTCGGGACTGGAGCCATTACTCCGGCCCTATAGTGCCGGGAACCGAAGGTAGAGGTGGCGAAGTATTTGATCAGAAACTCGGCTTTCCTGGTCGTTTCATTGCAAAAAACATAACGTCCGCCGCATTGAAGGAATGGAACGATGCGGAGCTGGCTCGCGCCATCACGTCCGGAGTCAGCAGAAACGGAGATCCCTTCTTTCCTGTAATGCCCTATCCATCCTATTCCAGAATGACGGCCAGGGATTTGAGCGCCATTGTTGCTTATCTTCGCACGCTGGCGCCGGTGGATCATCCTGTGGAGGCTTCTCGTCCGGATTTTCCCATGAATCTGATCCTGCGAACCATTCCTTCCGCTCATGAGCCCATGCAGTACGATGCATCCGATCCTGTACAGTATGGCAAGTATCTGGTAACCATTGGAGGATGCGCCGACTGCCACACGCCGCAGGAAAAAGGAAGTCGTATTGAAGGGATGTATCTGGCCGGCGGTTTTGACTTTCCACTGCCAGACGGATCGGTGGTGTCCTCGGCCAATATTACCCCGGACCCGGAAACTGGAATTGGTAACTGGGACGAGAGAACATTTGTGGAGCGATTCAAAAGCTATTCCGGCCCGGTTCCTGAAGTAGCAACAGGCGAAAAGAACACCTACATGCCCTGGACCATGTATGCAGGTATGGAAGAAGACGATTTGCGCGCAATTTATGCCTATCTGAAGACCGTTAAGCCCGTTTCGAATTCCGTAAACGTATTTTCTCCGGCTGATCAAAGCATCCCTTAGATAACTTACTCCAGAAAACATTAGTCGGGAAAAGATTAGACCCTGCTAAAGCGTGCAGCCGCAATCTAAGGCCGCGCGCCTGAGAGCCATCCATGCCAGCAGCGCCCGTGCATCGCAACACATGGTCGAGAAGCAAGGAAGCTGAATGCCAGATTCCGTCGAAAACCAGAGATTTGTGGTCCAAAGCCAGATGTGGCAGAAAGCCATGCTGAGAAGCAGACCATCTTCAAGAAATGCCGGGCCCGCAGCCGGACTCTAATCTACAATTCTAACGAGTTTGTGCAAAGGCCTTGACCCTATGCCCGGCATGGGTATCATCTTAAAAAGTAGAAAATGAGGATAGAAAAATGAAATTCTGGGCCTACATTGCTGCGGCCCTGATCGCGGTAGCTGGTTTTGCCATCGATATTGGCTGGTATCTTAGGCCTGGATTGTTGCCTCCCTGGGAATGGTTGACTCTCAAGGCGGCTGCGATATTACTTTTTTTGAGTATTCTATTTTACCTGGTGGCTCGCTTTCGCGGAGCGGATCGCAGGAATTTGAATCGCATAAAGGATCTGCGAACCACGGCAAAGAGACTGGAAAGCTACGTGAGCACTCTGGCCGACGATGTTTCAATTATTCAGGAAGCAGTAAAGCATCAGATCAACAGTGTGATGGAAGTTCAGGAAAGTCTGAACGATTTGAATCAGCTTGCGCAGCGGGCTGTAGATGAAGTGGGCGATCAGACAGGCTCCACCGAAGAGACTTCCACGGCTATTCAATCAGTTTCGGATACAATTCAGGAAGTAGTCCGAAATGCAAGTTCGACCTCTGAACAGGCTCGTAGCATGAGCGACCGGACAGCGCGCGGCGAGCAACTGATGGAGCGAAACCGTTCAGACGTTGCTTCCATCACCAGAGTATTCGAAAACATCGAAAAACAGATCGAAAAGCTGGGTCAGTCCATCGAACAGGTGGGGCAGATTACGAAGGTAATCGACGATATTTCGGAGCAGACCAATCTGCTTTCGTTGAATGCTGCAATCGAGGCCGCACGGGCCGGCGATGCCGGGCGAGGATTTGCTGTTGTAGCGGATGAAGTGAAAAAGCTGGCAGAGAAATCTCAGGATTCCACCCGGGCTATTCACGATCTGATCCAGAGCACCCGACGTGAGATGAGCGATCTTTCCTCGGAAGTTAAGAACGCTTCCTCCGATGTCAATTCTGCGGTGGATAGCGCCAGAGAAATGGTAGAAACCTTGCAGTCCATTGCGGAGTCCGTTCATTCGACTCGAGATAGTATCGAACACATTTCCGGAGCCATGGGGCATCATGCAAGTACCATGGAGGAAATAACCAGCGCCGTCCATAGCATTGCCTCGGGTGGGGCCAACATCAAGGATCTTTCCGAGAATCAGGCTACAAGCATCAAAGGAATTATCGAAAAACTGGATAAGTCCTACCGCCTCTCCCTGGAGGCTTCGGAATCGGTGCACAAGGTTTCGGTAAACTCCGAAGAGCTAAAGGACATTGTGCTCAAAACAAGAAGCGATATTGTCCGGATCTCCGAGCCCAGGACTCAGAAGGCTCGAAAGAAAGGCCAGGTTACAGTAACCATGTTTTCCGGAGATGTGCCAGCATTGAGTAATCTGAGCCCCTCCTTTGATCCGGATTCCTATTCGGTGAAAAGCCAGATCTACGATAGTCTGATTCACAATGATCTGGACGGAAACATGATTCCAGGTCTGGCTACATCGTGGAAGCGCCTTGATGATTGCGCCTACGAGTTTAAACTCCGAAAAGGGGTGAAGTTCCACGACGGTAGTCCATTCAGCGCCGAGGATGTTAAGTTCACTTTTGATAAGATACAGGATCCACAGACGGGTAGCGGTACCGGATGGATCATGTCTACTATTGAAAGTGTTGAGGCTACGGACTCCCTTACTGTTCGCATCCGGACCAGAGAACCGGATGGCATGCTTCTGAATCGATTGACTATGTTTGGCTTGATAAGTTCCAAACGCTACATTGAAAAGGTGGGCCTGGAAAAGGCACTTTCCCATCCAGTGGGCACCGGTCCCTTTCAATTCATTCATCACAGACCTGGAGACGAATATCTACTACGAAAGAATCCTGCATACTGGAGAAAGGGCATTCCGGATTATCAGGAATTGCAAATCAAGATACTTCCGGAGCGAAGATGGGCCGATCGGTTGCTGGCAGGAGAAATTGACCTGGTGCCGTATCTTTCCGGAAGCAAAGAAGCCCTGCTCACCGGTTCCCAGGACGCGGAAATTCAGAAACGCCTGGTACTGCAAAGTCCCTGGGTATTCCTGAAAAATCAGGGTCCTCTGGCCGATGTTCGTATTCGCCAGGCTCTGAATTATGCCATCGATCGCCGGGCCTTGATCGAATCTGCAGAGAGCGGAAATGGAGAGCCTCTGGCATCCCTTGGGCTGAAGGGAAGTTTTGGCGCAAATGAGGATTTGCAGCCCTACGAATACGATTTGCGTCGTGCCCGTCAGCTCATGAAAGAAGCCGGATACGAGCATGGCTTCACTCTGAAAGCCATTACCAGCGATGTGGCCGAGCATGTAGCCAGGATTGTTAGAGAGCAACTGCACACGATTTCTGTAGGATTGGAGCTGGAAGTGGTTTCTCGCCCGGAATGGGCCCGTAGAGTTGTGGTAGGCAAAGTTACGGGAAATCCCTACGAAGGGGACATGGCCTTCAATATGGTGGACAATCCCATCTACAATATGGCATTTCATGCAGGTCTATTTCTCTCTTCTGCCGGTTTATTCGGACTAAATAGCGATCCTGAATTCGACTCCAGGTTCGAAGCGGCTATGAGAATCAGCGACCGAAGCCTCCATGAAAAGGCATTGAAAGATCTGGATCAGTATGTGCACGAAAATGCAATGATGCTGTTTACCTATCAGCAGATTCGCACCATGGGTGTGGGCCGCAAAATAAAAATCCCCGGAATTCCAATGAATGGTCATGTAGATTTTCTACTCCTGAGCGACATCCGGACCAGGTAAGCTTTCGGACATCAGGTTGTGCAAGGTAAGAAGTAGCCAGCGTTGGGGTACTGCATTACACAGATCCCGGGACTGCATTGAGCCACATCAAGGTTCAATGCGCTTTCGGGCAATACCAGAGCCAGCCCAGTAGCGAATCGATGAATCAAGGGAATACTGCACCGCTTCGTCTGGCAGGAATTAAGGTTTTCAAAGAAAGGCTGCATGAATCACTTGCACCATGAGCGGTGTTAGCGATTCCGAAGCCATGTCGCAGAAAAAGGTGGGTTCTTCCGACAATTCAGGCAAAGCCAGTCTTTCGAAGGATTCGGCGAATCAGACCAGGCAAATCGGTCCAGGCGATTCTGTGCAGTTGAATGCATCCGAGAAGCCCGCCGCACCGACATTCAAGCAGAAGCTCAAAGTATGGTTTCTGCCTATCATTGTTGTAAATCTGCAACGTCTCTGGGGATTAACCTGGAGAAGAATTGACATTGGACGCCAGTCTTTCGATGAGATTCGCAAAGAGGGCGCTGCCTGGATCTACGGTATCTGGCATACCAATGTGCTCTTCTCTCCCTACCTGAACAGAGGACTCAAGGCAAATGTAATGATTAGCGACTCCCGGGATGGGGAGATGATCACGAAAGTGGTAAAGAAATTTGGCAACTTCGCCATCCGCGGCTCTACAAGCAAAGGCGGCATGCGGGCGCTGAAGAATTGCGTTTCGGCGCTGAAAAAGGGGCAACCCGCGGCCATCACTCCAGATGGCCCTCGGGGACCCGCCTTTCAAGTGCAGGATGGAATTATCGTGGCCGCTATGATGTCCGGACGGCCCATCATTCCATTCCATTACGAAGGAGTGCGGCAATGGATTGCAGAAAAGGCCTGGGATAAACACCGGGTTCCCAAACCATTTACAAGGGTGGTTGTATCCTACGGGGAGCCCATTTTTGTACCCTCCAGACTTTCCGAAGAGCAGTTCGCTGCCCAGCGAGACATTGTCCAAACCGCCATGATGCAAAATATGGAAAAATGCCAGAAGCACATTGCGGAGCTTGTTCGTAAGTAATCTCAGCCACGGGGCACCTGTGGCATCCTTTAAGAGTTTCGCATCCTCACCGGGCGCCTGGCTAGGAGTGCAGAACCGGTCGACTTCCCGATTCGACCTGTCCGGATCCAGTGCAAATGGCCTGCCTTTTAGACTTTCAAGGATCCCTGCGGTGGGACCATTCTCCAGGGAATTCCTTTTCGTGGCGACTTTGCCGCAGTCTCAGATTCGCTTCGCCAATGTAGTATTCATCAACTTCGGCTTGCTTCGCTTCGCTTCTATACTTTTCTGCTCTCAGATGAGAGTAGGGATGGCTCATGAAGTATTCTTCGATGGGACTACGAGAAGCATCGGGCACCAGGTCCGCAAGCTTCTGAAATGAGTTCGCCATACCAAAGGGATTGTACCGTTGGACAAGGAGCATGCGAAAGCCGTATGCATCGGCATCGGCTTCCTGAGTCTTGCTGAAGGAAGGACTTAAAATAATGTGTACTGCCAGGTCCGCCAGTTCTCCCAGCGGGGTAGCGCCCATCTTTCTGGCCAGAAGTTCGAAGCGCACCATATCCATGCAATGGGAGAGTTCCACGTGGCCGATTTCATGTCCCAGAACCGCCACCAGCTCGGATTCAGATTCTACCAGGTCCAGCATCCCCCGGCTTACAAAGAGTACACCTCCAGGAGCGGCTGCTGCATTGGGAAAGCTGTCCGGCAGAAGAAATACGCGATATTCAAATCCTTTCTTATTGTTTTCGGACAGGTGGGAAACCAGATTCTGAAGATACTTCCAGTCCGGATCCTTTTCGTCTCGATAGCTTTCGTAGCGCAATGCAATGGCATCGCCGAGCTTCTTTTCATCCAGATCGTCGATTAGAACCGCTCTGGTAAGCACCACATCCGCGGTTTTCAATGGCTTTCCCAGAAGCTCAAACAGGGGAGCCGCGGTGGGCGGCAATTTGCTTCCCGTGTCCGAAAATGCAATCCAGGTAATGAGAACAGCGCCGCCGAACATCAACAAAGCAAGGAAAAGAAATCTTTTCATGTATCCGTTCCTATTGTTTTTTCGCCTGACTCGCCGGCCTGGTCAGTAAGCTCTTGCCGGGCGCCGCCGCTGGCGGGGCGCAATCGGGAATCGCCGGTGGAGCTCTCCAGGGAAGATTGCATTTCCGGATTTTCGCCGGTATGCGAAGGATCCGCGCGAAATCGATGGTAGATGGCATTCATCAAGATCATGATTGCTCCCACCCCCAGAAAAGCAATGGCGCGCATGACAATGCTACTCTGGCTCATATCGTAGAGAATGAGTCGGCCTACACATAGGATGAGAGCTCCCTGAGCGGTGTAGCGAAAGTGATTTCTGCCCAACTTCAGACCGATGGAGAAGACCACCAGGACTTCAAGCATCCAGAGTATTGTAAGCAAGGAATGGTCAAAGCTCCAGTAAAGAAACAGTGCCACGGAAAAGAACAGCGGATAAAAGATGGATCCGTCTTTGTGAATCTCCAGTTTGTTTTTTAGAGGTTCCATCCACTGACTGAGCCAATCCAGAGCCGAATTGCTGGTAGCCCCTTCGCCGGAGCTTTTGTGGCCTTCGAACCAACGGAAGTACTGTAATAGCAAGAAAGCGATCTGACCTGCAATGCTGATTAGACCCGCAATCCAGACCCGATCTGCCCAGTGACTCTCTGGCATGGGGCTTGCCCCGGACAAAAAGCCGGTGTGCAGGGCGGCCACCCAGAAATAGAAAATCGCATAGAGATCAAATCGTCCTGGCAAGAAAGAGAGCTGCGATGCAAAGCGAAGTCCCAGAGCCAGAAGAATCCACACCACGGGTAACCAGCCAGATCCCAGCTCCAGCGAGGCGGCAACGCTAATCAGAAGCAGAGCCATTTCCCAGAAGAAGGAAGGGATCCTTCGCAGGATGCCTTTGTCGTACTTCTGCGGGGCCGGATTGCTCAGGGCCCAGTAGAGAAAGGCCCCGGTAGCCAGTATTTGAATCAACAAACGCGCTCGCACCGTTCCCAGCAGAGTTTCGCTCTGCAAATGCACGAAGAAGTGCGCAATTAGAAAAAGAGCTGCAAAACCCAGCCCTGCAATGAACCAGACCGGCGCGGCCAGTGACATACCTGATCTTCGCACAGCAGTTAATCTGTGGATCTCCAGAAAGATCAGCGAAAGAAGTAACCAGATTACACCAGGAAGAAGGCCGGAATAAGGCTCCGAAACAGTATAGGAAAGAAAAGCCACATGGAGCGAAAGCAAACCGGTAGCAATCCTTGCCTGCCAGATCATTCTGGATTTCAGGTCGTCAAAACCGGAAAGCAATATACCTGCCAGAAGCAACAAGAGCAACGGAAGATCGGAAATGAAAAAAGGCCATGGGTCCAGGGAATGGTAACGCAGTGCGATCAAAAAATGCAGGCCAATCAGCGCCGGCCCGTAGGCAGAAACCAGGGCCGGGAAGCCCCGGTGCCGCAAAGCCAGAAGGCCCAGCGCAAGCAGAGGCAGAGCATATTCTGCGTAGGTCTGATGTCGAAAATAATAAGCGAGAAGACCAACAAATACTCCCGCAAAAAAGCCTGCAGGACACAAAGCCGACTGCATCTTGAGCCCGTAAACAGAATTGAGCGAAAGCTCTTCATCGGATGCGCTTCTTAGCCGGTTATACACGACAAGCAGTACAGCCTCGACCAATAACAGAAGCAGCAGCGAAACCTGATAATAGAGTTTTTCCTGATCCAGCAAAACTGCGAAAGCCAGAGAAAGAATAAGCCAGGAAAGGTGTAGAAGTACACTACCCACGGTCTTCAGGAACCGTTCTTTTTCTTCGTTTGCTGCCACCGAGAAAGCCATAAGAAGGCCGCTACAGAGTACCAGCAGGCCGAGCATATCCCAGCCCCAGCGTCCCAGGGTCATAGCCGCCAGAAGAGCAATGAAGAGGGACATGATGCTGTCGGTGCGATAAAGCCATCCGATGGATTGCTTGCGGGCTCTCCTGGCATGAAAATACACCAGCGTTGCGGCAAGAAAGAGGATGGGAGTGTTGTATTTGCTTTGCGTGCTGTAAAGTGCGAATCCAACGGCCAGCGTTGCCCAGGAAGCCATATGCGAAAGGAACGGCCATCGCTCAAAGACCTGGTCATGGTAGGGCTTCCGATAATGCAGCAGCAGGGCCAGAGCTCCAATCAGTCCTGTGGCTGCGATTCCAATGATTCGAACGGGCACTGGCATTTCTGTGGCAGGACCGAAATGCAAAGCGTACATCGCATTGGCGATGAAGAAGGCAAACACAGACTGGAGCAGATGGAATTCCCACTTTGCCCGATACGATAGATACGTACTGAAAATTCCAATGCCGCCGATGATGGCAAACAGAAGTGCGCTTCTGGGAAGGATTAGAAGCGCAAGGACGCTCAGGGATGTATGAATGCTTGCAAACGTTTGTGCCGAGGAAAACCAGGCAATACCAAGGTTTACGGCGACACCGGCCAGAATCAAAACTAGCAAAAGCTTTTCATCCTTGATCCATTGAAGGGCCGGAACGACGGCTGTGCCAACGCATGCAAGAAGAAGGATGGCGCCGCCGCCACTTCGAAGCCAGTAGGACAATTCTTTCCAGTGCGCTTTTCTTCCGATCATTTGCGATACGGCAAACACGGATCCTGCAAGCCCCAGAATCATTAGAAATCGGGCAAATGCTCCCATCATCAGCGCCGCGTATATACCCAGAAAACCGGCCCCCACTACCAGAATGGCTGTTCCCAGGATTCCGGTCCAGTTTGCCGCCAGAGCCTCCTCGAGTTTCTTCCAGGGGCCGGGCAGGGCAGGCGATCTGTCTTCGCCGGCACGCGGCGTTTGAGGCGCTTTCCGGTCTTCCGGACTCGCCTGCGGTCCAGACGGGATGGAGCTTCTTGAGGCAGCTACTGAATCCTTGAAAGCTGGCGGCCTTTCAGCTGATGGCGAGGAAGGAACGGTGACCGGACTGTCTGACCTCCAGTCCTCCTGGCGAGTCTGTGCGGTCCTGTCTGAGGCAGGCCCGGTTGGATTCCAGGCCGGCGATGGAGATTTCGGGGGTAGGGTTTGCTCAGCAACGGACGGGGAAAGGAATTGCCGGTAGTAAGGTGCAGCATCCGGCCCCATTCCCTGAATTTTTCGCTCCAGCTCATTTACCCGGCGCGAAAGACTGATCAGTTTCACCACCACAAATAACGGCAATCCGAATAGAACAGCCAGAAGGAGAATTGTACCGAAGAAGATCGCAATAAGTTCTAACATGGGATGGTCATTTCTATTCCAGAATTTCTTCCAGAATCGAATCTACCTGATCATAGAGATTCTCGTTGGAGGAGTTGTCCAGCACTATGACGGTAAGTCCATCCCTGTATCTCAAGAAATATGTGCGGAAAGCAGTCCAGGATCCGGTATGAAATACCAGGCCATTGTCTCCCAGTTCCCAGCCGAAACCGTATTCCACTTCTTCGCCATTGTTCAGTGTGGCCGGACTGGTAGCCTGGTCGGCCAGTTCTGAATCAAGCAGCGTTCCGTTTCGCAGAGCAGCGTCAAACTTCAGCAAGTCTTCCGCAGAAGCGCATATGTTGCCGTCCCCAAAGATTCCATCCAGATACTCTACGTCATAGGTTTCGCGGTTATCGCCTTCGACGACGAATCCCCGGGCCTTGCCAGAAGGCTGAGTCCGGCCCACGCAAACGCTGGCCTGTTTCATCTTCAACGGTTTAAAGATGTTTTGCTTTAGGAAGTCTGCGTAGCTCTGGCCACTGGCCTTTTCGATGATGCTACCCAGAAGAAGGTAACCTGTATTGCTGTAGGAATAATCCGACCCTGGCGAAAAGAGCTGGGAAGGGCGCAGTTCGGAGAACATGCGAATAATGTCCCGGTTATCGACGAAGGAATCGATGGGATCTTGAGCGCTTTCTTCGAAGTATTCATCCGCATAGTCTTCGTAATCCGGCAGACCGGATGTATGACTGAGCAACTGTTGAATGGTAACGCTGGATGCTGCAGAATTCCAGCCGCCTATTTCGGGAACGTATTTGATCGCTTTGTCGGCCAGGGATAGTCTACCACTCTCAGCCAGCATGAGTATGGCAGTGGCGGTAATCGGCTTTGAAACCGAGGCAAGATTGAACGGAGAATCGGTCTTGAGCGGGGCTCCGCTCGCATCCCGAATCCCCAGGGCCTCCAGATACAGAATTTGTCCATCCCGTGCCACCAGGGCCACACCGTTGAAGCCGTCGCTCTGCGCTTTGCGAAAACCATCCTCAAATAGGCGGCTTTCTTCGCTGCTGGCCGGGACTGCATTGGCTTCTGGATTGCAGCCTGAGAATGCAGATACCGCAATCAGAAATGGAATCAGGATCAGGGATCTAAAGGATGTCCTTCGCATGGATTGAATGATGGCAGGCTCAAGTCATTGTCAATCCAATCAGGAATCCTGCTGGATGAAACAGGAGCGCTTTTTCAGAATGGGACCATGGCCGGCCTGCATCCCATGGACCATCTTCCCGCATTTGCCTTCCTTGCCCTGGTATTTGCCCTGGGTGAACTATTCGTAGTTCAGATCAAAGCCCGCAACCTTCTTCTGGCAGGCATCTTCCTGGGCTATGCCATGCTACTGATTCGGGCCTGGCTTCTGCTGACTCGAAGAATGCATCTGGTGGCGCCGGTGTTTGAGGTAACCATGCCGGCAGTTTTCTTTCTGGGCCCCTTTCTGCGGGCTTTTCTGCAGCACCGTGTTCTTGGACAGACTCTGAGTGGTAGAAGTTTGTGGATACATCTAATACCCGCATTTCTGTCCATTGCGGTTCTAATTCCAAACTGGATGGAAAGCACTCCCGAAAAAATGACCAGAATAGAAGCCATCTATGCCGGTAAACCCCGGGGCCCCGGGCTCTTTCTTTTTCCTCTGGGCCTGCTACATATTCTCTTGTACATGGGCTGGACTTTGCGCGATACGCTTTCGGTGGTGAGCCTGGACAGTCTTAAACAGGAAGGAGTACTGCGCGCTTCGCTACTCTTTCCGGTGGTCATCAGCCTGGGGACAGGGATCGCACTTATGGCCGTATTGAGCGGGCAGTTTTTCTTGCTGAATTGGTCCATCACAATAGTGGCCTTGAACGGACCCCTGGTTTACTTCGTCCAACGCCGGTATCCGCAATTCTACCACGATCTGGAAAACATCCTGCTACGCGAGAGGGACCGAAACCGGTATCAAAAATCCAGACTGACAGGCATAGATGTGGAGGAGCTGGAGGCGCGATTAAAGGTTACCATGGTAAAGGAAGAGGCCTTTCGCTCTGAAGATCTAACCCTGGCAGACCTGGCCGGCCGTCTGGATATAACTCCACATCAGCTGTCCGAATACATTAACCATAACCGTCAAATGAATCTATCCACCTTTGTGAACCGATACAGGATTGAGGCCGCCTGCAGACTACTTCTGGAAGACCCACAGAGAACCGTTCTGTCAGTGGCCTATGAAGTGGGATTCAATTCAAAGTCCGCATTCAATGAGTCTTTTCAGAAACAGATGGGCATGAGTCCCGGCCGCTATCGAAAGGAAGGAAACCAGGGAACCGGGGGCAGATAGGCCGGGCCCTGTTCAAGACCGGGAGTATAATTCCGGACCGCTTTTTTTCGCCGGATGTATAACACCGGACGACCGAATCCCTTTTTCGGTGTATCATGATCATCACAAGCCGGCCCACGGGCAGGTTTCTGGAGGATGATTGTGGAAGTGTTTAACTGTGAGTTTTCCTGGGGTTGTATGGGGCAGATTGCCGGTTTTCAGCTATTTATGAATACCATGCGCTATTACCCGGTTGCTGGCCTTGTTTTCCTTTTTGCCTGGGTGTACGGAAAGCGTAGATTCATCGGCGCAAGGATTCAGCAAAAATGGCCGGACGCTGCAAAGATCTGGCACGAGATACGATGGTCCTTTGTGACTCTTGTGGTCTTTGTTGGAGTAGCCACATCCAGCGTCACCATGGGCAAACTTGGTCTGAATCGTGTGTACATGGACTTTGATGAATTCGGATGGGGCTGGGCAATAGCCAGTCTTCTTATGGTCACTGTATGGCATGAAACATGGTTCTACTGGATGCACAGACTGGTGCATAGAAAACCATGGTTCAAATTGATTCACCTTACTCATCATCGCTCCACCAATCCCAGCCCTTTCGCGGCCTATGCCTTCAATGGATACGAAGCATTTCTGGAAGCCATTTACCTTCCTTTGTTTGTGCTTCTTGTGCCCATGCATCCCATGGTCATCCTTGTACATGTAGGCTATGCAATGGTCATGAACATCTGGTGGCACTCCGGATATGAGGTCTTTCCTTCCGGCTGGACCCGAGGACGCTTCACGCGATGGATCAACACATCCACGCATCATAATATGCACCATTCCCACTTCAACGGCAACTTCAGTCTGTATTTCAATTTCTGGGATCGCATATGTGGAACGAACTTTCCCAGCTACGACGAATACTTCGAAGCAGTAGTGGAGAGAAGGAGAGCCCCAAAGATGCCTGCTTCCCCATTGGATGCGCCGGAAAGGCCTGCGGCCGGGATGGAGCCGGAGCCCGTTTCTTCCCATTCTGCTGCCTGAAGGCGGACTCTATTCGACGGTGAGTCCGGTTACATCTTTGCAGCAATTGGTACCGTAGGACTCACCGCTGGCGTCGAATGCGGCGTTACGATTTGCTCTCGAAGGCTTCTTGTTTGAATCGCCTGGATTTGCCGAATTGGAAGTGCCGCTGCTGTGCGAATCTCTGCAGGTGGTAATTCAGGGGAAGGATCTGTTTTCGCATCCGGCTCTGGGACACCACTATTCAGTGAACGAAGGAAAGCATGTTCTTCACCGGAGGGAAGTATGATTCTCATCTGCTGATCCCGGTCATCCCGGAGAGGTAGCAGCCTCACTGGATGCGAAAAAACGGGTCGAGCTTCAGTAGGCTCATTACCTGTCTGCAGTCATCTGAAAGATTTGTGAGAAGGAGTTCTCTTCCTCTGTTCTGCAGCCTCTGAGCTACATCCACCAGCGCTCCAAATCCGCTGGAGCTTATGGAAAGTACTCTGGATAAATCCACCACCACGGTGGGCTGTTCCGTGCTCTGGAGCACATCTTCCAAAACAGCTCTTAGTTCCCTGTGGTTTTCCAGGCCCAGGGAACCATGGAATCGGATTCTGAGGTTCTGGCCCTGTTCCACCAGAGCCATGAGCTCCACCGAGGGTTCCTGGCTCCTGGAATTGGCCGGAGGACTATCAAGAAAATAGGGCACTATGGATGGATTCATGTGGTTTGCACTCCTTTGCATCACCGCTCTAATTGATGTATCGAGATCAGGGAGGAAACCTTAACGGTTGGCTGAGGGTTTTTCGGACTTTCTGTACAGTGCTACAGGAAGGCCATGTATTTCTTTGAATTCTATCAATTGGTATTCTACCGAGCGAAAGGTTATGATCCTGCGGGGCTCAGATTTCTGCCCACCATCCACGGATTCGTTCTTTGCCAGGGCGGCCGGATAGCCTCTAAGAATAACAAGGATGCGATCCGACTGCAGAAAGTCCGGTAACAGGAAAGGAGTCCTCTGGTACTGGCCCGTACCGGGCTGAGGAAGGGAGCCGTGTCTCTGCAACGAAGCATACACGTAGGTCTCCCAATAATTGCCCAGCAAAGGCACACCTGGATACATCTCTTCCAGTGCCCGAGCCACCGACCTGCGAAACAGGAAGGCATCCGATACCTCTCTTTTCTGAAAGAGCATCTGGCCGAACACATTGAAGCCAATCAGCAGAGCTACGGTCAATAGCAATGAAAGGAGGTTTCGCATGGGTCCGAAATTACTGATTGGACGCAACGTAAAGGGAAGGTAGTGCAGAAGCAGTTTGTGCATTAGAAGCAGAAAGCCTGTAGCCATCAGATACCTGGGCAATGCAATGTATCTTGCGCCATATAGATTGGCGGCGAACCAGTTTAGCGGCAGCAGTGCGATTACAAAAAGAATAGATCCGGAAAGCAAAGTCAGCGAAGCCGGGTTGCGGAGCACCCTGGAGGATAGTTGAGGAAGCAGTCCGGAACCATCCTGCCTCAGGCTGCGGCGCAGAATATCTAAGGCCGCAAGAAGCAACAGGGCGCCAGCCACCAGCCAGATCAGGATTTCTGTGGTCCCGTCCAGATGCTGGATGACGGCACGAAAGGCCGGGTCTATCCACCTGGATTCCCATTTCAGGGGTGTTTCGT
The DNA here is from genome assembly GCA_020440915.1 of Leptospiraceae bacterium. GTDB lineage: Bacteria > Spirochaetota > Leptospiria > Leptospirales > Leptonemataceae > UBA3465. Next base: position 3,533 of record JAGRNE010000022.1, on the reverse strand, counting down.
AGCCGTGGTAGTAGGCATCATTGTTATGCTCCACCACCATCCTTCGCAGCAGCGAATGAAAAAGGTACCCCAGCAGAGGTGGAAGGGAGAGACGGCCCAGTTGCTTCCAGCGGGTTGGACTGCTCAAACCTCGTTCGCTCATCATCAAGAAGGGCATTCCCAGGCAGTACAGCACACTGGAAGGACTGAGCCAGATCGCCAGGAAGGAGCATAAACCAAAAAAGAAAGCGGCCGTTCTGGATCTGCCAGAGCGCTCTGCTGCCGTTAAGGCCAGCAGTATGGAGGCAAGCTGCCAGCCATATGGCTGAGCAATGTCAAACAGATAGTTGGAGACCTGCGGCCAAAAATGGAGGGGCCCCAGCAAGACCAGTAGTGGGATGAAACCTCTGCGCCAGCAAAAGACCAATATTGAAAGATGCAGAAACAAATACATTCCCAGAAAGATATGAATGGCCTCCCAATGGAAGGCAAAAGCATCTGCTGCGAATTGGTAGACCAGGAAAGGCCAGGAGCCAAATCTGTCCTGTCCCCAGTAATAAAGACTGAACAGGCTTGTATGATCCGAATTGGCCATCAGCACCGGGATGGCCGTATCGCTGGAATAGCCTCCGGCGATGAAGGTGGTGTCCGGTGCGTAACGAAGCGCCTGGAAAGCAAAAAAGCCTGCCATGATGATCATGCAGGCTTTTTCCAGCTTGGCTGATTTTTTCGGATTCACCTGGGCATTTGCGACAGGCCGCCAGCGTTCACCACCTGATTGTATCCCAGGGATTTCAGGAAGTTTCTTGCTGTTTCGCTTCGCGAGCCGGAAGCGCAATAGACAACGATGGACTTATCCTTGCTGCCCAGTTCATCCACTCGTTTCTGTAATTCTGTGATGGGAATGTTAACCGCGCCAGGATAGTGCCCCATATTGTATTCCATGGGAGACCTTACGTCCACCACCATTGCGCCCTTTTCTATCATTTGCTTTACGTTTTCCATCTTGCTTTCCTGTTGATCCCTGGCCTCAGCTTTGCAGTACGCTAGACCGAGCGAAATCGAAACGGCCAAAAGGATTGTTACCAGTTTGTTCATGTTATCCTCCTACAACCTGCCCGAACCAGACGCCAGCCTTCCATGGTTTTTGAGCCTGCCTGCTGGTCCAGGCCCAAATTAGAGCGGCGCGGCCACAGACCATTTTGTCTGCTTCCGTGCTGTTACTAGCTATCCTTAATGAAGGACCGAAGCACAGTCTGTAGTATTCCGCCATTTTTGAAGTAATCGATTTCCACAGGATTATCCAGCCTGCAGATTACATTGAATTCTTTGTCGTCTGCTCGGACCGTCAATTCCTGACGTGGCTTCAGATCGTCCGTCAATCCCAGAATCTCGAAGGTTTCCTCGCCGGTAAGCCCCAGGCTCTCATGGGTTTGCCCATCTTTGAAAATGAGAGGAAGTACACCCATGCCCACAAGATTGGATCTGTGAATTCGTTCAAAGCTGGTTGCGATGACTGCTTTTACTCCCAGCAGAAAGGTCCCTTTGGCGGCCCAGTCGCGAGACGAACCTGTTCCGTATTCTGCGCCTGCTAGAACGATGAGTGGAGTGTTGCCTTTCTTGTATTCCAGACTGGCTTCGTAGATGCTCATCTGCTTGCCTTCCGGAATGAGACGGGTGATGCCGCCTTCGGTTCCGGGCGCCATCTGATTTCGCAGTCGGATATTGGCAAAGGTGCCACGAGTCATGACCCGGTCGTTGCCTCGGCGAGAGCCGTAGGAATTGAACTCCTTGACTTCCACGCCATTGTCCATTAAATACTTTCCGGCAGGACTGTCCTTGGCGATGGAACCGGCAGGGCTAATATGGTCCGTAGTCACCGAATCCGCCACCTTCACCAGGCAGCGCGCTCCTTTGATATCGGACAGGGAGGGCACTTCCAGAGGCATATCGATGAAGAAGGGCGGCTCCTGCACGTAGGTGGACTTTTCCTGCCATTCGTAGATCTGCCCCTCGGGCGACGGAATTTCATTCCACATTTCGTTAACTACTCGCACATTGCCGTAGCGCGATTGGTACATTTCAGGCTCGATGGAGGAGGAAACAGTTTTGTGAATTTCCTCGGCGGTGGGCCAGATATCCTTCAAGAATACGTCGTTTCCATCTTTGCCCTTTCCGATGGGATCCCTGGAAAGATCGATGTCCATGGTGCCGGCCAGAGCGTAGGCCACCACCAGCGGAGGGCTGGCCAGGAAGTTTGCCTTTACATGCGGCGAAATCCTGCCTTCGAAGTTACGATTGCCGGAGAGAACAGAGGCTGCCACCAGGTTACCTTCGTTGATGGCATCCACTACCGGATCGGGAATGGGTCCTGAGTTTCCAATGCAAGTAGTGCAACCGTAACCTACAGTCTGGAAGCCTAGTTTATCCAGGTATTCGGTGAGTCCGGCACGATCCAGGTAGTCGGTTACTACCCGCGATCCCGGGGCAAGAGAGGTCTTCACATATGGTTTTACTTCCAGACCTTTTTCCACAGCTTTCTTTGCAAGTAGTCCCGCTCCCACCATTACATTTGGGTTGGAAGTATTTGTGCAGGAAGTGATGGCGGCGATAACAACGTCGCCATGGGTTATGTTTGCTTCGTACCCGTTCTTTATGTGGCCTTCGCTTTTTCGGGCTGTATCATCCAGTTCGTATCCGCCTTCTTTAATGGAGGATTTTAAGAGATCGTTCCATTTGCTTTTCAGGCCAGTCATGGGAATGCGATCTTGCGGTCGTTTAGGGCCGGCCAGGGAAGGCTCCACGGTGCTCAAATCCAGTTCCAGGGTATCGGAATAAACCGGATCCGGCGTGCTGTCCGTACGGAACAAACCCTGCTCTTTGTAATATGCCTCCACCAGAGCTACTTGCTCTCTGGTTCGACCTGTTCGGATCATGTAATCCAGGGTTTCTGCATCCACAGGAAAGAATCCAGTAGTCGCTCCGTATTCAGGCGCCATGTTTGCGATTGTAGCGCGGTCGGCCAGTCCCATGCTGCTCAAACCCGGGCCGTAGAACTCTACGAACTTCTCTACCACTCCTTTCTTTCGCAGCATCTGGGTTACAGTGAGCACCAGATCCGTAGCGGTGGCGCCTTCCGGAAGCTCCCCTTTGAGCTTGAAGCCCACCACTTGCGGCAGAAGCATGTACATTGGCTGCCCCAGCATCACTGCTTCCGCTTCGATTCCGCCCACGCCCCATCCAAGGACGCCCAGACCGTTGATCATCGTTGTATGGGAATCGGTGCCCACCAGGCTATCCGGGAAGGCCACTCCGTCTTTTTGCAGCACAACGCCGGCCAGGTATTCCAGGTTCACCTGATGAACAATGCCCGCTCCAGGAGGCACAACGCCGAAGTTTTCAAAAGCCTGCTGGCCCCATTTCAGAAATTCATAACGTTCGCGGTTCCTTTCGAACTCCCGCTCCATGTTTTTTAAGAGAGCATCATTCTGACCGAAGTAGTCCACCTGGATACTGTGGTCGATGACCAGATCCACTCGAACGCGCGGATTGAT
>JAGRNE010000229.1 GCA_020440915.1 Leptospiraceae bacterium | reverse complement strand
AAACCGTTCTGGCCTATCTAGATGAGTTTGGACGATTCAGCGCCTCGGAACTCTGGCTTTCGCAACCGGACGGTCACCGACTGGTGGCCTATCATGCCCGGGATGCAGCAGGCCACCAATTCTATGAGCTTTCGGGTTACGAACATCTCTTTGCGCCAGGAACCGGTCTTCCAGGGCACGTCGGACGAAAGGACGATGCTGTAATCTGGAAACATCTGGGGGAACACCCGAGCTTTCTGCGAAAGGAAGCAGCGCTCAAGGCCGGAATCAGATGTGGAGCAGAAATTCCACTCAATGCTGCCGGTCTCACCGGCTCCTTGATCCTTCTGGATCAGAAACAGAGGCAACCAGCCTTTGGCGAACTTCAGGTGTACAAGGCTTTACGCGAGTTTCTGGCCCGAGAGATCCTGAGAAAGCAAAAGGAAGAGGAGATGAGTTTTCTCTTCGAAGGCGGGCCCGATCTTATGGCGATAGTGGGCACAGAAGGCCGCTTTGTTAAGGTAAACCCGGCCTTCTGCAGGACCCTTGGATACTCGGCCGATGAGATTACATCGCGACCCTTCACGGAATTCCTGCACCCGGAGGATTCAGAGGTTACTTTAGATGAATATGAAGAAACCATTACCGGCGAACGTAGAGCCCAGGGCTTCATTAATCGTTATCGCAGCAGCGATGGGAATTATCGCTGGATTTCCTGGTCTTCTTCCGGCGTTTTCGGATTGGATGGACATGTCTTCGCCTATGGAAGGGATATTTCACAAAGAATGGATTACATGCGCACGCTGGAAAATCAGAATAAAAGGCTTCGAGAAATTGCCTGGATCCAATCCCATGTTGTACGAGCCCCTCTTGCACGACTCATGGGCTTGATCGAACTCTTGAAATCAGGACAGAACTCCGAGCAGGATCGTTCCTGGATATTGCAGTCCATTGCCGAGTCAGGGCAGGAACTGGACTCAATTATTGGAGACATTGTAAATAAGTCGCAGAAAGTAGAGGACAATGAGAGTTCTGGTAATCGATGACGATCCGATCACAGTAACTCTTCTGGAACGCTTCCTGGAGATGTGCGAATACCCCCGGCCAGAAACCTACAGGCAGGGCAAAGAGGCTCTGGATGGTTTTCGCCCACAATACAGGCCCTCCATGAGCTATGTAATCTTTCTGGATCTGAATATGCCGGTGATGGATGGCTGGGAATTCCTTGAATCGCTGCATCCCTTCGCCTCCGCAGAAAATACTCAGGTCTATATTGTCAGTTCCTCCGTGGATGAAAGGGATCGAAAACAGGCGCTAGCCAGTCCGTTTGTGCGGGACTATCTTGTGAAGCCCGTACTACCCGAAACGTTGAAGAACATCAAGGATACGCTGAACCTATGACTTCCATGCTAACCAGTTGCAGGACCGGCCAGATATGAAGTCCGCAACACTCCCCACATTTTCGGTAATTGACCAACTATGTTTCCTGGCGCCGCTATTGATGGTCTTAACTGGTTGCTACGAAAACCAGTCCGCGCAATATGATCCTTTACTGGTTTCAAATTACCGGCGAACGGAAAATGGTAAAACAGAAGTCCATAGACAGTATATCGATGCGACCGGCAACGTTGTACTGCAAACAGATTTCGACTATTCCGGTTCCTTTCAAAATGGGATGGCCTTCGCCTGCAAGGCTTCCGCAAAAGCACCCACAGAGAATAGGCCAGACTATCTATTGCTGCTGGACGACCGCCATCGCAAATGCGGCTTAATCGACAAGAAAGGACAGCTACTGTTCCCCCTGCGACCGGATCTGCAAGCCGCCTACTTTGAGCGCGGTCTGGTGATTGCCATGGTCCGGGAAGAGTGGGGCCTCTTGAACCGGCAGGGAGAGACGATACTCGATTTTGAATACGACCTCCTTATCGTGGACGATGAATACATAAGGTACCGGCAGGACGGTTACTATGGTCTACTGGATCGCTCCGGTAGCAAGTTAACAGATGCGAAATATCTTACTCTGAGCCCATTCGCAGACGGATTCGCATTGTTCACAAATGAGAAAGGTCAGGTTGGGTACGTTACCGAGAACGGACAGGAGACCCTGGTCCATGAGGAAGTGGAGTCCGTGCTGCAAGGCTCTATGAAGGAAGGTTTGCAGCGATTTGCCAGGATCAAGGTCTCCCCGGCCGTAGAAGGACACTTCCGGCATCATCATGGGCTCAAGGATCTTTATCCAATCTATAGCACCTATACAGAAGGAAAGGTAGGATTCCTGGATAGTCGGGCCCGAATTGTGATTCAACAGGAGTTTGACAGAGCGGGCGACTTCCATGAGGGACGCGCGGCCGTCGTAGTAGGTGGAAAGCTGGGCTTCATCAACACGGCCGGAGACCTGGTGCTGGAAGCAGAATACCAGGTGGGAGATCTATGGAACGCAGAATTCTCCGAGGGTCTTGCGCCTGTACTTACGGATGCGGGTTTCTTCCATTATATAGACACAGAAGGCAGCGCGGAGATCCGGTTCGTGCAGATAGGCTCCCGGGACTGGATCCGGGGTCCATTGCATGCGCTGGACCGCCTTAATCCTCATTGGGCCACCGCCTGGGGCAATAAGCATGGCTACTTCCGCCTGAATCATTTTGCTCGACCGTTTACGAATGGCCTGGCCAGCATTCGAGTAAGCGGACCGATGTACGGCCCCAGATTCATTGGCCTTATGAATCATCAGGGCAAGCTTGTTTATGTAAATCGAAGCGATAGCGTAACGGGCAAAGATATGCGCCTGCCGGAAGGAACCTACGGCCAGGATCAGGTCCCGGAGGTCTTTCGGTGAACCTGGTATCCCGGTTTGCCTGGCACGGTTAAACCTCTACAGGGCCAGATCTGCTACACTGCAGGCCGGCGTCCGGTGCAGCTCTCCTCTTTTTCGCATCCAAACCGGGGCGCGGCTTCAAGAAAACGCTGGCTTTTCTGACCAGGAAATCGACCTGTCCATTATGCCCGGGGAATTGCAGAAGTTGCAGCATAGACTGCTGAAAAAGACACTCCGCTTCATACTTATCCCCGCCGTTCCTGCCTTCCTCCATCTGGGCTGGCAAAGCTACGAAAACCAGGATCTGGACCGTTTCTTTTTTCTTTATGCGCCTTTGATGGCTGTTTTTTGTTTTCTGGTATTTTTCGATCGCATACCCTACGGCGTTAGATCGTCTTCGATGGTAATGATCACGGCCCTGGCCGGCCTCAGCGATCTTTACTTTTTCGGTCTGGCCAGCATGGGTTTTATGCTGGGTTCGCTGGCTGTGCTCATTGCGACGGTATTCAACGGATTCAAATCGGGTATTATGGTCCTGGGTTTGTATCTGGCGCTGTCCTTTTGCATTGGCTACGGATACGATTCAGGATTCATCGCATTGCGTCCGGAGTCGCCACAGCAGACAGTCTCTGTACCCCTCAACAACTGGATAACGCCCATTCTATTCTTCATTCTGGCCGCCGGAGGCGCGGCTACCATGACATGGACGCTGCTGTCCGGATTGTCTCGATCCCTGACTCGGCTGTTTCATAGGGAAAAGCAACTGGAGACGCTGAACGCTACGCTGGAAAGCAGAGTTGCAGAACGCACCCGGGAACTGGAGAATCTGTATGCCACTACCCAGGAAGAGCTGGCCCTGGCAGCTCGGACTCAGCAATCCTTCCTGACCCATAACCTTCGTCCCACCAGAGGCTGGGATCTGGCAGTTCTCTATCTTCCTTCGCAGACGGTGTCCGGCGATCTCTACGATTTCTATTTTCGCGATCAAGAACTCCTGGGACTTTCCATCTTCGACGTATCCGGACATGGAGTAGGAAGCGGACTGCTAACTTTGATGGCTCGCTCGGTAGCCCGGCAAACCTTCTTCGAAATGCAGGATGCCCCGCTGGAGAAGGTCATGCAGACCGTCAACGAAAGACTGATCGGGGAACTGGAAGATGTGGATCATCACTTGACCGGCCTGATCCTGCGATTTTCCGACTCGGGCAGAACTGTTGATTATGCAAATGCGGGCCACCCGGAGGTTCTACTGATTCGCAGCTCAGGGGATATAAGAGAACCCTTTAAAGAGAAGGGCATGGAAGAATACGGCACGCTTCTTGGAATCGATAGCATCGCTCGCCCCTATCAGAGCACCCGATTTTCCATCCACCCGGGAGAAAGCCTACTTTGCTTTACGGATGGATTGCTGGACATTCAATCCGAACAGAAGGAAGAATTGGGCAGTGCAGGCTTGGAGAAATTACTCTCCTCTCTTGATCTGAAGACAAGAGCCTCCCATCAAATGCGTCAACTTCAGGATGCGCTTTTCCATTACGCAGGCCGGGAACACCATTCTGACGATGTAACAGTATTGCTTCTGTGCAGGGTCGAGGACACGGAAGTCCCGGGGACCTGAGGACGACTGGAATTCCCGTCCCCACTAATGGCTGTTTCGCTCCGCCCGGGCTCCAAAAGAAAAAGGCCCCATCCTTTCGGATGAGGCCCCTTCTGGATTCGTCCTTCGCTCCGTCCAACCGGACAAATCGAAGGATGATTTCGAACAGATTTTAGAAATTAGCCAATGGCATCCTTTCCTTTTTCTCCGGTTCGAATTCGAATCGCTTCTTTGAGTTCAGAGATGAAGATCTTTCCGTCTCCGATGTTTCCTGTGCGGGCTCCATCGATGATGGCCTGCACAGTGGCATCTACGTAGTCTTCATTCACTGCAATCTCGATCACTGTTTTGTTCAGAAGGTTAACTTCTGTGATCACACCGCGGTAGGTTTCTGAGAAACCCTTTTGCTGTCCGCATCCCACGGCTGTACTTACTGTCATTTTAGTTACACCAGCCTTAGCGAGAGAATCCTTCACATCCTTCAGCTTGTGTGGCTGGACAACGGCTTTTATCATTTTCATATGCCTTATCTCCTTCGCTCTCGCTTACTTAGTATGGATAATCTGGAATCCAGAGTAGGCTTCCTGGCCATGCTCTCCGATATCCAGACCCTTCATTTCTTCTTCTTCGCTTACTCTGAGTCCGATGGTGAACTTCAGCGCCAGAAACAGGATCAAAGCGATGGGGAAAGAGAACGCTCCAGCCGCCAGAACTCCGATCAGCTGACCCATGAAAGAGCCGCCGCCGAAGAGACCTACAGCCAGTGTTCCCCAGATACCACATACCAGGTGAACAGAGATCGCGCCCACCGGGTCGTCGATCTTGATCTTATCCAGTAGCATTACAGAGGCTACTACGATTACGCCAGAGATGAGTCCGATATAAACGGATCCCATGATCTGTACGGTGTCTGCACCAGCGGTGATTCCCACAAGACCGGCCAGGGCGCCGTTAAGAGCCATGGAAAGGTCAGGTGTTTTGGAGATAATCAGCGCTGTGATTACAGCTCCTACGAGACCGGTAGCGGCCGCCATAGAAGTAGTTACCAGCACATAAGATACTCCGGCAGGATCGCCTGACAGTACGGAACCGCCGTTAAATCCGAACCAGCCCAGCCACAGAAGGAACATACCTATAGTAGCCAGAGGCATGGAATGACCCATAATGGGGTTGATTCCGCCATTGATATACTTCCCAAGACGTGGACCCAGAACCAGAACTCCGGCCAGGGCTGCCCATCCACCAACAGAGTGAACCAGGGTAGA
>JAGRNE010000228.1 GCA_020440915.1 Leptospiraceae bacterium | reverse complement strand
GGGTATAAGTGACCGAATAGGAGGCACAGCAGAAAGATGGCAGTACAAGCATTATCAGAAGATAAGTTCACCGAAGAAACCGCGCAGGGAGTAACCCTGGTTGATTTCTGGGCGGAATGGTGCGGTCCCTGTCGCATGGTAGCTCCCATTGTGGAAGAGCTCTCCGGCGAAATGGAAGCCGTTAAGTTTGCCAAAGTGAACGTAGACGAAAATCAAGGAATCGCGCAATCTCTGGGGATTACGGCTATTCCTACCCTGGTGCTCTATAGAGATGGAAAGCCTGTGGACAAAGTTGTGGGCCTTCTGCCAAAAGAGCAGCTCAAAGAATTTATCGAAAAGCATCTATAAGAGATACTCTCTTTATTCGCGACGGGTACCCTGTCTCCGTCGGAGTTCAAGTGGGGGACTGCAAGGTCCCCTTTCTCTATGCCCGGGCCCCGGGGTCATCGCAGGCCTGGATATTCACTGTTCTCGGCAAAGCTCAAATCTTTTATCCGTCCCTTTCCGGCAAATTCGAAGCACGGAAAAGGAAATGGAAACACAGAATCACTAGAATAGAGATGCTCCGGATTTCCGTCCAATAACCGTCCCATACCAGCCAGAACAATGCGAGAATGCAAATAATCGAATTAAGAACAGAGGGAAGGGGCCCGGTAACCAGGATATCTGAGCATTCAGGACTCATAATGTCCGTAATTCGGTTCCGAAGGATTCAAAAGAAGCGCTCTATTCTCACAATATGAGTATGGTACTGCTCCACGCTGGACTGCACTTCTGCAATACCTCCGGCCTTCACCGTCTGCACCATTTCTTCAGTAAGAACAACGTTGTGGGTATGACCGGCAGCCTCTTCCAGATTGAAGGTTCGGATACCGGATTCAACCTGTGACAGACGAATTTTAAGTTCATGTTCATGGCCGGCAGCAGGTAGCACTATGCCCTGCAATGCATCGGAATTTCGTTCCCGGTAACAACTCAATATTGGACCTGCCAGGGCCGTTAAGAGAAGGGGAAAAAAAATTGTAATCCAGCGTGAGGGAGTTATCATAGCCCAGAGGCTATCTAGATCAAGTTGCTTCAGGACCGCAAGAAAAAGTACCCCTGCCGTATGCCCAGGTAATACAAAATGGCCCGAATCATATTAACAGAACCATATACAACGCTCCCCCGAGGCGGTTATCTAGTAGAGACCTCCGTTGGCTATATTCAGTTTGGCGCCCCGCCAGAGACGATCAAGGATACCATGCTCCTTCCTCGGAGCACTCCGCAGATCTTTGTTCTGCCCGGAGAGTTTTTCCATGTGGAGAAGGGCATTTCTGTAGCCGAGCTGGAGTTTCCGCTCTATTACAACTTCTATCTTCGTCAAAAAAAGACCTATGTGGTCTGTACAGAAGAGCAACGAGAGCAGTTCAAAGTAGTGTTGCAGGAGTCGGTCTTTGGTCCAGAGGTTGTAGATCTTCGATCCGAATATGTGAACGGCGAAGACACATTCGGCTATCCGGATATGCGAGCCGAAATGGAGCATTTTCGGGGAAACCGTCAGCTGGACGACCTGGTTCGATTTGTAATCTTCAAGAACGATAAGGTTCGATTCAATAACGTTACTATTGAAAAGAAGAATGGAGGAGACTTTGAGGTCCGAGACGAAGATATGAAGAAGCATACCTCCGTTCCTGGCGAAGTGGGCTACAACATCATTTACGATGCTGGCGAAAGAATGCCGGAGCCCTATCAACCTCCTCTTCTGGGCGTTACCTGTCTGGGACCCAGCCATGGCTTTGATCCGGACGACAACACATCCGGCTTCATTTTATGGATCAACCATCAGGGCATAATGGTGGATCCGCCGGTAAACTCCACCGAATGGCTGCGAAAGTCCAACGTAAATCCCAAGCACATCAACTCCATTATTCTGACTCACTGCCATGCGGATCACGATGCAGGAACCTTTCAGAAGATCCTGGAAGAGGGAAAGATCACGATCTACACTACTGAAACCGTAATCCACTCCTTTATCCGAAAATACAACGCGCTTACTCGCATTCCCAAGAAAGAGCTCTTCAGTCTGTTTGATTTTGTGCCGGTGGTGATCGGAAAAAACTACATCATAAATGGGGCAATCTTTCGCTTCAACTACGCATTGCATTCCATTCCCAGTCTTAGTTTTGAATACCAGTTCCAGGATCAGAGCTTTGTCTACTCTTCGGATCACCTGAACGAACCCGAAAAATTCACCGAGCTTCTGGACAAAGGTGTGCTCACTGAAACCAGATACAGAGATCTAAACGATTTTCCCTGGCATTACGATATCATCTACCACGAAGCGGGCATCCCGCCTCTCCATACCAGGATCGACTATCTGAATACTCTTCCTCAAGAGACGCAGCAGAAAATCACCGTATACCACATTGCCAAAAAGGACATGCCGCCGGATACTAAAATGCGGCTGGCTACATTTGGCATTGAAAACACACTGTATCCTTCGGTAAAGCCGCCCCGCCACGAAGTTGCTTATAGAATCCTGGATGTGCTTTCCAACGTGGACATCTTCAAGGATTTTCCCATCGCCAAGTCCAAGGAGTTTCTTTCCATCGTTGAAGAGGAGAAATTCGAGCGCGGGCAGAAGATCATAGAGAAGGACACTCCAGGCGATAAATTCTTTATCATTGTGGCTGGCAACGTACGGGTGGAAGGTATGGAGCAGGAATCGGTGAAAGACGATAGCATCTCCAAGCTCTACGGAACTTACGAATACTTTGGAGAGGCTTCGCTGATTCTGGAACAACCGCGGAGCGCCGATGTAGTCGCCGCCACAGATGTTCGCGCACTGACCATCGAAAAGACCAAGTTTCTGAATTTTATTCGGGGTTCCGAACTTCTAGAGAAATTCAAGAGATTGAACGATATTCGTCGCACCGGAACCTGGGAAACATTGTCCCATTCCAGGTTCCTTCAGGGGATCACTTCTGCTCAGAAGACTCAGCTGGAATTGATCATGGAGCAGAGAAGCTATCCGGCCGGAACACGGATACTTATGAAAGGCGAAATCTGCTACGAAGCCTTTATTGTCAAGCGCGGCGAAGTAAACGTGGTATCGGATGGCGAAGTAATCGAGACTCTGGGCTGGGGAGACTTCTGCGGGGAAATCTACCAGATCCAGAAAGAAGCCCCGTCTTCCTTTGATTTCATCGCAGTATCCGAGATCGAAGTGTATCGCATTTCCCGAGAAAACCTGGTGGATTATATCCAGGACAATCCCGGCGTTTACATGCGACTTCTCAGGATCTACGGAAAATAGCCGGTCTGACAATTTCAAAGCCGATCTGAGGCAATGAACGCTGAGCTCTCGCCTTCGCAGCCGCGAAGACTCTTGCCTGGCCGGTGGCCGGCCCCTTGCGATGTCCCGGCCTTCCATTCTCAGAATTACATGCTTTGCAATCCAGAGCCGAGCGGTATACTGGTAAGCATGCCTTCTGCTTCCGCGGGCCATCGCCGCCAGTCCTACGATGCCCATGTGAAAAGGCTTCTTTCTTGCACAAAATGCCCGGAAATGAAGGGAAAGCCAGTCCATGGATGCGTGCGAAGAAGTCGGATCATCAGTCTGGGACAGGCGCCTGGAATTCATGAAGAGCGATTCGGCAAGCCATTCGCATACACTGCAGGCAAGACTCTCTTCAAGTGGTTATCCAGTATTGGCGTTCAGGAAGAGGATTTTCGAAAGAAAGTGAATATGTCTGCTGTCTGCCGTTGTTTTCCAGGCAAAGCCAGCAACGGAGATCGAAAGCCCTCCCGACCGGAAGTGGAAAACTGTATGGAGTATCTGGAGTTCGAAATGCTCTACCATAAACCGACCCTGGTTATTCCCATTGGCAAGCTGGCCATCGACCAGCTGCTGGAGCGAGCCAGTATGCAGGCCGCTTACAGCAATGCCCGTTTTGTGCAGGAAAATGCTAGCCCGGGGCCTCCGCTCTACCGTGAAAAGTCGAAGGACGGTCTGCCGGTATTACTAAACAGCAAAGGGAGAGCCACCTATAAACTGGATCAAGTCATCGGGCGGCTTTTTCGTAGCCGGTGGCTGGGCATTGAATTCGATTGGATCGCTTTTCCTCATCCCTCCGGTTTGAATGTTTGGAATCATACCGATGCTGGCAAAGCCTGCATTCAGGCAGCATTGAGGCTTCTTGCGCATCATCCTGCTATGCAGCGGAGCCTGGACATGCACTCGCCGGTTCACTGAAAATATTTCTCTTCCTTATCGGGATTCTCAGAAAAAGGAATTTGCCCTGGCGCAACCGGGTATCGTCTATAGGTGAGGTTCGCGTTTCGAACCTGGAGGAATAGAATAAGATGAAAAGACTATCTTTGGCTCTTGCTGTGGCTCTGCTGGGCGCAACGGCCCTCTATGCTCAGGACAGATGGGTTCCCGGATCCAATGGACAGGTGAACGGGTTTACTCTTTACGGTGGCTACGAAAATGGAAACAACCTCTTTCTGTGTGCTGGCTTTCTTAACGGAACCTATCATCCAGGCAAGATTGTAGGCAGCAATTGCAACTTTGGGTATGGCGGTAGAGAAATCGAAGCCAACAGCTACTATACGTTGCAAGTTTCCCAGGCATCCCTGCAGCGCTACAGCTGGCACAAAGCTTCCAATGGAGGGATTCCCCGGCTGAACGGCTACGTTCCCATTGAAGTAGGTCGCGAAGGAAATCGGATCCTGTACGTTTGTCGAGCTCCCTACAATGGAGGAGTGCATCCAGGAAAGATTGTGGGCAGTAACTGTAACTTTGGCTGGGGCGGTCAGGAAATTACCGTGCCTAACTACGAAGTTCTGATGTTTCGCACCAACTGATCTGCGCTATAACGGCCATGGTTGAGAGAAGAGGTAGGTTCGAACAACTCTTCCATGGCCGGCAACCCTTACCCGGTCCGAGGCTCCCCGGAATTCTCTGGACGCTGGTTTAGAAGGTTCCACCCCGAATACACAACGAAGGCTCGGTGGCCGAGTCTGCTCAAGTGCACGAAATTCTATTCTAGTAAAAGGCGAATTGCGCAACCGCAGTAATAATACTTCCGATGGAAAGAAATGCTCCCAGAGGAGCCGGAGACCTGGAATCGCGGTTGAATAGCAGAATATGCAGCACGCTCCATCCCGATGCTGCAATAATGGGAATCAGAACAAATGGCATACTGTGAAATAGACTCAGCGGTATCATGAGCCATATATCGCCGAGGCCAAGCCCCTCCGGCTTCCATAAATGCAGCGGAAGTAGAAGTAGCAGCGCGCCCATTGCGGTCAGGAACGGACCGACCCAGACGCTGAATGTAAGAAATTGCAGCAATAGGCCCCAGGAGTCGGTGCTGGATTCTCCAGACAATTGCAGGTTCTGCCAGAACAATGAAGCTTCCTGCAGAGGATCTGTATCCATGATAACAGATTTGCGCCCCAGAAAGATCAGAGCGATGAGAGCCGCAACCATCGTATTCTCATAATCCAGCGCATACAGGGTCCAGTCAGTGGTTACGGATATGATTAGATGACCGCAGAAGAGAAGAGCCAGAAGGGACAATACAAAATCCTGACTGGTTAGCAAAAAGTACACCATAAGAAAGCCGCCCAGACTTTCCATAATGGGATGAATGGCCGGTATTTCGCTTC
>JAGRNE010000227.1 GCA_020440915.1 Leptospiraceae bacterium | reverse complement strand
CGATGATCCTGTCCCTTGTTTTCATATCCTGCAGAATCTCCGCAAGATGCGCATCGGCGGCCAGATTCCTGGCGCCTTCTGCCCCGCCGGGCAACACCACTGCATCGAAGGTCTCCTTGCGAACCGCATCGATGGTTGTATCGGCCAGGTGCCTGGTCTTGCGGGATGCCAGCACTTCGCCGGGTTTGAGCGAGGCTGTCCGAACTTCCAGCCCGGCTCTTCTCAAGACGTCGATGATGATGATTCCTTCCATTTCTTCGAAGCCATCGGCCAGCGGTACCAGTACTTTCATCCTCCCAGCAAGAACAGAGTGTGAAACGATGTCAACCAATCATGCCATCCTTGACGGATGGTCTTTCGCATGGCCTCTGGAATTATGGCTCCAGCGTCTGGCCGAAAGAACCGGAGCATTCCGTTCCTTGAAAAACAACCGGATAGAGTTCATTTTCCGGGGGCCCCACTCCCAACGAGAGTCAGGAGTCAGGATTGTATCCCACCAGACTCGAGACGGCGGGCAGGAATTCCGAAGCCGACAGCGCCGGAAGTTCTTATCCGGGAGGCATGGATCAGGAGTTCATGAATTGTTCGCCGCGAGGCGTCAGACGCGGGCCAGCGGGATCGCCTTCCTGAATAAGGCCGTTTCCCACCAGCAAATGCCAGGCATCCCGAACCATCATCTTGCGATCCTGGGGCCAGGACTTGATTTCATCCATCATCTTCTTTTTGTCCATGACATCGCCTGCAGAAATGCCATTCTTCTTGAAGATCTCTAGAATATCTTTTAGTACCTGTTCTCTTGGATCCATGATTTATCCTTTATCTACCCGAGGCGTTTCGGTCGCCCCGGGTCTTCAGCGGCATGTTCTGGGCAAGACCTGTCGTAACCATGCTGCACAGCCCGGGCAACTCAAGGGAAATGCCGCTTCGGCGCCGCTTGCGGTGAATTCAGACTCGTGAAGCCGGGCGCAACACTCAAAGAATCTCTGCGATTTGCACTGCATTCAATGCTGCGCCTTTGAGTAGCTGATCGCCCACACAAAAGAGCTGAAGATTCTTATGGCCTTCGTCGCCAAGATCCCATCGAATGCGCCCTACGAAAACATCGTCTTGCCCGGATACTTCCAGAGGCATAGGGAAATGATTCTTCTCCGTGTCGTCTTTCAGCTGAACTCCCGGAAAACCCGAAAGCGCCTTTCGCACTTCGTCCAGGTCACCTTCCCGATCCAGTTCCATGTGAATGGACTCGGCATGGGCGCGAAAGGTGCCCACTCGAATACAGGTTGGGCTGATGCGAATGCTTTCAGTGCCCAGGATCTTGTGGCTTTCCTTGACCATCTTCACTTCTTCTTGATTGAATCCGTTATCCGGATACAACGAAGAGTTATGGCTGAATACATTGAAGGCCAGCGGGAATGGAAATGCCTCTGTGGGAGGTTGATCGCCGGCAAGCATTGCTTTGGCCTGATCCTCCAATTCCTGCATGGCAGCCGCGCCAGCCCCGGAGGCCGCCTGATAGGTCGAAACCACAATTCGCTTGATGCCGTAAAGCTTATGGATGGGATACACCGCCATCAACATGATAATGGTAGAACAGTTGGGATTGGCCAGAATTCCTTTATGCTTCTTCGCATCCTGGGGATTGATCTCCGGAACAACCAGAGGCACTTCCGGATCCATACGATAGGCGCTGGAATTGTCTACCACAATGGTTCCGGATTCCACCGCTACGGGAGCGAATTTCTTTGTGATGGAGCCGCCGGCGCTGAACAGCGCCAGGTCGATTCCCTTGAACGAGTCCTCTTTGAGTTCCTGTACCGTGTATTCCTGACCGCGAAAGTTGATTTTCTTTCCGGCAGATCTGGCCGATGCTAGCAGTACAAGTTCATCGTACGGGAAGTTCCTCTTTTCGAGGACCTTCAGCATTTCCTGGCCCACCGCTCCGGTGGCCCCTACGATGGCGAGTTTCTTGGCTTTCATGGACTCCTCCGACTACCAGGTTTTTGAGGATTCCCCTGGTGGCAATGTCAAAAAGGAACAGATACAGCGCTGCTCTACTCTGGCGATTGGTTCGAAGCACGGCCGACCTTCAGGGATTCCTTTCCAATAAAGAAAAGCAAGAACTGGACGACCAGTATCAGCAATACAAGCGAGCCGGTCCTGAAGAGAAGAAAGTTTCTTCCCTGCAATTGCGGGCCATCCTATCAAAAAGGCGTCCTTTGCTTCCCGCAGTGATGGGCATACTGGGCACTGTGGCCTGGATTGCTCTTCTAATCTTTCACAGCGCGAAATACCCGCAAAAAGAACTACTGCGCTTCTATCTTTTTCAGCCTTTGCTCCTGGCCGCATTCGCTCCTTTTTCGCTGTATCTGCTGGATAACCTGGAAAGAAAACTCTACTTCCGCCTGGATGCTCGGCCGTCCAGTCTGTTCGTAAGCCTGCTCGGATTCACTGCCCTTACCATGCTTCTGGCATCCATCAACCAGGACCTTCCCTTTGCCCGGAGCCCCGATCGCTTCCATTTGACACTGCTTGTGATTGGCGTAGCCATCGCCCCGCTCTTTGAGGAGATCGCCTTTCGCCAGTGGCTTCCTTCGAAAATCGGCCTGGATCCGCACTGGGCCGGCCATGCCATCTCCGCCCTGGTGTTTACGGTTCTTCATATTCCCACAACCCTGGATCCGGAAATGGCGACCTACTACTATCTTTGCGGAGCGACTCTGTCTCTTCTTCGCATCCAGACGGATTCGCTGCTATGGCCTTTCCTGGCCCATGCGGCGGCCAACGTCAGCATGGTGCTGGCTGGTTGAATGACAAAGCCCTCTGAATTCGCCTCTTCGGAAGCCAGACGATGTCCGAGACTGGGCGAAGCAGGAAGAACACTTTGCCGTGGAATGTCGGAGAATTCTTTCCGATGGGGAATTAAATCTTCCAATGCTCGGGAAGCAATTCCTCGAGAGAAACGATTCGATCCGGCGAGAGAATGATCCGCGTATTCTTATTTCGCGCATCCAGCTGATACATCATTTCCCGACATCGACCGCAAGGAGGAACGACTCCATCTTCTTTGGAGGCCACAATGGTATCGATGATCGTTTCCCTGGCTTTGAGCATTTCGGCCATGGCTGCATGCTCGGCGCAAAAACCAATACCGCAGGCCAGCTCAACGCATATGCCTGTGTAGATCTTGCCATTTGCGGAAAGAAGTGCGGCACCCACCGCAGCTGCAGAAAAGGACGGACGAGCCAGCGTGAATTCTCCGGCCAGTGATCGGGCTGTTTGGATAAGCTTTTCGGCGATTTCCGGCAATATAGTCTCTTACTGCCCTACCTGATAGCGGGCATCCAATGAGAACTTCTGGAATTCTTTGTATTTATCCAGAGCCTCTGGATGTGTGATGCTGTAGGAAATGAACTTGATCTGCTCGTCGCTCTTCAGATCCGCTTCTGCCAGGGTCAGCGTCAGGCATTTGAAATAACCGTCCAGAAGAGCTGCGGGTTCTTCCATGGTTTCCAGTCTTTCGCCCTGGAATCTTTCTTCAAGCTCATGTCGCAGACTGTTCGCATCCAGAGAGATTACCAGATTTCCCTTCTCAATCCAGACTTTCTGGATGGCGAGATGAAAATCCGGAAAGGGTACCGCATAGACGAGATGATCGAAGTTCTGTGCCAGACCCGAGGAAGGTCGGGCGACGGCGGCGGAAAGACGAAAAATCCGATCCACCGACGAGCCATCCAGCAGGACAGGCCGCTCGATTTTCACCAGTTTTCCGCTTTCCCGTTCTATGGTGTAAAGCGGCACCGTTGCCCGGGAATCGTACGCCGGGAATGGATAGATGCTTCCTGGCATGAGTAGATTCAGAGGGTTGGCATCCGCAAGAAGGGATCCTCCCAGAAATATGATGACCAGGCTGCTAACCGATATCTTGAATCGCAGGGGCTTCTCCTCCTGCACTCTTCCGTAGAAGATCTTCCATTTTTCCCAGATTGATTTCATAGCTCTGCCCAATTCCGTAGGAAGTCCCAAAATATGCACCGGGGGCTGCAAGACAATACCTTTACTTTGCTTGACGCACCAGGGCATTTCCGAGACCTTGCTTGCGAGCGCTGCCTTAGCTCAGTCTGGTAGAGCAGCTGACTTGTAATCAGCAGGTCGTGGGTTCGAGGCCTACAGGCAGCACCATCGGGTAGGTGGCCGAGAGGTTAATGGCAGCAGACTGTAAATCTGCCGACGCGAGTCTACGAAGGTTCGAATCCTTCCCTGCCCACATTCCAGAAAATTGAGTTCGGATTCCGTTCCGATCCTGATGAGGCCGCCATTGCAGCGGCCTTTTTTGTTTTCCGGGGGGGGGGGGCTCTATTCCAGCGATCTTAGAGGTTTCCATTTTCGGAACAAATGGAAGAGTCCGATCTGCCAGATTTGTGGCCCGCAAAAGGCAGGTTCTCAATCTGCGACCGCGATTCGTCCTTACGGCAAAAAGCGGAAACCCGAATTTCACTGCCAGAAAGACAACCGGAGCAGAGAAGCGAAATGGCCGGGAAAAAGGAAAGGGTTTCTGACTTGACATAGTGCGCGTCGCATGTCCTGTTCCCGGCAATGCGAAGTTTTACATTCCTAATCCTTCTGTCTGTACAGATCTTTCTTCCCAGTTGCATTACAATCTATCATACATCCTCCGAGCCATCCCAACCGACGGGAGAATTCGCAGCCTACACCGATAATGCCAACGTTACCGCCGCCCTGGAGGAACAGGGACTCAAGAAAGACTATACTTCCATGGTGCGCATCCGATCCAATCAGAGTCGGATTCCAGGACTGAGCACCAATCGCTGCATTGTCTTCGCATTTACTTTATTTCTTATTCCGTGCTGGGAAAATGATACGCATAACGTCACTTTCAAAGTGGATGCCCCTGGTCTTGACGATTCCAAAACAGAGGTAGTGGAATCTACAGTCGAAAGCAGCAAGATCCTATTTTTCCCATTGCTTTTGATCGCCGGCTTCTGGCCCAACAATGGGTTCGATGGCCCGACCGCGGTGGCCGCAGGGAACAATGCTTCCGAGATCCGAAAGGCAGTTCTTGGACGGCACAAAGAAATCGATAAGGCTCGCTCGAAGATCAAGCAGCTTCTGGCTCAAAAAGGCCGCTATCCCATGATTATTTCGCAATTCAGCTATTACTACGATAGTTACAGCGACTCCTCCAAGCAGGTTTCCATGCGCTTCTTCAATAATACGGGCAAAGACATCTCCCGAATCGCAGTAACCTTTCAGCCAGCTCGTTCCCTGTTTTCCCTGACTCCTCCGCCCCGAGTGGGACAATTTGCGCTGGTAGAGCGGATTCAAAATGTTACGTTGCCTGCGAATCAACTGTCCTCTACCGTCACCTTTCCATCGGTGGGAACCGGCTCCGAGGTACGTGCCGTATTCCTGGAAAGAATCATCCTGACTTTCTCCGATGGCACAACCCGGGCCTACAACAGCTGGCAGGTGAAAAATATGGTCCACGAGGCGCCGGTCGCTCTGTTTCCGAAATGACTGTTCGGGTGATCTCGGGGTTGTCGCACAAATCAGTGCTTCCGTATCCGGCATACCCTGCGCAACCTGACCTTCTCCATCAGAGTCCGAGTCGTCCATCAGAGTCCGAGTCGTCGACCAGAGTCCGAGTCGTCGACCAGAGTCCGAGTCGTCGACCAGAGTCCGGGCGGTCAACCGGAGTCGGCGCGGTCGACTTCTAGCAGAGA
>JAGRNE010000226.1 GCA_020440915.1 Leptospiraceae bacterium | reverse complement strand
AAAGCAATACTTATAGGCCTTCCGTTGATGCTTTCTCTATTTTCCTGTGGCGAGAGCCCGCAGGCCAGCTTCGAAATCGACCTGAATCAACATACGGCTTTTGTCCGCGAAGGGCTGCACGGCCTGGATGAGCCGGGCGTTGCCAGCATTCCATCCGAAACGACCTGGAAAGTGATTCCGCCGGCCCGAAGTCCTGCTGGCCGTCCCATTCGCATACATACTCTGGACCTGTCAGGGGTGCCCCACCGTTCTTTTCCGCAGTGGACGGATAGCCCGTCCCGGGATTTCACAATCAAGACCTGCTTTGATGTTTCGGAGTCGCTTCTTTCTCAAATGCATTCCCCTACTCTTCAGATGGCACACATTGGCGAAGAGTGGAGGATTTTCCTGAACGGGCACCTGATGGCCGCCTCGCCTTCCAACGGCAATGGCTTCAGCCGGAGAGACTATATAACTCCACTGGATGTACGGCGCTTTCAACCTGGTTTGAACTGTCTGCTCTTCGCCATCCGCGGCGATCCGCTGAACATGGAAACCGGTCTGTATTACGGAGCGCCGTATCGCATCGCGGATTCTACTTCAGTAAATCGGGAAACTTCGGAAGCACTGAGTCTTTCACTTATTGGTATCTATCTGGCCATCGGACTTTTTCATATCCTCTTCTTTCTGCAGAAAAAAGAGGATCGATACAACGTATACTTTGGATTCTTCTCTGCCCTCATGGCATTCTGGCTTTTCAGCCGCACCGCCACCATTTACACGATTGTGCCGGAGTATTACATCAATCTCAGGCTGGAACTGGGATCGGTTTTTCTTCTACTGCCGGTTTTCGCCTCCTTTATCCAGGCTGCCCAGGGTGGGGTGCATCGCTGGTTCCTAAAATCCATCTGGGGATTTCATCTGGTCTTATTGGGCATCCTGTTTTTGCCGTCCATAAACCTCATTCAGGATCTGCTGGTAATCTGGCGGGTCATGGCCATTTTCTTTTTGCTCTATTTTCTTCTGGCCATTCCCTTACGTTACTGGCGTTACGTAAGACTCTTCCGTGTGCGCCATGGTCAGCTAAAGGCCATGCAGCAGGCTCTTTTTAATACAGTCCCCGGTAACATTCTGGTGGGAACCATCGTTGTAGCGCTCACCGGCCTTGTCGACATACTCAACGCGTCCCAGGGCAAAGGACATGAAGGCATTACCGGTTATGCTTTCTTGATTTTTGTGGGTGGTTCGGCGCTGCGTATTGCCAATCGCCTGCTGTTTTTGAACGATACAGTGGAAAATCTGAACCGAAAGCTACGCCATAACCTGGCGGAATTGAACCGGACGAACAGCCGGCTCAGCGCTTCGGAAAGACGATACAGACATCTCATCGATGGATCCAGGGACATCATCCTTTCCATCGATTCCGGCGGAATCATTCGTCTGGCCAGTCGTGCTACCAGGAGTGAACTGGGTCTGGGTCCGGAAGAACTGGAAGGCAAACACGTTGAATCCCTTATCCATGGCGATCCTGCGGATCAGTTCCGCACATTGGAGTTCTTCCGGGAACGATTCGATGTCTTCCAGAAAGAAAAAGAAAGCCTGCAAATGAAGATTCCGGTGCGAACCCGCGAATCCCAGGCCGCTCAGTTTCAGCTCACTCTGCAGAAGATGCAGGGAGAAAAGGATTGGGAGATTCTGGGCCGCCTGGTACCTCTCAAGGAAGACTACCTGCTGCAATTTTTGCAGAAGGAACAGCTCACTTTTTCTCTGGGTAACGAATTGATCGCCGTGGAGGAACTTTCGCAGCGGCTGGTTCGGAATATACCACGCTACGTGGATAAGGGACAGGCTGCCATGATCCGGATCGGTCTGCGAGAAATCTTGATTAATGCTATAGAACATGGCAATTTGTCGATTACCTATGAAGAGAAAAGCCAGGAACTGGCCAGCGGCAACTACAGCGAGTTCATTTCTCTTCGGCAGGCGGACCCCCGTTTTCGCCAGCGAACAGTCACTATTGACTACAACCTGGATGTAAACGGAGTGGTTTACAGAATCCAGGATCAGGGATCTGGCTTCGACCATGGAGACCTTGAAAAAAAGACAAGCACTCCTCCGGATGGCGAGTTGCCACTGCACGGAAGGGGCATTATGATCACCCGTAATGCGTTTGACCTGGTAGAGTACAACGAAAAAGGTAATGAAGTAAGGCTGCTCAAATACTTTCGGTAGCGGCCTGCACCAAACATCGCAAAAGGAGCCAGATTCTAAGGAGCAGACCACTGTGGAGATGAAACAGAAGATTACATTAAAAAGTCCCCAGACAACCGGGCATGAATGGACTTTCTTAAGCAACCATTCCCATGTACTCCTATGCCTTTACCGTGATCCGGAGATTCGCCTCCGTGATGTAGCCCAGATGGTAAACATTACGGAAAGGGCAGTGCAGGGAATCGTGCTGGACCTTGAGGAAGCCGGCATTCTCAGAAGAATCAAGCAGGGCCGGAGAAATAAATATGAGATCTACGAGGACCGTCTGCTGCGGCATCCTCTGGAGCAACATATAAGCATTGGGAAGCTACTGCAATTGCTTCGCTGAGCGCAAGTCTTGTGTCCGGCAGCATGGATACTCCGGACCCAACCTTTTTTGCGGTCTTACCGTCCAATAGAATATGCGCACTGCTCCTGTCTACTTTCTGGTTCTAATTGCCTTCCTTGCCTCCTGTCAGGCGCCGAATCTGCAAGAACGAAGAGTTCAGGTGGACCCCGATACCGGCCAGGTTCAGCCCCATCCATCCATTCCCGTAGAGGAAAATCAGCCCCCCTCCCCCGGGCCCACTGAGCCCGAGGAAACCATAAAACTGGGCGTCGAGGAAGCGCGCTTTGTGCAGCTCGTCAACGAACACCGCCAGAAGGTCGGCTGCGCGCCCTTGAAGCTGAATCCGACGCTCATGCGTGTGGCCAGGAATCATTCCAACGATATGGCTCGCCGGGACTTCTTTTCCCATACAAATCCAGAAGGCGAAAGCCCTTTCGATCGAATGAAAAAGGAAGGTCTGCGGTATAGCCGGGCTGCCGAGAATATTGCTTTCGGCCAGCGAGATGCCCGGGAGGTTCTTCAAAGCTGGCTCAGCAGTCCAGGGCACAAACGAAATATTGAAAACTGCGGTCTAAAAGAACATGGCATTGGGCATCATCCGGTAACCAATCACTGGACCCATGTCTTTGCCACCCTACGCTAAGAAATGCAGGAACAAGGGCGCTCCCACTCGGCTTTTTCGTTCGAATGTCGCCATACCATATAGCCTGAGCAGTTCGCCCGGAACCGGCTTGCCCCGGAATCAGGGGATCAGATGTTCGGCGACTTCCAGGTTTACTTGCGGCAGCATGAATTCGCCGGAAAGCCCGGCATTACTTTTCTCTTGAGCCTCCATGGGCTTCCCACTTTCTTGAACGATGGAACGAAGAAAGCTTGGAAGAACCGATCTGGAAGTTAGCATAGCATGCCTGGGAACTATGACCTACGGCAAACAGAATTCGCAGGCCGAGGGTCATGCGCAACTGGACCGAGCTCTGGAAGCCGGGATCAATTTCATCGATACCGCCGAGATGTACGCCGTTCCTCCGGCCCCGGACACCTATGGAAAAACGGAAACCATTATCGGTAACTGGCTCTCTTCGCGCCCCGGAATCCGGGAAAAGATTGTCCTCGCTAGTAAAGTGGCCGGGCGGGGCCTCCGCTGGGTTCGAGACGGAAACGCAATTATCGATAGAAAGAATATTCTGGCGGCCATCGACGAGTCTCTGAAGCGACTGCAAACCGAATACATCGACCTCTATCAACTTCACTGGCCCAACCGACCATTCTACCACTTTGGCGGTTTCTGGAGGTTCGCGCCGGATGGTCAGGATACCGCAGAAAGAGTAGAGAACTTCCACGAAGTGCTACAAACCCTGGGCGAACTGGTACAATCCGGAAAGATTCGGCATGCAGGATTGTCCAACGAAAGCGCATGGGGAACCATGAAGTATCTGCAACTTGCGGAGAAGTTCAATCTACCGCGCATGGAAACCATACAAAATGAATACAGCCTACTGTACCGACTCTTTGAACCGGATCTTGCCGAAGTTGCCATACGCGAAGGTGTCTCCCTGCTGGCCTATTCTCCTCTGGCCACCGGTCTGCTCACCGGAAAATACAGAAAGGGAAAGATACCGGAAGGGAGCCGCTGGAAGATCCAGTCCGCCCGCCACAATCAACGAAACACTAAACAGGCTCATGCGGCGGTGGAGGCTTATGCAGAACTGGCAAAAAAGCACGAGATTGCTCTCAATCATTTGTCGCTGGCTTTCTCTCATCAGAAGTATTTCATGACCTCGGTGATCATCGGCGCTACCAGCATGGAACAATTGAATTCCAATCTGAAGGCCTTCAACATGAAGCTTTCGCCGGAAGTGTTAAAAGAGATTGAAGAGATACGACGAGATTTTCCTGTACCCTACTAAGTAGTGTTGGAACAGGTTAACCCATGCAACAGAAAGATTTTCAGGGAAAATTCAAGTACTTCATTCGCGATAATGGAAAATCCGAATCCATTCTACTTCTGAGCGGATTTCAGGACACCGGCCGGGGCTTCTATTTTCTAGAAGATTTTCTCAGTCGGCGATTCAATCTTATCGCTCCAGACTGGAGAGGTCATGGGGATTCGCCCCATATTCCCGAAGGATGGTTTTATTCCTCGGCCATGCTTCTGGCCGACTTCATCCAATTCACGGGAACCCTGGAAAACGGATATCATCTGCTGGGACACAGTATGGGATCCGCCCTTGCATCCAGACATGCGGGCATTGTGCCGCAGGAAGTGCGATCGCTGGTTCTCATCGAAGGCTTCTCCGGGCGATGGCCGCCAGACAAGGAAGCGGACCGACTTCAGGACTGGGCCAGGAAGCTGCGCAAGGAACGCCCCGCAAAGAATAACAGTATGCCTTCGTTGCAGGCTGCGCGCGAGATGCTGTCCAGGGCCCATCCGCGAACGCCTCCGGAGAATCGGCACAAGTTGGCCGAACTCTGGACCAATCAGGATGCAGATGGCGTTCGCTGGAAACACGATCCTGCTATTCGCAACAGAATGCTTCCAGTTCCCTTTCCTCCTGATCTGAGTCGGGAACTCTGGGGCAGAATTCAATGCCCCACACTGTTTATCTATGGAACCGAAAGCCATCTCAAACCTCCAGAGGATCAGATCCAGGAGATCCTATCCCACTTCAAACATTTGAGAAGCGTGGCTCTTCCCAGCGGTCACAATCCCCACCAGGAAATGCCAGAAAGAGTCATAGAGCTACTGGAGGAGTTTTTTTCCTCCCAGGGTCTGGAAAGCTGACAGAATTCGCTTGATTCAGTTTTCCGAAACGCACGGCTTTCCCTGGTAATTTGCCAGGAAAGCCCGGATTTTTCTGAAATACAGGGTAGCCTTTGCGTCTAATAATTGGGTTTTGAGAAATCCGGAGAATGCAATGCGAATCACTCTGACTTTCTTTGTTTCTGTGCTGATTCTTTCCTGCCAGGGAACTTTGCCTGTGCAAACCGAAGGTCTGCCCGGCGAAGTAAGGGAATTTACTACCAGCATTCACGATCATAAGCGGAAGGCCCGAATCTACGTGCCCGCAGGCTACGAAAAGAGGCTTCCAGTCATCGTGCTGCTGCATGGCTCCGGTAGCGACGGCATTTCCGTGGAGTTTCAATCCGGTCTGAGCAAAGCAGCCCA
>JAGRNE010000225.1 GCA_020440915.1 Leptospiraceae bacterium | reverse complement strand
TTCTACAATGCTGATGATTCCGGATCCGTCGGAATCCCCCCATCCAAACAATCCGTGTGAAAGTACAATCGGATAACTTCCTGCCAATGGCTTCTCTGACGATCCACCGCCAGCCATGAGGCCAGCAGGAACGAGAGAGAGCGCAAGGAAACATACCAGCTTCATTGCCAGTCTTTTCATATTAAACACTCCTCCTGGGTCGTTGCCCATGAGCGCTAATACCACAGTATTAGCTGCCCGTTCTTTTTTTTACGCCCGAAGACGTACTCCAAAGTTGACCCAGGCGTCAATTTGAAGCAAGATTTTTTCCTACGGATTGTCAGTTTTCCCCAAAAAAAATGCACAAAGACATACGCTACAGGGAGTAGGAGGAGGGTACACTCATTTTCCGGGTGGCCTTTTCATCTCTGCCAAGTTGCTCCACAAGCTCGTTTACCGAGGCAAAGGACAGCTCTTCCCGGAGTCGATGCAGGAAGTACAGTCGCAAAGTTTCCCCGTAAAGATCGCCTTTGAAGTCCAGGATATTGGCCTCGATGGTCATCTGTTCGTTCTGGAAGGTTGGATTTTTGCCAATGTTCACCATGGCTCGATAATGCTGACCGCCCCATTCGCAGATTGCTCCGTACACGCCCTCCGCAGGAATCAGTTTGGATTCAGCCACGTCCAGATTGGCGGTGGGATAACCTATGCTCTGACCTCTCTGGAAGCCTCGAACCACAGTGCCTGTCAGAAAATAGTCATGTCCCAGCAATCGGTTAGCCTCGCTAACGTTGCCTGCCTGTATCTCTCCACGAATTCTGGATGTGGAAATAATGTCCCCTTTGCTTTTAACTGCCTCAATACGATCCACTTCAAAATCGTACTTCTTGCTCATTAGCTTGAGAAACTCGTAGTTACCCTTTCGGCCTCGCCCAAAGCACTGATCGTATCCGATGACAATGTTTCTGGCCCGAAGCTTTCCCAGAAGTATCTCCCGTAGATATCTAAGCGCCGTCATGGAGGCCAGCTCCTTTGTGAAGGGCATAAAGACCACTACGTCCAGAGAGAAACGCTGAAAGAGGGCCAGCTTCTCTTCGTAGGTGAAGAGTTCAGCGCCCCGTAGCGATTCCCGCTTTCCCAGGACAATGTCCGGATGCGGATGATAGGTAAGCAGGATTCTGGCATGCCTGGCTTTCTTGCTTCTTTTTTGCACTCTCTGGATAATCTTCTGATGTCCTCGATGCATTCCGTCGAAAACGCCCAGAGTGAGACTGGCCCGCTCCCAGAAAGGAACAAAGCCTTCCAGGTCTTTCACAATGTGCATTAGAGTTTTCCTTCTTTCTTAAGCCCTTCCATAGCTTCGCTCAGTTCCTCTGCCGTTCGCTTGAACAGAGCCACAGATTCCACATGAGAATAGAGAATTGCGTTATCCTTGCCAATCAGAACCACGGCACGCTTCATCCCTCCCAGCAAGGCCCTGGCGCCAAACTTCTCCGCAACCTTGCAGTCCTCATCTGTAAGAAGCGTGAATGGGAGTTTGTGTTTTGCTTTGAAGGCCTGATGCGAGGAAGCTTCGTCTTTGCTTATTCCCACTACGGTTACTCCTAGTCCCTGGAAGGCGGAGATATTGTCCCTGTAGTCGCAGAGTTGAGCGGTGCAAACCGGAGTATCATCGCCAGGATAGAAAACCAGAAGAAGCGGACGCTCCATATCAGAAAGCCTGGTTTGTTTTCCATCGTCCGAAGTGAGCTGGAAATCGGGGGCAATATCGCCTGTAGTAAGAGCCATGGTTGATGGGAGCCCGGATCAGTCTCTCAGTTCAAGCCTTTTACGCCACCCAACCCATTCGATAAGGATCTTACTCTGGCTTCTGATACGGTGGGGATTCTCGCAGGAAAGCCAGAACCTCCGCTGCATCCAGAGGCGCTCCAGTGAGCGATCCCTGGTAGCCGTCACAGCCCAGTTCCTCCAGGAGTTTCAGAAGGCTCTGGGAGTGAACTCCTTCAGCAATACAGGGAACCTGAAGCGAATGGGCCATGCCCACAGTGATTTGAAATACAGATCGCTCCAGAGGGTTCTCGGATATGCGATGGATCCGTTCTGCGCCTACCTTGAGCATGGCCAGCGGTAATCGATTTAAATCCTGAAGACTGAGATAACCGGTGCCCGGGTCACGCACCGAAACTTTCACGCCCCGTCTTTCCATCACCTCCAGACAATGCCGGCGGGAATCCACCAGTTCCCTTAACTCCGGCTCGCCCATTTCCAGAGCAAGCATCTCCAGGCCTTCCAATTGCGACCCTTCCTCTTCTATGATTTTCAGAAATTGTTCGGAAGCAATGCAACCTGTATGAGCAGAAAGGAGCACCATGGGAAGGGTCTGGCCTCGCTCTTTCCAATTCTTTAGATCGGAAAGAAGCTGATTGATAGTGTTGCGATGAAATGCAGAAGCCACAGGAGATTCCTCCAGAACCTTCTGAAAGCGTGCAGAAGAAAGCAATCCCAGGTCCGGATGGTTCCAGTAAAGGCCGACCTGTAGTGCCTGCGAATGGACGCTGTCCAGGGCTAGCACCTTTGCGTAACGCACCAGAAACTCACCCCGTTCCAGCCCTTGCTCCAGTCCAGAATACAGAAGTTCTCTTTCCAGCGAACGGAGGTTCATCTTCTGGCTACTGAATCGATACCGGGCTCCTCCATCACCCTTGGCTCTGTACATGGATCGGTCCGCACATTCGAGAAGCTCCTGGCCTGTGAGCCCATCTTCTGGATAGATGGCAATTCCAATACTCGGTGAAACCGTTTCGTACTTTCCTCCTACCTGAAGCGGCTCGTCCAGGGCCTTCAGGACTTTCTCAGCTACTACTGTAACATCTTCGGTTTCGCGAATATCCTCTACCAGAATGTTGAATTCATCGCCGCCGAACCTGGAAACTGTATCGCCCTTGCGCAGGGTGCGTCGCAATCTTTCTGCGGTCTCCACCAGAAGCTTGTCCCCGGCATCATGACCATAATTGTCGTTTATATGTTTGAAGCGATCCAGATCCATGAAGAAGAGCGCAAAGCGCTGACCGTTTCTTTGGGCGCGAATCAGTGCCCGTTCCAGTCGCTGACCGAATAGACTGCGGTTGGGCAGGTCCGTCAGGGAGTCGTGGTGGGCCAGATAATAGAGACGATCTTCGTATCGTTTGCGCTCGGTAAGATCAATAAAGATGCCTACAAAATGCGAGATGTGTCCACGATCGTCGCGGATAGCCGATAGCGAAGCCCACTCCTGCTCCTCTTCTCCGCTTTTTTTACGAACCGTTATCTCCCCTTCCCATTTCCCATTCCTCTGAAGATCCCTCCAGAGTGAGACATAGAACTCCCGGGGATGTACGTCGGAACGAAACAGAGCCACACTCTTTCCCTGGACTTCTGGCAATCCGTATCCCATGGTTGCCATAAAGGCCCGATTGCAGGCCACAAGGTTCCTTTCCCGATCCGCGACAAACACTCCTTCCACCAGGCTGTCGAAGACTCGGGCCAGAAGCTGCATCTGCTCCTGTCCCTTTTTTTGATTCCTCAAATCCCGGACCAGAACCTGGATCATGCCTCCGGGCAGAACAGAAATGGATAATTCCACCGGCGTCGGAGATCCTTCTGGCGGTCTATGCACGGTCTCCACGAATCGCACCTTTCCGCGATCCACGGAAAGAGAATCGGTATCCACTTCGAATGGCTCCCAGAAGAATCTGCCCAGAAGATTCGTTTTGGGAAGACCGGTAAGATCCGAAATGCGCGCATTGGCTCTCTGGACTACTCCGTGCTGATCCGCGATCAGAATTCCGTCCGAGGCCAGTTCAAAGAGTAGCCGGTTGCGGAATTCGCTGGCAGAAAGATCCTGCTCCAGGTTATGGCGATTTAGAGCGATCTGAATTACGGTGTGCAGTTCCCTGGCATCGAATGGTTTGAGGAGAAATCCAAAAGGGCGGCTCTCCTGGATTCTGTTCAGTGTGCCGGAATCGGAATGACCGGTAATGTAGACCACCGGCACGCCGTAATCCTTCTGGATGATCAGCGCCGTATCAATGCCATCCATATCACCGCGAAGGCGAACGTCCATGATAACCAGGTCCGGAGAATTTGCGTTCATCGCCGCCAGAGCGGACTGACCAGTTTCCGAAATGCCCAGAATGGTATAGCCCAGCCCTTGAAGCTTCTTGCGTATGTCCAGGGCTACCACCGTATCGTCCTCGACGATGAGTATTCCCGGTACCCGATGTTCTTCCGGCTCAGGCATTCTACTCTTTTGGACGGAGGATTGCATAAAAGAATCGAAAGCGATCACCCGAAAATAGCTACATTCCTCTGAAAGCAAATGGAAAAAAAGCAAAGGTGATCAAAAGATCTACGGCACTATAACGTATCTGATAGTGTACATACTCTTGCATGGAATTGCAACAACTATGAATCCTGGTCGGAATCCTTCCGCAAAAGAACCGATCCAAGGATTTCATGGTGGGCTCCGGATGGGGTTAACTGACTGGAAAACAAAGCCAGGTGATCGCAGAAAAATGCGGTAGAACAAAAACCGTGGTGCAACTCCAGATATTCGTGGAGTCGGCGAGGATGGTTTTTCTTCATTCTGCCCAATGTGATATGAGGCCGGAATCTTCTCTTGTCTCGGGCCAGTCCTCGTTCTCCACAGAATCGCTCTACATTTGCATGCAGGTCCAGGACAGGATCTTCGGGCTCAACTGCGGCCCAGAGTACAGGGAAAGCTTTCTTCTGGGAAAAGTGAGCCAGCCCGCTCAGTCGCAGTTCCATGGCAGGGCGCCGGATTTCCTGGATAGCGCCGGCCATCTCTTCCGCTACCAGATCCGGAACATCTCCCAGGAATTTCAGAGTAAGATGCATCTGCGAAACAGGCGTCCAGCGAACATCCGGCAAACCTGTCTGAATAGCCTCCAGAGCTTCAAGGGCGGCTTCCGGCAAAGTGAGCGCAATAAACAATCTGAGCTCTTTCATGATGCTTTCAAAGGTCGGAGTCCTACCCTGTCTCAGGGCTCTTGCCGACCAGGGATTCCAGAAAAGGTAGATCCTCCGGATTAGTAAGCTTGATGTTGCGTGGACCGGAAGGGGCCATACCGGACGGAAGATTCTGATCCATTGCCCAGGCGATTAGATCGGTATAGTCATCTCTCATGCACTGCTGCATTCCTTCCCGGTAGGCGCCGCGCAGAGCTTGCGGCGTCTTTATGGCAAACAGCGTACTGCGATCCGGCACGTCTGTGATAATCGAATCTGCAGAGTCGCTTACCGCAATGGTTTCCGTAGCAGGAGATGCCAGAGTGGCGCAGGCCAGGACTGGATTGGACTGCATACGTCGCACCAGGGACCACACTTCCTGAGATGATACCAGCGGCCGGGCCCCGTCGTGGATCAGAATAATATCGGAATCCGCCACTTCTTCCAATGCAGCCAGTCCGTTAATGCTGGATAGATGTCTGGTGCGGCCGCCGGATACTACTGCCACTGCGCTGAAGCGATCCGCTACGGGACGGAGCAACACTTCGCATGCCATGCGATAGTCGGAATGCGAAACAATCACAAGACTTCCTTTTTCCATTTCCAGACCGGCGAAGAGTTCCAGACTGTATTGTAGCACGGGCTTTCCGGCCAGTGGTAGAAACTGCTTGGGTCGATCCGCCTGCATCCTGCTGCCGGTACCGCCGGTGAGCACAACAAAATGAATCAAAGCTCATCCCCCATGGCTTCAAACGCTTCACCGGCATAGTTTTCGAATACCGGAGAATGAGGATCGCGATTCAGGAAATAGGAACTGTCCA
>JAGRNE010000224.1 GCA_020440915.1 Leptospiraceae bacterium | reverse complement strand
AAGACCCAGCGCCACAGCAAAGGCTCCCCACCACCATTTTTCCGGGAACGACTCAAGTGGGCGGCTGATATCCTGGTTAACATCGCCGTAACGCTTGTTCCCTTGAACAAGCTCTACTTTTTCCAGAGTTTCTGTATTATTGGCCATTTTCTGCTAATCCCTTTCTCGTTTAAGCCATGGGGTTGCGAATCTTCGCAAGGTAGGTCACGGAAGGTTTCACTCCCAGGAAATCCAGCACCCGGTAGCGACGTTTATCCTCGGAGAGTCGGCTCACTTCGGAACTCTTATCGTTGATGTCTCCGAAAGTGATGGCGCCGGTAGGACAAACTTCCTGACAGGCTGTAATCACAGTTCCATCTTTAATCTTCTTGTCGCCCCGGACTTTCATATCCTGGCGGGCAGCATTGATTCTCTGCACGCAGAACGTGCATTTTTCCATAACGCCTCGAGATCGAACCGTTACGTTGGGGTTCAGACCCAGTTGCATCGGATCTCGGAGTTTGCGCTCCAGACCTTCCATATAATACCAGTTTTCAAACCAGTTGAAACGTCGCACCTTGTAGGGGCAGTTGTTGGCGCAGTATCTGGTTCCCACGCATCGGTTATAGGTCATTACGTTCAGGCCTTCCGAATTGTGAGTTGTGGCTGCTACCGGGCATACGTTTTCGCACGGCGCGTTTTCGCATTGCTGGCAAAGCATGGGTTGATGGCTCACCGAAGGATTCTCTTCGGAGCCGCTGTAATAGCGGTCAATGCGAAGCCAGTGCATTTCGCGACCTACGGATACCTCTTCCGGTCCAACCATGGGAATGTTGTTTTCCAGGTTACAACTGGTCACACAGGAGCCACAGCCTGTACATTTGGATAGATCCACCACCATATGCCAGCGGAGGTTTTCATAGGCCCAGCCCTGCATCAGATTGGCATTTTCGGGGTGCTCTACTGTATGTTCGTAGAGCAGACCTTTGGATTTCTTAAATTCGTCGTACGTCTTTTCCAGAATAATAGGTCGTTGTTCATCTGTGAACTTGGTGGATCCCGCAAACGGAGCGTAGGGGATGTCGTCGGAGATCCCCGGGAAATTGTCTGGCTCGTTCATTCCGGTGCGATACACCGTCTGAGTATTTCCCAGTTTCTTGCGATCTCCAGTGTTCTCCAGAGTCACTGTATGGCCGGAAAGCACCAGGGAATCATCTCCGGTGGTGGCCACAGAGAGAGCATTTAATCCCCGGTCATTGCCCACTTTGCCGGCATCGGTGCGGCCATATCCCAGGGCTACCAGAACTGCATCGGGATGGATTCCAGGTTGCATATGAACCGGCAGTTCCAGAACGGTTTCGCCCGCTTTCAGTCTTACAATAGAGCCCTGCTTCAGCTTCATTTTGCGAGCTGTTGCAGGAAGCATAGCTACATAGTTTTCCCAGACAATCTTTGTGACCGGGTCGGGAAATTCCATGCGATAGGCGTTGTTACCGAGACTGCCGTCGCGGACGGCCACTCCGTAGTACAGGCCCAGTTTCAGCCCGTCTTTGGACTCCACGTTCCGAGCCAGATTGTTAAGCGCCGCTGCATTGAATTTACGTCCTCCGCTTCGCTCGTTCAATCGTCCGGCTCCGGGAGCGTGGAAACCGTCTTGAAGTACCTTCACCCAGAATCTCTGGAAATCACCGCCGGCACGGCCTGCCCAGGCGTCCTTTAGATAGCTGTGGAAATCGCTGGATCCTCCCAGATCACCGCTGAGCTGGATCAAGTAGTCTTCCAGGCTGGCAGAATCGAAAATAGGACGCACGGTGGGCTGCTGCACAGAGGCAATTCCATCGATGACTTCGCGGTCGCCCCAGGATTCCAGGTAATGGCTCAGGGGCAGAATAGCGTTGGAGAGTCTGGCGGTTTCGTCAATGCGATCGCTGATGGACAGAACAAATGGTACGGCAGCCAGAGCTTCCTTTACCCGAGCGCTCTGGGGCAGATGATACTGGATGTTGGCTCCGGATACAATCAAAGTCTTGACCTTGCCTGCCTGGCAATCGGCGAGCAGGGAAAGCATGGCTGGATCGGAGATGCCAGGATTCAGGTTCAAGGCATTCTTGTAATCAACGGTGATTCCGTCGTTTCCACAGATATCGTTCAGAAGGTTTACTGCAACGGCCAGGGCGCCCTGTTGTCCGGTGGCCGCCAGGGGAGAACCACCCATGACCAGGCTCTTGCCGCGATTCGACCAGAGCTCTTCGGCTGTTTTTTCGATACTGGGCTGATCCAGTTTCAGCGTTTCTGCCACTTTGGCTGGAGTATAGTTTTCCAGAAGTCCGCGAACCTGTGCATTCCCTGTGTAGGGTCCGGCTTTCAGGGTAAGGGTAATGTGTGCGGCAAGAGCCAGCGCCACAGAAGTCTGATCGCCAGGGCGCACTGGAATGCGCATATCTGCATTTGAGCCCGTGAGGCTGAACATGGACTCAATGGCAATTAGACGCGATGGCTTTCCGCTGGTCGGATCTCTTCTTTCGGAGAAGGAGGCATTCTGGGCCGCAGGCAGACCCATGGTTCCCAGGAAGTCGGCGTCGATGGCTACGATGAGATCGGCGCGGTCTAGCCTGTAGAAGGGAACCAGGGCTTCTCCGTAGGACGCTCGCTGTCCCTCGGCAATCTGTCGAAGCGTGGGATCGGCGCGAAACTCTACATGCCGCCCGCCCGGGTTGGCGGCCAGAAAATCTCGGATAAGTTTGCGTGAAGTCGGGCTGTCCACCGGCCCGGTAAGGAGAACATAGTCCCCCTTCTTAAGATTGGCTTTTGTTTCGTTGAGGATCGCATCGCGAGAAGAGCGCTTCTTTTTGCCCTTCTCCAGTTTAGCAGGTTTGCGGATCCGATCCGGATCGTAAAGATCCATGATGCTTGCCACATCGTATCCTGAAACTCCGCCTTTGCTCAGCGGATGCTCGGGATTACCAGCGATCTTGTTGGGGCGCGCATTCATAGTTCGCACCACCAGGCCCGTTCCATCCGGAGCTACTGTGGAATAATAATTTGCTTCACCTGGAATATCTTCCGGCGGTCGAATTACTGCGGGAACAATTTGTTCGGTGGGACGCCGGCAGGCCGCTTGAACCAGTACTGCTCCTGCGCCCATGAACTTCAGAAAGTTCTTTCGGCTAACCGGCTTCTTTTTTAGCTCGGCCAGCATCTCATTCTTGGACATCCCGAATTCCGGTTCGTTGATGTTTGCAGGAGGCGCGGTGCGCTCTTCCAGAGATTTCCAGTATTTTCTTGTCTTATTCTTTGTTTCCATGAAATCCAACCAGGTCGATCCTTCCAGTGATCTCAATAGTGACAGGTGCTACAATCTGTTATGCCCAGGCTGTGGTTATTGCCAGGGGACTTATCCAGGCCCATCTTTTCGGCCTGCTCTCGGTGGCAGTTTACACACCAACCCATGTTGAACTCGCTGGCCACTTCCACTTTATCCATGGAGGCGATGTCTCCGTGGCACTGAGTGCAATCGAAGCCGCGAGCAATGTGTACTTTGTGCGAGAACTTTGCATGGTCCGGCAAATCATGCACTTTGTTCCAGCGCATAGGGATGCCTTTCTCATAGGTCTTGCGAAGATACTGAATGTCCGGGCTGTCCGAAGCAACGTATGCATGGCACTTCATGCAGGTAGCCGTATCCGGAACGCTGGCCATAGCGGCCTTGTCCACGCTGGTATGACAGAACTGGCAATCGATGCCAATCTCGCCCGCATGTATCTTATGACTGAATGGGATGGGTTGATCGGCTGCGTATCCTTGATACTTGGGATTGACCCCGTATAAGTATACGAAAGCGCCGATTAAGGCGAAGAGTAGTAGAAATTTGATTCCGTGCTTCTTTGCGATTCTTAGAAGAGGTGCCATTTGGCCTGTGCCCTTTTTCCAAATTGGCGGAAGCTTTGCGATGATCGCCGATCCCGCCTTGAACAAGAATGGATTTGCAATGAGGCTGTCAATAGAATCTGACCGGGGCTTTTCCTTTTGGCTGAAAAATTCAGGCTTTTCGCAGTTATTGAGAATCGGTCTCAGAAAACGAATCTGCCAGCTTTGCAGTGCGAACTGCCATAACGACAATGGCCAGGAAATTGAATGCAAAGAAGACCAGTATGCAGATCAGTAAGCCTGGTCCAGGATTTGCTAACTCATTGTCGTCGGGCGCAAGCTCCGGATGCGCCGCTGGCTCAGGCGGAGCATGGAAAATTCCAGGCCCGGCAGCAGCAGAGGTTCCTTAGAGCGAGAATCAAAATAAGGAAGCACCGGAAGGACCAAAATGACGATGCAGGTAGGAAGAAGGTTTACCGAACCAGAGGCCAGAAAGCGAAAAGCCCGCTGCCTGATGCAATAATACTGGAGAATCATAATGAAACTGGATAAACTCACAACGAAGGCCCATGAAGCCATTGAAAGCGCCCAGGAAAGAGCGCAGGAGCGCGGGAATCCTGAAGTAATGCCCGAGCATCTTCTCTATGAGATCTTTCGACAGGAAGAAGGAATGGGCCCCATGCTTCTGGAACGAATGGGCGTTTCGCAAAGCACAGTGCTTGGACTTCTGGAAGGACACCTGGGAAGTCTGCCCAGGGTGGAAGGTGAAATGGAGATCCGACCCTCCAGGGGCTTTGCGCAATTGCTCCAGAGAGCAGATAAGATCGCCAAGAATCGAGGGGATCAATATCTGTCCACAGAACATATTGCTCTGGCTTACCTGGAAAACGATGAACGAATGACCGGCGAGCTAAAGCGACTGGGTCTGGACCCAAAAGAAATCAAACAGGCGATCAACGAAATGAGAGGCGGACAGCCAGTAACCAGCGATAATCCCGAAGATACAATAGAAGCGCTTTCCAAATATGCACGAAACCTCAACGATTCGGCGCGCAAAGGGAAGCTGGATCCGGTCATTGGTAGAGATGAAGAGATCCGACGAATAATGCAGGTTCTCAGTCGCCGAACCAAGAACAATCCAATCCTGATTGGAGAGCCGGGAACCGGTAAGACAGCGATTGTGGAGGGCCTGGCGGGCAAGATTGTGGCAGGCGAAGTACCGGAAGGATTGCTGGATAAGGAGCTCTATGCCCTGGATCTGGGCTCCATGATTGCAGGCGCCAAATACCGGGGAGAGTTCGAGGATCGATTCAAGGCACTGCTCAACGAGGTGCAGCGTTCCGACGGACGGATCATTCTCTTTATAGATGAAATCCACACCATTGTAGGCGCCGGGGCGGCCGAAGGTTCGCTGGACGCTTCCAATATGATCAAGCCGGCCCTGGCCCGGGGTGATTTGCGCTGCATTGGAGCCACGACTCTCAAAGAGTATCAGAAATACATTGAAAAAGACCAGGCGCTGGAGCGGCGCTTCCAGCCTGTCTATGTAAAAGAGCCCTCTGAAGAAGAGACCGTTACCATCCTTCGAGGGCTGAAGGATCGATACGAACTTCACCACGGAATTCGGGTCACCGACGGAGCCCTGGTGGCCGCGGCCAAGCTATCCAATCGCTACATCACCGATCGCTTTTTGCCGGACAAGGCAGTGGACTTGATCGATGAGGCCATGTCCAAGATGCGCATTGAGCTGGATTCCCTTCCGGAAGAACTGGATATCATTTCCAAGAAGATCCAGTCTTTGAAGATTGAAAGGGAAGCTCTGAAAAAAGAAAAGGATCCCGCCTCCAAAGAAAGGCTGGGAGTGGTGGAGCGCGAGCTGGCCAACCTGGAAGAAGAATTCATCAACAAGAAAGGCGTCTGGGAAGCCGAACGGGTGGATGTGGAGAAAGCCAAATCCCTCCGCGAAG
>JAGRNE010000223.1 GCA_020440915.1 Leptospiraceae bacterium | reverse complement strand
GATGCAGGCGTCCTGGCCTTTCCTTCCGAGGAATTTTATTCCGGGACCGCTCCCGATGGCATCCATGAGCCGTCGGCCACATGTCTGGACTGGCAGAGCAACATCAGCGATGATCAGGGAGCCCTTGGTCGAGCCGATTTGGCTTCGGACGATTGGATCTCATGGACCGATCCGGCAAACTGCGACTTTTCCTATCATCTGATCTGCGCTTCCTGGTAGATATTCACAAAGCCTTGCAGGGCCGGTTCGGGGCATCAAAGTCTTCGGTGCCCGGAAAGTAACTGTATAAGGCTGCCGGCAAAAATCGAACCATGGCTCATGGAATCTCCGAAGATCTTGACTTCTATTAGCCAGAGTTAAATCATATTTGTATGAGCAAAAGAACTGTCCAGGCTTATGCAGTAAAGGAAGCGTGAGGAACGCTGGAGCCCTTTACGTATGAGCTTCCGGAGATGGGTGCCGAAGAAGTAGATATCAAGGTCGAGTACTGTGGCATCTGTCATTCCGACCTCAGCATGATTAACAACGAATGGGGCATGACTCGCTACCCTCTGGTGCCCGGTCATGAAATCATTGGAACGGTAGAAGCGGTGGGCCCGCAGGCGAAGGGAGTCAACGTAGGCGATCGCGTGGGACTGGGATGGATGGCCGGTTCCTGCATGCATTGCGATCAATGTATGAAGGGTTCGCATAACCTTTGCTCATCGCTGCAGCAGACGATTGTTGGCCGCCATGGCGGTTTCGCCGATTTTGTGCGCTGCCACTGGTCCTGGGCCATTCAAATTCCCGAAGGTCTGGACGGCGCCAAAGCCGGCCCCCTGCTCTGCGGAGGGATCACCGTCTTTCGCCCGATCGATATGAACAACGTGAAGCCTACGGCACGAGCCGGCGTCATTGGCATCGGCGGTCTGGGGCACATGGCCGTGCAATTTCTGAACAAATGGGGATGCGAAGTCACCGCCTTCAGCTCAAATCCAGACAAGACCGAGGAGATCAAAAAGCTGGGCGCCCACCATGTGGTCAATTCTCGCGACAGCAAAGCGATGAAGCGTCTGGCCGGCACCCTGGATCTGATCATTAACACCGCAAACGTAAGCATGGACTGGGACTCCTACATAGCAGCTCTGGCACCTGGAGGAACACTACACACGGTAGGGGCTGTTCTAGAACCGATTCCTGTGGCAGCCTTCAGTCTGATGAGCGGCGAAAAGAAAATCGCAGGCAGTCCTCTGGGAAGCCCGGCGCTGAATCGCATTATGCTGGACTTTTGCCGACGGCACAACATTCTTCCTGTAGTCCAAGAATTCCCGCTTCAGGACGTGAACGCTGCAGTGAAACATCTGGAAGATGGCAAAGCGCGCTATCGCGTAGTGCTGAAGATGTAGCCGTCGCACCATGCACCAGAGCAGCCCGGCCCCGGGATGCAGGCACTTCCCGGAGGGACGTCTTGAATCCTATGGATTCGCCCGCTCAGGGAAGTCCGGGCCGGCTCCTGAGCTGAATGTTCAGTCGATAATGAGGTCCGTGCTTACCAGAGAATCCGGATTGTCGCAGCTGTAGCTTGCAACGCCGTCCGAATTACAGACGCTTTCGAGAAGCAATTTGTCCGTAGGACGACGAGTTTCGTTTTCATAGTCGTCGTAGACTTCGAATGCCTGAGGTTGGGTGCCAGTCCAGGTGAAGGGACTCAACCCCACAGCATGGCCAAAAGAGCCAAAAGCAGTGGAATCCAGGGCGCTCAAGTCTTTCAGAATTGTCTGGTCGCCATCGGCACCATCGGATACGATAAGGAGTTCCACCGAGTTCGCATCTCCATCGAATATGGATCCATCGCGAAGGCCAATGCCGACCAGGGGAGGTGTGTTCGCCGATGGCCTT
The DNA here is from genome assembly GCA_020440915.1 of Leptospiraceae bacterium. GTDB lineage: Bacteria > Spirochaetota > Leptospiria > Leptospirales > Leptonemataceae > UBA3465. The sequence goes on along the minus strand of JAGRNE010000223.1, from coordinate 3,960 downwards.
TCCCAGGACACCTCATCCTCGCCATCTCTGTAAAGGAAAGCTCCCACCGAGTCTGGAAAAATATTGCTTCCGTTCAGAGAAATGGAGTCGAACTGACGGGTCAGGGTGGCCGTGCCAGTAGCATCGATACCTCTTTCTGGATGCTGAATATGTAGCGTTACTGTTTCGCCGACGAAATCGGTAATGTACTGTCCCTGTGCAAGAGCCGGACATTCATCGCAATAGTACACCGGGTTATAGCTATTGGCCGTGGTTAGCTCTGTGCTATTTCCATTGAAGCTTACGGTGACGGTGGCATCATCGATGAGTTGCCCATCGTTGCCAACAAGCCTGAGGTAGAAGGAGGGAATGATGCAATTGTTGGCTTCGCCGCCGGTATCGCAGGCGAATCCATTTCCATTGTGGCTATCCTGATTGGTATCATGCATTGTGACAATGCGGCCATTCGTAGAAAAGCCGAACCGGGAGGGATTTTTTGTTAGCTGATCCAGAAGAAGAAGTGTGGCAAAGTCTCCGGCCGGGTCCGGCGTCTCGATTTCGCAGGAAGAAATCAATGGAAGAAAAAGCGCAAGCGTGATCATCCAGAGACCTGCAAGACGGGGACCCCGAACATATTTACAAATTATATTTATTTTCTTTAGCATCTTGCCGTCTTGAAAGGACGAGACCATCGATCAAGACTTTTTATTGGTTTCTATTACTATTTTTCGCATTCTATTATCCGGTATACCCGTCCGCGGACCAGAGGTTCCGGCTTTCGGATCCCGGTTCTCCTGATAGGTTCCGAACGGACACTGGATTGGCTTTACGGCGCTTCCGAAAATTGAGGCACCGCTAGGTCCAGCCGGGCGCACTAAGGTCGATTGGAGGTCATAAGGCGAACCGTCGATGCGCGCCTCCGGGCGTATTAAAGTCGATCACCGGGCATAAGGCGAACTCAAATCCTTCGCCAAAGTAAGACTTGACAAAACGGCAAAATCAGCGAACATCCCGGGATGCACCCGATGCCCAATCACTTCGCAGCGACGAAGCACAACCATGCTCGCACTTATCTAAGCAGAGGCCTTTTATTGGCTACCCTGGGGCTCTTTCTTCCACTGCTGGGAAACTGTAACTTCCATTGCGGCGGAACTCCTGCCAATAAGATCAAGCTACCGATCCAGTCGGAGAAAAGCGGAGAAGAGGTGCAGACTGCCGTCCTTGAGTCTCTTCCGGAAATTAAGAAAAAGATCGCTGCCGATTTAAAGGAGTCCTTTCCGGATTTCGATCTGGGTTCGACGAAAGGAACCTGGTTTTCTGTGTCCCGGGGTCAGGCCCGCATCCGCGGCAAGCATCATGATTACTGCGAGTTGATCATCAACATCGAATACAGCGGCCAAAAGCCAGATCTGGCCGAACTGCGAAAGGTCATAGAGGATTCGGCGCGAAAGGCGCTGGAAGCGGATGGATGGAAAGTGGTCCGCGCCAACGAACTGGGTTTTCCGGTCTTCGAATGAGGCGATAAGACCCTGGGAGGCAGTATCCGCTGCAGAATTGCTTGCGAATTCCCTGACCTGCTCAGGCAACTGCGGCGAAGATTGGCATAGGCCTCGGACCAGGTTTCGAATCTTACGGGAGGTTTATGCCATAGGGCTGCATGCAGCTCCTGGCGGACATATCAGTCGCAGGTAGACACCATCACTCGATTGGCTCCATCGATGCTCACCGCCACAAACTTTCCATCGCCGTAGGTGATGGATTGCCAGGAGTTAGGTTCCGGCTGTGTGCGAGGGGTCCAGTTGGCGCCGTCGGTGGATGTCATGATCCGATTGGTTCCGTCGCTGGAAACCGCAACATAAAGACCGGCTCCGTAGGTCACGGATGTCCAGGAGTTGGCTTCCGTGGCCATATGAGGAGTCCAGGCAGAAGCATCGCTGGATGTCATAACACGATTCGTGCCGGAAATGGCTACTGCTACATAGAGATTGTTTCCAAAAGTAAGGGCCCGCCATGTATTTGCTTCGGCGGCAGCCTGCGGACTCCAGTTGATGCCGTCCGTTGATGTCATCACCCGGTTGGTCCCTCCGTAGGAAAGAGCGACGAACTCGTTACCGTAGGTGATGCCGGCCCACTGGTTGGGTTCGGCGGCCGCTCTGGGCGTCCAGGTGGCTCCCAGCGGCGAAGACATAGCACGATTGGTGCCGCTATTGGCCACAGCGGCAAAGATGTTATTGCCGTATGCCACTCCGTACCAGAGATTCGCCTCCGCGGCCATGTGCGGAGTCCAGGTTATTCCATCTGCGGACCTCATGACTCGGTTGGTGCCAGTGCTGGCCACAGCCACAAAGGTATTGTTACCAAAGGTGATGGCGCCCCAGCCACTGACGTCGGCTGCGGACCTGGGAGTCCAGTTCATTCCATCCGGAGATGTCATAACTCGGTTTGTGCCATCGATGGAGACCGCTACAAACTGCCCGTTGCCGTAGGTGATAGCGTACCAGCTATTGGGCTCCGTGGCCGCATAGCTGTCCCAGAGTTCGCCGTCGTCCGAACAATCCACCGGAGTTAGAACCCCGGTAGCGGTGAGGGCCGCCAGAGTGGCAGTGGGCGAACAGGTGGCATCGTCATCGCGGCAGTCCAAAGGGGGTCCGGAGCACAGTGCAGAGACGAACAGGCAGATTACAGGAATCATGGCGATTAGCCATCCCCTCCACTGGCCTGACGTTAGAGCACGAGAAGAAATGTTCGCTCTGTCTTGTGCCACAACAGTATAGGGGATAGATCTTCAAGACTCTGTCCAGGATAATTTCCAAAAAAGCGGAAGATCATTTCGGTCTCCAGCAATCTCCATCCAGGTCTTTCGCAGGTATTGAGAAAGCCAGGCATCAGATTTGTCCGGAAATAGAGATGTGAAAAGAAGTTGAACAACCCGTACCTTCGTGCAGGGTTTACCACAAGCAGATCAAAGGAAAAAACAATGAGCGCACAGGAATGGAATGCAAATTACATCGATGGAGAGATGCCCTGGGATACACGAGAGCCCGACCCCATTCTCGTGGATCTTGTCCGCTCGGGAACACTCCGTGCTGGACGCGGACTGGAAATCGGAAGCGGCACGGGCACAAATGCGATCTGGCTGGCATCCCGTGGCTTTGAAATGCTGGGAATGGACATCGCGCCAAAAGCCGTGGAAATGGCCAGGGAGAAAGCCGCTGGCACCACAAAAGCGACGTTTGTGGTAGCTGACATTTTGAGCGATCCCCTGTCCGCCGACAATTTTGACTTTGTGTTTGATCGCGGTTGCTTTCATATCTTCGACGAAGCCAGGCAGCGAACCTCATTTGCACAGCGCGTTTCCGATGCTTTGCGACCCGGCGGACTCTGGCTCAGCCTCATCGGGAGTACCGAGGGCCCTCCCCGCAATTATGGACCTCCTCGCAGGAGCGCCCATGACATTGTTAGCTCGGTGGAGCCAGCTCTGGAGATCCTTCGTCTGGAAGGATCCAATTTTGCCGGAGATCAGACCGGGGCTCCGGCCGCATGGATTTGCCTGGCGCGAAAGCGCGAGAGTCCTGCTCAGGAATCCACGAAGCGATAGACCTCCGTCGACCGGCACAGCGATGAGCGAAGCTTGGCCTGGAGGGAGGGCGCGGAACCATAGGCTCGCAAATAGCAGGCCGGGCCGACGGAACGGAAAAGAGGGCGCCAACGGACTGCCAACCTCCGAAGTTCGCATCATCTGTTCCATGATACTCTGGCCTGCCGGTCAAGGCGTCGATGTTTTGGATCTTTGCGAGAGTGGCTTTCATGGATAAAGGTGCCGTTGTGGGATATTTCCCGGCACCCTGTTCGGCGCTTTCGACCATCGAGTAGCTCTCAAAAGGCCCCGGAACTCTCCAGTCGAATCAATGAGCCATGCACTGAATCAGCGATTCAGCGAACTCTGGGATAATCGGCGAAGTCCTGTTCTGCTTTCGGCCA
>JAGRNE010000222.1 GCA_020440915.1 Leptospiraceae bacterium | reverse complement strand
TGTTATTGTACCCTCCCGGTTCCCTGCCTTCTCTGCGTTCTCTGCCAGAATATCCGAATGGCCTGCGGCCTCCAAAGTCTCGTTTTCTGGCGATTGCTCAAATCGCTCTACACTCTGCAAATGCTGCGATGACCGGAATATTTGCGAATGGCCATGAAGTTTCCTGCGTTTCACCGCGCCATGCTCCTCATCCAGCAACTCGATCTCTCTTATGACCCTTTCGTACATGGTTCCCCGATCTTCCACCTCATCCAGCACAGGAAGCAAAGACTCAGGACATCGAAAGAGTTCTCCAAAAACCTCTTCCCCGGGAAATTCAACAATGGCCGGATACCATGAAATCCGATGCATGCGGTAATTCTTAAGTTTGCCAGGGCCCAGGTATACTGCCCCTTGCATATAATCATGTAATCGAAAGCCTCGTTTTAGCGTTCCGTAGACGAAAACGTGATGCATTCTAATGCAGTGGTGCCACCCCGTTCGCCTGGAAAGTAGTTTTTTTTCTGAACCATCTTTGCATCTCTGGGTTTCATGTCCCTCTATGTGGCCGGTATCGATGTTGGTGGAGAAAAAAAGGGGTACCATATTTGTCTTCTTCGCGATCGTAGAGTTGAGGTTCTGGCCCACAGTCGATCGGCATCCGAGTCTATTCTTATCCTGTCCAATCATCTGAAACACCGGAAGGCCTCTCTCAAATGCCTGGCCATCGACGGCCCTGCCAGGGCCCGCCGCTTTCAGGAATCGATTCGCAGGCCGGAAGCGGAGCTGGCCTCCAGGGGATATCGCATGCTTTACACTCCTCGGGAGGCCCCGGCTACAGACCACTGGATGCAACGGAGCGCCACAATCCACGGCCTGGCCCGCAAAGCCTTTCCAGGATGCAGCGTACTGGAAACCTATCCCACTGCAATTTCGGATCGACTCTTTGGACTGGATGTGCAGGTTCCGATTTCCATTCTGCAGGGAAAAGAGAAGCGAAAGTTTCACGGAGATTACATCGATTCAATACTCTGCGCCATGGCCGCCCATTATCATTGCCTGCAGCAGTCCGAGGAGCTCGCCAATACCGGCCGGGATGCCCGCCATCATGTTGATTTGACTTTGCCCCAATTTCCTCTTACGCGCGCCACCCTGGCTTTTTTGATTGAGGGCAAAAGAGTTCTTCTGGGTCTAAAGAAAAAGGGATTTGGAAAAGGCTACTGGAATGGATTTGGCGGAAAAATCGAGGCTGGAGAAACGCCGGTGGGCGCCGCGGTCCGCGAAATCCAGGAAGAATGCGGACTCAAGGCCAGCAATCTGCGGCCGGCAGGGAGGTTATTCTTTCATTTCGACGATGATCCCCGACGTATAGAAGGGTTTCTTTTTCGTAGTTACGACTTCTCTGGCCATCCGGTAGAAACGCCCGAAATGCGGCCGCGCTGGTTTTCCATACGCGAATTGCCCTTTGATAAAATGTGGGAAGACGATCGATTCTGGTTGCCTCATGTTCTGCAGGGCAAGGAGGTCTATGCTACCTTTCGCTTCGCGCAGAAAAAGATGGTAGACTATTCCCTGGAAATTCGACCCGGCCCCGGGCATCCGGCTGCGAAGGATTAAATGGCCGGGAAGCGGAACGAGCTGTCTAACGAGCTGTCTTCAGAAGACAGACCTGGAAGAATTCAACAGTGGTATATACGCCGACATTACCAGGAGGGACGAATGTCCGGACGCAGTTCGAATTCTTCCCCATCGCGGTTCAATAGTCGATAGCGCTCCTCATTGGGCCGGCGAATCAACGCATAGCCCCGACGAAACTCGGTGGCTTCCGCAAAACCGCTTCTCCAATCCTTCCCGGTTCCATCCACGTATTTGAACAGTCCGTTGCCGCATTGCTGCACCCGGGCCACAATGGGCGGTTCCGAAGCGAAGGAGGATCCGCCGGGGCAATCCAGGGAAAAAGCCACGGTCTTACCTTTCCGGTATCCCTGTCTGGTCTGGTGTACAAAATAGGAAAGCCCCGAAACAGGATTCTGTGCCCATTCTAGCTCGGCGGTGAGGACCATCTGCCCTCTGGGGTCCAGGTAGCCAAATCGATCCCAGTGAAAAAAAAGTGCCAGCCCACCGGAATAGGGAAAAATCTTCTGATGGCTAAACTTCAGGACCACTCTGCCGGAACGATCAACAATGCCAAAAAGATAAGGCGCTTCGGCGCTCTGCACGGAAGCCAACCCTTCGGAGAAAGCCAGAACGCTTCCATAAACAGGAGGGATTCTCCATTCTCCGCGGGTATCGATGAAACCCCACTTTCCGTTTGTTCGGGCCGCCGCCAGACCCTGGGAGAACGGCCCCACTTCTTCCCAGACAGGCTCCAGGACTACCTTGCCCCCTGGATCCAGAAAACCGCATTTTTCTTCCGACTTGCAGAATCCTATGTGGCCTTCGGAAGGAGAATCCAGTCTGTAATAATCAAAGCCAAAGAGCGCATCGCCGGATTCATCGATGAATCCGCAGCGTTCGCCACATACCCGGGCTATACCTCGCTCGAAGAAGTCGCCCTGACGAAAATCAGTTTCCAGAACCACTTCTCCACCGGAGTCCAGATAGAGCAGTCGTTGGTCCGCATTCCAGGCTGGAATGAGAGGGGGGCCGGCCTCCAGAGCGCCGCAGCCAGGTATGAGACAGAGAACTAGCAACCAGAGGATTCGCACGGGTACAGCTCAAAGGAAGGACTTCCACTTGCAAGAATATACCATGGCTGGGATCTGACGTGCAGCGGATGACGGCCTCAGCCGGCCCGGAATTTCTATGAATCTCGACGGTACACCTCCTTTCTGGCTACGAAATCCCATGGTGCAATCCACCCTTGGTTCCAGGGGAAAAGGTGGAGCCATCGCCTCCCGAGGCGATTTGATTCGATCCTATCTTTTCCAGACCTACTGTCCCCAGGAAGAACGGGACGTCCGTCTGCTTGGCTCTTACGATCTGCAGCCTGCTAGCGATTCCCATGAAAGAAGACTGGCCATACTCCTGCATGGATGGGAAGGCAGCAGCAATTCTGCCTATGTGTTGAGGATGGGCCGAGAACTCTACAGTCATGGATGGGATGTATTTCGTCTGAACTTGCGAGACCATGGCCCCACTCATCATTTGAACCAGGGACTCTTTAATGGAAGCCTCATTCATGAGGTGTACAGCGTATGTATAAAGGGCGTTCAGTTCTGGCAGCAGGAAGTGCAGCAGGACAGACCGCGGGTCATTGTTGCAGGCTTTTCCATGGGCGGGAATTTTACAATTCGCATTGCAGGCAGCCACAGCGTTTCCAGAAACAAGATTCCGGGACTGACCCATTGCTATGCTATCAGCCCGGCCGTACATCCAGAGAAGACCACTGCCCTTCTGGACAGCCATCCGGTGCTTTCGCACTATTTCCTTCGGAAGTGGTTCGAATCTCTAAAACTAAAGGAGAAGCATTTTCCAGGAATTTACAACTTTGGTCGTCTTGCTGACGCAAAAAGCGTCATGAGCCTTACCGATAAGGTTGTGCGTCAGTATTCCAATTACCAGGACGCTTCGCACTACTTCCAGAGTTACACCATCGAGCCAGAGCATGCAGAAAGAATCAAAGTACCTTTGAGCATACTGACAGCCGAGGATGATCCCATAATCGCCCCGGACGAACTCCGGGGCCTGGCCATGCATCCCGATGTGAACCTGACCGTAACGCGTTATGGCGGTCATAATGGATTCTTCCTGAATGGGCTCAGGCGCCCGGTGTATCTGGATTTTGTGGAGCACTAGCCAGAGGCGACTCCGCCTGCGCCCCTGAAATACCTGGCTATCTCCAGAATCAGAAATCCAGCGTACGCGGAGAATTACTGACTATCGCGGTTCAGTGCGGCCAGCTGACCATTGAGCGTGCAGTAATCGTAAGCGTAGCCCAGAGTAAAAAGCCCACCGGTCAACAGATATAGAATGCCGGTAAGCACTTTGCCCATGTAGAATCGATGGATGCCAAACAGCCCCAGAAATGTGAGCAGGAGCCAGGCAGTGCCGTAATCGTATTTACCTTCCACATATTTGCGGTCGGCGGAACGGTCCATGGAAGGAATCAAGAAGAAATCGATGATCCATCCAATAAGTAGAAGGCCGCCCGTATAGAGCCAGATAATACCGGTGATAGGCTTTCCGTAATAGAATCGGTGGGCTCCGGTGAAGCCAAATATCCACAGTAGATACCCCAGGGATTTGTTATGCGTATCGCTCATGATTCATTGTGTAAACCGGCCCCCATATTATCAATCCATTATCCGAGGTCGATTTGCATAAAGACTTTGATTACGGTACGGCCGTCTGGCAGTTGAACCTTTTTGCTACCTGCCCGTCTGAAACCCAGAGAAAGATAGAGATCAATAGCCGGATTGGAGGAGAAAACGTTTAGCTGAAGGCGACTTAGTCCCAGCCGCCGGGCCTCATGGAAACCTGCCTTTAACATCATTCTGGCATGGCCCATTCTGCGGTACTCAGGACGAATAAAGACCGCTGCCAGCATGGCTGTACTGGCTTCCCTTTTTCTTATCTGAAAACAGCCAAGAACATTGCCCCTTCCTTCGGAGCCAGGATGCGAAAGCCGCCATAGCGGCCAGAACCTGGAGACCAACGGTCTTTTCCAGCCGCCGGGGCCAGCTTGGCCCGTAGGGATGATTTCTTGCGGACCGGACTCTGAAAGCTGGCCGCTGTCGTAGAAGCAATAAATTCCTTCGGGCGGATCTTGAAGTGCTCTAAAATCCTGCCGAAGTTGTTTCAAGCGGAGCGGATGCGCATACAGCGTGCCAGAAAGCATATACAGCTCGGTGGGACTCAGCGCTTTCCAGAAGCTATGGATCAATTTCAGATCCGCGCAGTTCGCTCTTTTTAGAGGCAGGTGAGAAGGCATGTAACCAGGCCTGTTCCAGAACCTCGGCCGGGGCAAGGATAGCCCGGACGACATTGAGATTCAAAAAAGATCGTCATCCAGTCCAATGGTAATGGGCCCTTTGGGTCCCTCAAATTTTATGCGATTCAAATAAAGCGCTTTCAGTGGTTCGGACTTACCCTTGGCCGAAAGTTCCAGGGATTCGACGTAACCGGCGGATTCGCCCACGAGATTAGCCGTGGCCTCGGAAACAAGAATTGCAGAAGGCTTGCATGCTTTTTCGAGTCTGGACGCTGTATTCACAGCATCTCCGATGAATGTCAATTCCCAGAAACCGTCGCCGCCTATGCTTCCCAGGATGCAATGTCCTGTATGGATTCCCACGCGAATGCTAATTTCCTCCTCACCGGTCTTAAGTCGAAACAGATTGAGGATATTGAACTGCTTTTGCATCTCGATGGCAGACAACAGTGCGTTCAGCGGATCTTCAAAGACGGCGAAAATGGAATCGCCCATGATCTTATCCACGAATCCATGATTGTGCAGAATTATGGAAGAAGCGGCGCCGATGGATGTATTTAACATTTCCAGAATGGCTTCGGGGCTGGTACGCTCCGCCAGAGATGTATAGCTTACCAGATCGGCAAACAGGAAAGTGAATTCCCTTTCTTCATTGGGAATCATTTCCAGGCCCTGCTCGCTGGCGCTTCGCGCGCGATGGGCCAGATGGCTGGAGACGTATTTCTTCAGGATTTCATGGGTCTGAACCCCGCGCTCATAGAAGCCGGTGCTCATCTTCAGACCGGGAAGGTCTATATCCTGAAAAAGCAAATAGAAAGCCTGCCCCCCCGGTTCCTGCCGTCGAAAGGCCGAAAGCTGGTAAAGATGTTGTTCTCCCTGTGCATGCTTCAGATAGATCCTGTAATTTTTCAGAGGTCTGGACCAGTCCCTGTCGCGTAAAAAGAGTTCCTGAAATGCCTGAATCCCTATGATTCGGAGTATGG
>JAGRNE010000221.1 GCA_020440915.1 Leptospiraceae bacterium | reverse complement strand
GACTCCCTGACGCTGCTCAGCGATCAGCAAAGCAGATATCGCGAAGAGGTCCGTCGGGAATACGTAGACGAAAAAACTACAGAGGATCCGGACTTCAGCTACGAAGAGAGCCGGGACGATGCGGCGGTAGCGGAAAGAGTAAACCAGAGACTTGTAGACTTTCTTCTTATAGAAGGACAGATCCATTACTACATCGCTCTGGGGCTTCAGGGCGCCGAACGGCAGGAAGAAGCACGTATCGCGCTGCGCCTTTTTGACGAAACGCTAAAAGCTCTCCAGGCCAGAGGACAGATTCCCGGCTTCGAGGCCATGCGCGCACAGCTCAACCGGGCCAGAACTCTGCTTCTTCTTCAGGACACCAACGAAGCGATTCGCGATCTGCGCGAACTTGCGGACGAGACCTACGAGTACAATGCATTGCGCGAATACTGGGCTACCTACCGCAGCCTGGGAGATGCCTACAAACAAAATGGAAATCTGGCAGAAGCGGAGCGGCAGTATGCGAAGAGCCTGGATATTCTAAAGGAGTTCCCCGATCTTCGATACAGACTGGGAAACCGACTGGATGATTACTTCGATTCTCTTGCCGCTTTCTTTGTGTCTCGCAAGCAGCCTTTGCGCGCAATGGAGATCCTGGAGCTAAAGCGACAAAACTATCTTCAAAGGCAGTTTCTTCGCTATCCATTGAAGCTGGCCAACGGAATTGAAGACGAGCAGCATCGAGTCATTATGCAGAATCTGGACATTCTTTCCCGGAGCAGTCGCCGGGAGTCTTTGCTGCGACTGGAGCACCGGGATGCCGACGATATCGCTTCCTACAATTCAGATCTGCGCCGGGAGTTGAGCTATGTGATCAACAGCCTGGCCGAAGCCCGTCCATTGCTCAGACCTTTTCTGATCACGGAGCCGGGGATTCCGCGACCGAAGCCGGGGACTTTTCTTGTGCAATTCTTCAGCGGCATTTCTCCGGGCTGCTTTCGCTACGATGGCAGGGCCGAATTTCTGCCCATGCAAGACCGCAGTCCGGAAGAATTTGTGCTGGCCTGTCTGCCAGACAGCGCCCGGGAACTCGTAGTGGTGCCCGATCACAGATCCTACTCCTGGAAGATACATCAAATCATTCAGAAGAACCGCCCGGATCTGCCCAGGCCGGTGTACACAACTACAGTTCGGGATCTTCAGGATGCTCTGGGCTTTCTCCGGGATGCAAGCGATCTCACGGGCCTGGCCCCAGGAAGGAATCTCTTCAACGCATTGCCGTCGGCGGTTCCGCAGAGTAATCGGCTACTTCATGAAGATGCGCCTGCCTTTGAGATCTTTGCAGGCAGGGAGGATCCTGGCTTTGATCTTCGGAATGCCCTGGCGAAGGGCAACAACGCCTCCATTCTCTTTCTTTCCCTGGATACCGACGATCCGTTGGAGAAATTCCAATCCATACGCAATGCTTACGAGGTATTCCGGGCCTCCGGCGGAGCTACCCTGGCCCTACTGGATTCTACGAATCAAGCTGATACGATTCAGAGCGGCGCCGGCAAGGAACCCTACAATGCCACCGGAATCGCAGTTTTTGGCGTTACAGGATTTGAGCCGCAGAACCTCCAGAATCGCATCCTCCAGGATGCGCTGGAATCGGAAGCTGCGGCCCGGGCGGCCCTGGATGAGGAAGACAATCCTCAGGCCGCCATTCTGGCATCCAGATCTCTATCCTTACGAAAGCTACTCAAGACAGACGGTCTTGGTCCAGCTGCAATTCTAAACCGGGCGCTGGCCCGCCAGAAGGCCCCGGAAGGATCTTCCATTTTTGAGGATACTCTGGCTCTGGCCGAAACCCCGCAGAACGCTCTTCTACTATACTCGGAGCGAATTCGCGGACTTTATGAAGCCGGTGAGATTGAGCCGGGCAATCGACTTTCCGCCGATTTTGGCTCCCGATACCCGGAGCTTTCCGACGAAATGCGGAAGCGATTGAACAACTATCTGGCTCTCGCAATTCTGGATAGCTCCGCATCTCCGGCTGTGGACTTGAAGCAATCCAACCTGTCCGGATCGCCGGAAGATTATTTGCAGTCCGAACGCGACCGTCAGACGGCGGCGCTGTCCATGATCAAACATGGGGCCACGGATCGCGTAGAAAACATGCTGGCCCGGCAATTCGACATAGAGTCCAGAAAGCTGTACGGAGAAGCAATGATTCAAGGCGCCCTGCTGCAGAAGGGTAACTTTCAGATTCCCCCATCGGTAGAAAGCGATACATCTTTCCTGCTTGCCGAATCATTATCCGGTCGATGGAAGTTCTTTGACGATATTGTGCGAAACCTTCCTTCCACGGCCCCGGAAGAAGTAGGACAGCACAGAAGACAGTTATTGTATCAATGGAAGAATAGTCGTCTGGGAAATCCCATTTCCTTCGAGCAGCTACGCTGCATACCAGTAAAGGAACAGGATCTGTCCGCCGCCAATGCATTTACTGCGATTCAGCGAGTTCTTCCAGATGGAAGAGAAATCACCGATCTGGTAGGACTGACCGGCAGCACAGAATCCAGCTGCCTGTATCTGTCCAGCGTGGACAGAGCTCTCATGTTTCATTTGCTCATCCAATCTGTGGATGTAGATCCAGGTCTTCAGATCGCCGCCATGCTCGACGAACTTATCCAGGCAGAAGCTGGCTTTTCGCGGGCCCGGGCTTCCTGGTTTGCGCTGGTCGCTTCCGAGTATTACCTGAACAAAATGGATCCGGATACAGGCTACCGCTTCTACGCACTTCACTTGAATTACAGGGATGCTTCTCTGGAATCCGATGAAGTGCGAAGAGGCAGGCTGGCTCTATGGTACAGACTCTATGACAAGCCTATATCCGATCCGTTGCTCGGAGAGTTCATGAATGTGAAGCCCGTGCGGCAAATGGCAGATATGATTATTGGTCTTCCCAGAAAACCGGATCGCCGCGATTACGATAAGATCGTTCGAGAACTGGAAAAGGGCAAAGATCTGCCCGACCTGCAAAGAGAACGAAGCGTTGCCCTGGACCTGCTAAAACGAAGGGCCATTCAGGACAACAACTGGAAGACTCTGGCCAACCTGGAATTCTATAGAGATAGAATCCTCGGCGCCACAGGCAACCTTCCTCCCATGGAGGATCTGGCCGGCGAAATTATTCGCACCATACCCAGGGGCCAGACCATGACCGTGCTGGTAGATGCAGGCGAAACTTTCTACTCCATTGTCCTGTCTTCCGGCGGGCTGGAACAGCGTAACCTGGGAGTCAATGCACGTGAGATGCGCGCCAATCTGGAAGAGTTTCGCCGCAGCATTCAGCAAAGTCGGCCAAACCCGGAAACCGCCACTTCCCTCTCCGATTTCTACCGTTCCATTCTGCCCGGAAGCACTGGCTCGCCGCATTACTTCTGGTTTCCTGCGCAACACGCTCTGGCCCCCATCATTCCTCGAACAGGAGACCAGCTCTATCAGGTACTGGATCCTGCAGCCATAGCCTCTTCTTCGCCCTACGAAGGTAGAATAAAATTTGAAGGTGATTTTCGCGTGCTCCAATCCGGGCGACCCGGAGCCTATCCTGGCATGGAACCCGATCTATACGCCCGAATGAGAGACATGGAATTGAGCGCTCTGGACAATACAACTCTGGGCTCGCCGCTTATTCTGCATCATTTTTCGGGCGGCCCCCATGATCCCCTCTATTCGAACAGAAATTTGCCATTCTTCTTTTCCGATGCCTATCTTGTGGACCTGAATCAGCGATCCCTCCGTGAGTTCTTTACGGCGCTGGCAAAAGGAACCGATGCCCCGGGAGTGCTAACTCTGGCAAGACCTCCGGGAACGGCTCACGCTTTCTTTGTGAAGAATTTCTACGATCGTACGCTGCCCAGAGGCTCCTTGCCCGAGCGATACGTCCACGCATTTGCTTTAATGATTCGAAACGTTCACGATACGAATTCGGTGTACGGATATCGCCTGGTCACTTCGCGATGGGTTGCATCCGATTGAACCGGCAGTAAGTATGGGATGTATCCGGGGACGCTTGCCGGGACTGTGGGCCGGGCGCATCATTTGGACCAATGCCCGGTCAGGACGTCCAGGCATGAGTCGATTTCGCTCAGTAATCGATCTCCAATTCCTTGATCTTCTTATCCAGAGTGTTTCGGTTGATGCCCAGAAAGCGAGCGGCCCTGGTTTTTGTGTAACGAAATTTCTTTAGAGCCATTATGATCAATCGTCGTTCAACTTCCGAGATAACCGTTTCGTAAACCCGGCCTTCCATATCGTCCAGTTCGTCCTCGGAAACCACGGCTGCCAGAGCTCCACGATCTTCGGAAGGCGCAACACCGCCGCCTTCCTGTTCTTCCCGTGACTCCAGAGTTTCAACGCCGGAAGTTGAGGCTTGCGCTTCTGTAGAGAACGGCAGGGTAACGTCTGTGAAGTCCTCGGTGTCCAGAATATCCCGCTGTGCCATTACGGCGGCGCGTTCAATGACGTTTTCAAGCTCTCGAACGTTTCCTGGCCATTCATAGCCTTCCAGCATGCGCATTGCATCGTGGGAAATGCCGGTAATCTTCTTATTGTTCTCCTTGCTGTATTTCTCCATGAAATGATGCACAAGCAGAACAATGTCCTCTTTCCGATCTCGCAGAGCCGGTATGCGAAGGTTAATTACATTCAAGCGGTAATACAGGTCCGCGCGAAATTGCTTCTGAACGATCCGATCCTCCAGATCCGCATTGGTGGCAGCAATAACTCGAATGTCCACCTGCCTGGTTTTTCCCCCCACAGGTTCGATTTCCCTTTCCTGTAGGACTCGCAGCAGTTTGGACTGCAAATTGAGATCCATTTCACCAATCTCGTCCAGAAAGATCGTTCCGCCGTCGGCGATTTCGAATTTTCCTTTTTTGTCGCCCACGGCGCCGGTAAATGCTCCTTTGCGGTGCCCAAAAAGTTCGCTTTCCAGAAGATTCTCTGGTATGGCAGCACAATTGATCTTTATGAAGGGCCGATCCCTTCGCGGACTGTTGTAATGTATAGCGCTGGCAATTAGCTCCTTTCCCGTTCCTGATTCTCCGGTGAGCAAAACCGATGCTCTGGAATCGGCGATAATCCGAACTTTCTCGAATAGTCGCAACATCGCAGTAGATCTTCCGATGAGGCTACCGAATTGATACCTGCTGGAAAGCTCCTGCTTGAGCTTGAGGTTCTCCGTGGCTATAACGCGCGTCTCTTCCTGCACCAGACGTTGAATGGTAATTGCCTGGGAAATAATGGAGCCCAGTATTTCCAGAAATTCAAGAACGGAATCTGGATCAACGCCGGTCTGAGGATGGGTAAAGGTTGAAAACACTCCTACCACTTCGGAGCCGGAGAAAATAGGGCAGCAGAAATAACCCATATCGCCGCTTTCCGGCACTGTTTTCATCCGATTCAAAAAACCGGGCTCATTCTTTACGCTGGGGATGAAGATCGCTTTTTTGCTCTGAAATACTCCTCCGGTAATGCCTTCGCCGGGAGCGTATCGAATGGATGCCGCTTCTCGATCGTCTATGCCGCTGGCTGCAGCGATGGTCAGACTGTCATGTTCGGAACTGTAAAGGAACAGAGTACTGCGATGAAGGCGAAAGGCCTTCTCGGTAATTTGCATGATTTCACGAAAGACTTCCTGGAGCTTCAACGAATGAGATACAACTCTGGAGATCTCCATCATCACCTGATGAAAACGATCCCGTATCTTAAGCAGCCGGTTGTCTTCCAGTCGAACAAAGATCTGGGAAGCCAGGTTTCCCATGATGCCCAGAAAATCTGCATCCTCCGCCGTAAATGCGCCGGATCGACGGGCATCAACGGACAGCACTCCAATCAGCTCTCCTCGAGCCATCATGGGAACGGCAAGCTCGGACTGAAGATCTT
>JAGRNE010000220.1 GCA_020440915.1 Leptospiraceae bacterium | reverse complement strand
AACGGAAGCTCGAGCGACGGTAAAGAAACAGGGCATGTTTTTTTCAATCCAGGAAGGATCATCGATGATCTCCGCTTTCAATCCTTTCTTTTCCAGAGCCCGAGCTTCGTCTGCCAGGGTAGCAGTTCGCTTGATGTTGGGGGGCATATTCACCAGGTCTTTCGCTCGCGCGGCCGCCTGATTCATAGCATGAGCTACTGCCAGAAGGGAAGGCTCGGAAGCAGGAACTTCCAAACCGGTGAGGTTTACGGATTCCAGGGCCGGTAACTCTCTGGCATGCTCCCTGGAGCGATAGAGATGATTGCTGATGGCTGCGCTAACAGCGATGACTCGGCTTTCGGCGGAAAGGGTGCATCGCGAAAGATCCACAGTCACATCCTTCGACTTTTCGGGCCGATGCGCCAGTGCAGCCTCCACCGAATGCATGAGGCGCAGGGAATTGAGAGTTGTTTCTTTTCCCAGTCCGGCGAAGACCAGCGACGCTCCTGGAAAGGGCCAATTATGAAAGGCCAGGGATTTCTTGTAGCCGGCGGAGTATCCCTGTCGCTGGAGGGCCTCCTCCAGTTCTTTGGCCGTTGCGCCGAGCATGGCTTTCAAAGGGGCAGGCAGTTCCAGGGTTTCGCCGGACTTGCCCTTCGCGCTGGCAGGAGCGGGCAGGCCGACGATCAGAGTGTGTCCCGTTTCCGGTCGCGACGGCTCCGCCGCCGCTGTCATGGCGTAGGTATTATAAGGCATAAAAATCTCTCCGAGAGTTAATGGGTTCCGGTAATCCTGGAGCCCAGTTGGTACCCAAGAAAGGCAAGGAGGACTCCACAGGAAACGCTAATGATCCAGTAAAACACGGCCAGCTTCCAGTGCCCGCCCTGCATTAGCAAGATTCCTTCCACCGCAAAGGTCGAAAAAGTAGTAAGGGCGCCCATCATCCCCGTGGTCCAGAAGAGCCTGTGAGCTCCGGAAAGCCATTGCGCTTTTCCCAGAACAAACAGGAAACCCAGAAGGAGTGAGCCCAGCAGATTGGCGGCCAGGGTTCCATAGGGAAACGTCTGCCCTGGCAGAAGCTTCATGGAGCCCTGCGCGATCAAGAATCGCAGGATGGCTCCGAGAGCGCCGCCTGCTGCGATAGAAAGATATGTGACCAGGTGTTCCATATATGTATCTCCTGAAGGCCTTTTTGCTCATGATTCCTGCGAACCTTCGCTACATTGGGACGCCGGGCTTCGCATTTGGCCGTCCATTAGCGCTGAACCATACTCTATGAAGTACGGTCAGGGAGGCAAGCCTTCGTCGATCAACAGAGGCCCTGCATTCCTTAGCCCGGAAAGACCATGATTCCTTCTTCGAATTGCCGGCGTATTTGCCGTATGCCTTCGCCGGGCAATTCTGGATAGCGGATGGCCATTTCATAGGTTCGTTGCACCAGAGGTTGATCTTCCACAAGATCCGAGAGCCGGAAGTCCGGTAGTCCGTGTTGCTTCAGTCCCAGCAACTCGCCGGGGCCCCTGAGTTTGAGATCCACTTCGGAAAGATAGAATCCATCGCCGGAATCCACAAGGGCTTGCAGCCTCGTCCGACTCTCTTCGGTCTGGCTATCGCTCATCAGGACACAGAAGGCTTTGCTCTTGCCCCGGCCTACGCGGCCTCGAAGCTGATGAAGCTGCGAAATGCCAAAGCGTTCGGCATGTTCCACAATCATCATGGTAGCATTGGGCACATCGACGCCAACTTCGATAACGGTTGTTGTTACAAGTAAATGGATTCGGCCGGCGCGAAATTCCTTCATTATGGATTGCTTTTCATCCGGGCTCAGGCGGCCGTGAAGCAATGCGCTGCGAAAATCCGGAAAGGTAGCTTTGATCTCTTCGAATCCTTCCGTGGCAGCTTTAATGTCCAGTTTTTCCGATTCCTGGATCATGGGGTACACAATGAATCCCTGTTCCCCTTGCTGTAGATGATTACGGATACTCTTGTTGAGCCCCTGTCGGCGATCTTCTGTAAGCCACATGGTTTGCACGGGTTGTCGTTCCGCCGGCTTTTCTTTGAGAAGCACCAGTTCCAGATCTGCAAAGGCCGTCAGACAGAGGGACCGGGGAATGGGCGTGGCGGTCATGGCTACCAGATCCGGATTCTTCCCTTTCACTCTAAGCTTTTCCCGTTGCTCGACGCCAAAGCGGTGCTGTTCGTCGATGATCACCAATCCCAGGTTTTCAAACTGGACTCGATCTTCGATAAGGCTATGCGTGCCGATGAGCAAATCTACTTCGCCTGCAGCCACTCGCTCGAGAATCGCATCTCTACTTTTCCTGGGATCCGCTCCTGTAAGTAGTTCCAGGCGAAGCTCTGTGATCATGCTGGCCGAATTGATGTAAGAGCTAAGCGTAGCGTAATGTTGTCGCGCCAGGATTTCCGTGGGCGCCATAAAGGCCACCTGGATACCGTTTTCGATATAATGAAGCGCTGCAGCAAAAGCAATGATGGTCTTACCGGAGCCAACGTCTCCCTGAAGCAGGTATGCACGGGATGCGTTTCCCTGACATTTGCGAACAATACGATCGAGGGCGCTGATCTGACCGGCGGTGGGCTTAAAGGGAAGGTGCGCCAGCAATCGATCCACAAGTTGACTCTTTCCGAAAGGTAAAGGCCAGAGCTGTCTGGGATAAGATTCGCGGAGTGCGCGCTTTCGGGCCATCAGTACACCGAACAAATAGAGCTCTTCGAATTTAATGTACTGAATGGCCCGATCCAGACTCGCCTGGTCCGCAGGAAAGTGGATCTGCTCCAGAGCGTCCAGGCGAGCCAGTAGATTCTCGGCCTTTCGCAAAGCGGTGGGAATGGTCTCCAGATCGCTTTGCGGCACAGAATCGGCGTCCTGCTGGCTTTCCTTGTCTGCTCGGCCGGACTGTACCGGGGCGGAGTCCACCGCGATGTCCGGTTCACCGTGTATCCCTGCATCGGCATCCGCTCCTTGCTCCCGCTGCTCCTGACCAATGCTCAGATCCTCGAAATGAGCTGCTGTCGTGCGAAAAGGGTCAAGTCGGTCCAGAGCCTGGCGGATCATTCGCCGGAATCCGCGGCTATCCATGCCGGCTTTCTTGAGGGAGTCGGATCCTGGATAGATGGGCACAATTCGGCCCACGTGGAGCAGGCTGTCGTCCTCATCCAGGATTTCAAAATCCGGATGTACTATCTGCATGCCGCCATAGGATTCCAGTTTGCCGCTGACTACGTAGAGTTGATCCTTCTTAAAAGCATGGCGGAAGTAAGGTATTCCGCGAAAGAATACCAGGTTCACTGGCTGCCCATTCTCCGTTCTTGTCTGCACCATGAATCGCGATTTGCGCCCATGGGTCACAAAGAAGTTCTGAACGCGAACAACAATGGTGGCTTCCCCTTCGCTTAGCATTGTATCCTTGAGGATGGTGCGGTCCACGTACCGGCGGGGAAGAAAATATAGGAGATCGCGAACGCATTGCAGCCCTGCCTTTTCCAGAGCCTTCAATCGTGCAGGGCCCACACCCTTGAAATCCAGGGGTTCATCCAGCGGATGGATGGGCGCAGCCTTTGCTGGACTCTTCTTACTTTTGCTCGCTTTTCCGGGCACGGACGCTACTCGACGGACAAATATCCCCCAGAACACAGGCTTCGCAATGTCGCTTTCGTGCCGTGCAACTGGATCTGCCAAGAAAGATCATGTAAAGCGACCAGTCGATCCAGTACTTTTGGGGCAGCACTGTCATCAAATCCCTCTCAATAATTACAGGGTTCTTGCTTCTGGTAAGCTCGAACAGGTTGGAGATCCGAGCCACATGTGTATCCACAACCACACCGGAGGGAATATCATAGAGTTCCTGAAGAACTACGTTGGCTGTCTTGCGGCCTACACCGGGAAGCGCCGTAAGCTCCTCCAGCGTTTCGGGAATCTGCCCGTCATGCTCCTGCAGCACTTTCCTGGCAAACCCCTGGATGTTCCGTGCCTTATTTCTATAGAAACCCGTGGAATGGATGAGTTCCTCGATGCGGCTCAAGGGACTGGATGCGTAGTCTTCCAGCTCCGGAAATGCAGCAAACAGGGCCGGAGTCGTTCGATTGACCATTTCATCGGTGCACTGGGCGCTTAGAATCACCGCAATGCACAGTTCATGAGGTTTGTTGTAATGTAGGGGGCAGGATACCGGCCCAAAGAGTTTATTGAGCCGGCGATAAGCGGTACGAATGAATTTCTTCTGTTCTTCCGGACTCAGCGAGCAAGAACCTTGATATCCTGTCCGTACTTCTTCATCAGAGATTTTACGCCAATTCGGTTCAGGGTTTTCAGCATTCTGGCAGAGATTCGGAGAGTTACATAGCGATTCTCATCGGCGATGTAAACCTTCTTCGTTACCAGATTGACCTTGAACTTGCGTCTGGACTTTCTGTGGGAGTGGGATACGTTATTTCCAGAACCAGTCTGCTTTCCAGAAACCTGACATCTACGAGCCATAGGCGAGATTTTTTCGATTGCCCCGTCGGTCAAGCGAAAGCAAGACAGTAGTAGAGTCTGTGATCATTTTTCACGAAAATGGACGGTTTTTAGGATCAAATCAGTTCATTCCGAGGGAGGTTTAAGGGATTATGTCGTTTCAAAGGGATCTGGAAAGAGGATCCGGAGAGATCTTACGTCTGGAGTTATCGGAGTTTAAAGGAAGAAAGCTCTTCAATATTCGGATCTGGTATCAGGACAAGGAAAGCGGGGAGTATCGTCCCACAGCCAAAGGGGTAACCATTCGTCCGGATCAGTTTGCTGCCTTTAAGCAGGCCATTCTGGAAGCGGAGCCGGAAGTGAACCAGGCGGTACAGGAGGGTTAGGGACTTGCATTTCTACCGATTAATCTTAATGCTCTGTACGGATACTCGCCTGAACGGAGCTTCGGGCCCGGATATCGCCGGAGGGCGGAGCTGATATGTTTTTTAAGAACCATCCAACCCTGAAAAAGATCCTGATAGGCCTTTTCGTTTTCTCATGGGTTCTTCTGCTCGCCTGGTCCTTCCATCCGGTGCGAGTGTTTACTCGAATTCAGATAGCTCATGCCCTGGGCTGGCATTCCGGAGCCATGCCCCGGGATACCGAGGAAATTATAGCCCTGCAGGAATTCCATCCGCGGTCGCAGTTGATTCCCGAGGATCCGCAGAAACCGGAAAAACCGGGCTTTCCTCTGGTGGAATTTCACGGCCATATCTTTCCATCTTACAAAGACGATCTCTTCAAGGAAATGACGGCCCTTCGCACCGGACTTTTCATAGATCTGGCATTGCGAACGACAACCGTGGAGAAGTATGACGCTCTACGCGCCAGGTATCCGTCGGAAAGACTGATTATCTTTCCAGGACTTAACTATGACAGGCTGAAAGAAGAGGGAGACCCCTTTCAGAAGATGGCAGACGACCTGGAAGCTCTGGCCCGGGATCGCGGCGTGAAAGGCCTGAAGCTCTGGAAAGATCTGGGAATCTTTCGCAAGTACAAAGGCGAAATCATTCCCCTGGATGATAGTCGGCTCGATCCGATCTGGGACGTATGCGCAAAGTATCATCTCATTGTAGCCATTCACACAGCGGATCCCCCGGCCTTCTTTGATCCTATCGATGAAAAGAATGAGCGATTTGAAGAACTGGCACGCCGACCGGAATGGTCCTTCTATGGCGATGGGTTTCCGGATTTTAGGGAATTGCTGGCGGAGCGAGATCGATTGTTTGCCCGAAGAAGGGATGTTCAGTTTGTCGCTCTGCATTTCGCGGAACTGGCCCACGATCTCGGGTCGGCCCGCAAGCTCCTGGAAGAGAATCCGAATGTGATGATCGATACAGCCCAGCGCATCGATGAACTTGGAAGGCATCCCCGGGCGGTTCAGGATTTCTTTATGAAATACCAGGATCGCATCCTCTACGGAACCGACGGTCCTCCCGATCGGGGTAAGGCGGAGATTTACTGGCGCTTCTTTGAGACCGATG
>JAGRNE010000021.1 GCA_020440915.1 Leptospiraceae bacterium | reverse complement strand
ATGAAGAGCGGTAATACTAGCTGGCGGCTCTGTCTGTTTGTGGAGTTCTCCGATTCATAGAAATACAGAGGAAAGAGTCCGCTGTAGCTGTATCCCCGGGAAGGATTGGAGCCTCCAAAATAGATGGGAATCAGCGCATGATCGTAGTCCCGATTGTTGGAGGGCCCTTCTTCAGAATCGTAGAACAGAAAGGCGTAGAGATCCCAGCGTCGATTGGTCTGATGATACTGTCTGGAAAACCAGAAAGTCGAGTTGATTCGGGTTTCATCCCGGTCGTAGCGCCGGTGGTAGAATAATCCGGGCACGGGCATTATGAAAAAGCTCTCCCGCTCATCGATCTTGCTTTCCAGGTTATAGTAGAAGGGAAAAAAGCGCGTGGACCGGAATCGGGGATAATCTTTGTGCTTGTAGAGCCAGAAAAGTTGATTGGAATAGTGTCCTTCCCACTTCTCCAGCACCCAGAAAATGGCATCTACTGGAATTTTTTTCTCTTTTTCGGAGCCGTAGTATCTTTCTGGCTCCGGCTGGAGGTCATCCCAGTCTTCCCGCGCGGCCAGGGGAGAAACAATTGCCGTGTAGACCAGAGTACATAGAATGTAGAAAAGGATTCTCATGACGGTGCCGGACAGAAGATCAGATTCATTACAGCCTGAAGACAGTCCAGTTGAATTGGACGTTTCTACCAATCGTCTGGTTTTTTTGATTTCCAGAGATCATAAGCTCCGCAACGAGCTCTCCGATCAGCTGGCCAACTATGGTTTCGAGGTGCTCTCCTTTCCTGATCTGGAAGCCGTCCGGGTAGCCATGCAGGCCAAGGTGCCCCTGGCGATTGTGGCGGATCTTTCCGAAGAACACGATGAAAATCCCATGACCCTGGCCGAGCTGAAGCTATTTCGAGACAAGGCCGTTCCGGTGCTGATTGTTTCCAATGAAGACGGTTTCCTTTCCCGCCTCGAGGCGGTACGATTCGGTGGTGATTTCTATTTTCAGAAGCCCGTGGACCTGTTTTCCATTGTAGGCGTTCTGGATAAGCTCACCGACTCCCTGATGCCGGATCCATACCGAGTCCTGGTGGTAAACGGCCCGGCCACCCGCAATCAGGCCGTCCAGGCGCTGGACATTTCTCCGGACGTGCTCATCCACAGGCTGGACCATCCGGATCATATCTTTGATGTCCTGGTGGATTTTGATCCGGAGCTGGTGCTTCTGGATCTTTACTACCCCGAGTGTCTGGGCATGGAACTCTCTGCAGTGATCCGACAGCAGGACGGTTTTGGCGGTCTACCCATCCTGTTCCAGTCCACAGAAACCGATCCCGTGAAAAAGGGAGCGGCTCTTAAGAGAGGAGGGGATGAAATCCTATCCTCGGCTGTGCAACCGGAGGAGCTCTATTCTTCCATTTCGTTACGGGTTGAGCGTTACAGGACCGTAATGTCGCAGACAGTGCGGGACAGCCTCACGGGACTCTTAAATCATACCACAACCCGAAAGAAGCTGGAGACCGAAGTGAGCCGTAGCGAAAGACAGGGTCAGCTAATGGGCTTTGCCATGGTGGACATCGATAAATTCAAATATGTGAACGACACCTATGGGCATTCGGCAGGGGATCGGGTGATTCAGAATCTTGCTCGATTGCTGAAGCAAAGGGTGCGCCGAGCCGACGTGGTAGGGCGATACGGAGGAGAGGAATTTGCTATCTTACTTACAGGACTGGATCGGGAGCAGATGAAAGCGCGGCTGGACGAAATTCGACTGGACTTTTCGCACGTGGTGCACAGCTACCATGAGTATCAATTCCGCTGCACCTTCAGCTGTGGCCTGACTTTTTATCCGGATTTCGACACCGCCCAGCAACTCAACGATGCAGCGGATGAGGCCATGTATCAGGCCAAAGATAATGGCGGAAATCAAGTACAGATTCGCTTGCCCTGACTGCATCCGCCGCGAATAGGGTTCAATGGACCAATTCCTGCTCATGCTGGTCATTATCAATCCTTTCGCCCAGGTACTGTATCTGGCGGATTTGATGAATGAACTCTCCTTCAAGGATTTTACCAGAGTGCATCTGCGGGCTACGCTACTGAGCCTGGCGGTATTCTTGCTCTTCGTAGTGTTTGGCGAAGCCCTTTTGCATCATGTTTTTCAGGTCCAGCTGGCTTCGCTTCAGGTATTCGGAGGCATTATCATGCTCTTCATCGCCTACCGATATATCGCCGAAGGTCCCGGCTCCAATCTATTGTTTCGCGGCGAGATTTCCGAGCTTGCGCCGCAGATCTCCTTGCCTTACATGGTGGGCCCGGGTACAATCTGGGTGGCCATTCTGGTGGGTCAGCAGTATCCGGTTTATATCTCTTCAGCCATTGTCACCGGAGTGCTGGTTGTAAATTTTCTATTTGTAATCTCCATCTGCCTTATCTTCGAAAGAGTCACCGGCCGACGGGAAACCAGACTGGGCAAGTACTTTGCCATCCTCATGCGCACCAATGCGCTCTTCATAGGCGCTATTGCCATGGAGATGGTGGTTTCGGGTCTGAAGGCTTCGTTTCCGGCGCTGGCGGGTTAGTAGCGTTCTTTCCCAGGGCATGATCCACCATTCCATTGAGCAGATCCTGGTGAATGGCGCTGGATACGATGCCGGTGAAGTATCCGCTTAGATATCCTACAACATCCAGAACTACAGCAACCATACTTGTATCGGAGGCGAAGAGGCCGTGATCCTTCTGATAGGCATAGATAGCCAGAGATATCTTATAGTCCACGTAAATGCCCCATATACCGCAGGTAATGATTACTAGCAGCAAATCCAGGCCATAGTCATTGTCGGTGGGCGTCCGCCCGGTGAAGAATCGCAGCTCCTGGTAGACCCTGGCATACCAGAATAGCAGATAGAATCCACAAGTAATGATGCTCAGTAGGATTACTGAGGCCACGCTTCGTTTCTCCAGAACCATAAGAGGATTTTCCTGGACCGGCGCAGCCAGGTAAAGCGATTTTGGGGCCAGCACATGGCGGTTTCCGAGTCAGGAACATTGCTTAGAATTGCGCCTGACTGGCATCTTCGATCCGAGTTCCGGTCGAAGGCGGGCCATCAATACTTGGTACATCGGACCTTGTAGCCAGGAGCATCCCCTGGCGCGTCTGGCCGGGAGAAAGTATTGACGAGTGCCCGGCAGGTTGCTTTCTCGTAAGCGTGAGTACTGTAGTGGAACAAGAGCGAGCGCCCGGTTCATTGGAAGCGCAGGCCGTCGATTTTGGTCGGCGAGCCAGAGATGCTTTCAGGGAAATTCGCAAATCGCCAACTGCGTTACGCAATAAGATCCTGTTGGATGCAGCCAGCGAACTGGAGGTCCCTCGTGTCCAGAGCCAGCTTCTGGAGGCAAATGAAAAGGATCTAAAGCAGGCCGATGCCATGGGCATAAGCGATGCGCTCAAGGAAAGGCTTACGCTCACTACATCTCGCATTCAATCGATGGCGGACTCTTTGCGGGAGATTGCGGCTTTTCCCGATCCTGTGGGCGAGGTTATTCTTGGCCGTACGCTCACGAACGGTGTGCGCATGATTCAGAAGCGTGTTCCCCTGGGAGTTGTATTTACTGTCTACGAATCCCGGCCCAACGTTACGATAGACGTGGGAGCACTGTGCCTCAAGAGCGGAAATGCAGCCATTCTCCGAGGCGGAAAAGAGGCCCTTCATTCCAACCTGGCCCTTCATACAATTCTGGTAAGCGCGGTGGAGCGAAACGGTCTTTCCCGAGGCTGTGTTCAGTTTGTCTCCGATACGGACCGGAACTTCATGTTCGAGTTGCTCAAGCAAAATGAAACCATCGATCTTGTGGTACCCAGAGGCGGCGCAGGCCTAATACGAGCCGTTAGCGAAAACACTTCCATTCCTGTGGTTAAACACGATAAGGGAGTCTGCAATCTGTTCATAGATGATAGCGCTGATCTGGACCGAGCCGCTTCCATTGCCATCAACGCAAAGCTGCAGAGGCCTTCGGTTTGCAACGCCATCGAAAATCTTGTCATCCATAACGCCTTTCCTCACATTGCCGCATTGCTGGAACGCCTGCAGGAAGCGGGAGCCATTCTGCTGGGTTGCTCCCAGACCCGTGAATTCTATCCGGCGGCAGCACCCATAGAGGATCCGCAAACAGAGTATTCCACAGAGTATCTGGATCAGAGGCTTAGCGTAAAGATAGTCAGCAACCTGGATGAAGCCCTGGATTTCATCGATTCCTACGGGAGCGGCCATTCGGAAGCTATTGTTTCGGACAGCCAGGCCTCCATTGCCCGGTTCCGGGAAAGCGTGGATACGGCTGCCATCCTTGTGAACTGCTCCACCCGGTTTCACGACGGAGGACAGATGGGTATGGGCGCCGAAGTCGGCATCTCCACTGGACGAATGCATGTTCGAGGACCTATGGGTGTTCGGGATCTGACCACCACAACCTACATCCTGGAAGGGGAAGGTCAGGTGCGATCCTGATCCCCGGAATCTGAATCCTTGCAGTGTTACCTTTTTGGCGGCGCCTTTGATCCACCCCATCGCGGCCATCAGGCTGTGCTACAGAAGCTGTTGGAGCTGGCCGATGCGCGAAATATCCAGCATGTAAGAATCATGCCCGCTGGCATTTCTCCATTCAAAGAAGGACATGCGCCGGCAAATCATAGATTGGCCATGCTGGAAGAAATGGTTGGCGAAGCTCTGTCAGCAGTGAATCCCAAAAGACCAATTTCTGTTTTTATCGATACCTTCGAATTGGAAAGCGAAGGCCGCAGCTATACCTGCGAAACCGTCAGGCACCTTCGCTCGCTGGGTATGGATCCTATTCTGGTGATTGGCGCGGATAATCTTTCCGGTTTTCATAGCTGGAAAGATAGCCAGGAGTTGATGGCTCGGACTCCGCTTCTGATTTTTCTAAGGCATGGAATTTCGCTGGATAGGGTTAGCGCAGACCGCAAATCCCTGATGGATTCTGCCGAAGCAAGATCGATTGAAATTCTGGATTTTCTTCCTCCTGGATGCTCCAGCACCGAATTGAGGGCCGCACTCGGTGATCAACCAGCTACAGAACAGAAAGAAGGGCCGGATCCAGAAGAATCTGCAAAAGACCAGAAGGACAGGGACGCTTCCGTTGCCCGGATGGGATCCGACGAATCCGATTACTCGCATCTCAAGGACTGCCTTTCTTCGGAAATACTGGATTACATTCGCAGGCATAGTCTTTACGGCGCCGGCGCCAGAAAACAGACCTGAGAATGGGCCCTTTCGCTTTTTACATATAGACTTGCCTACCGGTCGCTACAGGCGACGGTTCGGATGGCGCATTCGCCTGCCCTCAAGGCTCGGCGCTGCCCGTAGGCGATATCCCGAATGCCTTTTTGATAAAGGCGATGCCTGCGTAGATCAAGGGCGTATCTGCCAGCGCCATGGCAAGCTTGACCAGATAGGTGCTAACAATGACCTGAACAACTGTGACTGGATTTTCTTCATCGGGCACAAAGAAAGGCATCTTCCAGTAGAACGTAAGGAAGATACTGTTTACGATAATCGTGTCCAGAAGCTGCGAAATGGCGGTGGAGCCGTTGTTGCGCAGCCACAGATGCTTCCCTCGCGTAAGCCTTCTCCAGAAATGAAACAGGTAATTGTCAGAAAGCTGAGCTACCATATAGGCCAGCATGGAAGCAAATAGCAAAAGGCCCGGGGCATCGAAAGTAAAGGTAAAGGCGGTCTGGGCCGCTGTAGATGTGGCGCCTTTGATGCTTCCATCCTTTCCGATGATCTGAAGCTCTTTTGCGAATTGTGGAGCATACTCCGCCGGTATTTTCCAGGACTCGGCAGGAGGCAAATATTGCACGATTTGCAGTACCAGAAGCATAAGCATGCTTCCCACAAATCCATAGATTACCATCAGATCTGCCTTTCGCTTCCCATAGGTTTCGGAAACGATGTCGGTCAGCCAGAATGTGAACGGGTAGGTTATGATTCCTGAAGTTAGAACCACCGATAGTTCTTCGATGCCCGGAAAGAGGATAAAGAGCTTGGTTCCGATCATATTTGTGAGCACAAGCAGAGTAACAAACATGCTCGAAAAGAAGACGTACAGGTTTCGCTGCGGTTCCGTGGGATTGGGCAGCAGGGGCGGGATATCTGTTTTAGGAAGAACCGGGTTCACGCTATTGTTATCTTTGATCCTGGGAGTTTTTCTTCACAATGATCTTTCGGCGTGTCAGGATACTTACTGTGTTTCCATCGATTCGTATGCCCTCACCCCATTCTTCCAGAAAATCGTTCAATTTTTTCCTTAGCTGCTGGTTTTCCTCTTTAAGGGCATCCATTTCCAATTGAATCGCTTGCTCATCAATTGAGCCACCGCCGACAGAATTGCCTGCATGGCCAGAGTCGTCGGCGCTCGTTGGATCGCTGGCGTGCTCGCCCTTCGTATCGGCGCTGGCTGGATCGATTGCTTCTTCGCCTCTTTCCTGTTGCGGATTAACGTTTCGGTATTCCGATTCCACAACAAGCAGAGGACCATCCGGCTCCACTGAGATCTCCGAACCAGGAATTTCGGAAGCCCGGTGCAGTGCGGGCAGTAGATGAACCATAGATTCTTGAAGCTGAGATAGTAACGCTGAATCCGAAGGATCTTCAAGTATAGTACTAACAAGATGGCTTTCCAGATGGGAAAGTAGCTCTCCCTGTACTTTCTGACGGAGAGATCTCTCGGGCTCCCGACGCGCAAGCAATTCGAACAACGCTGAACGGAGTTCGAATTCAATCATTCGGCTGATTAGATCGCTGGAATCTTCCGCTTTTCGCAGGGCAGCGGAGCATTCGTCGCGGACTGCACGAATCCAGGAGAGGGTGGAGCCAGCATCTTTCTCTTCCAGGCCCGATGAAACACTGATTTGCTGGAATTCATTGTCCAGATCGGTGGAAGATAGACTTTCTCGTATTCTATGGTTCTCGCTGCGCATCCTCTATCCAATCTACCAGTTCACCATATAATTCATCGTCCGCATCGGGATGCAAGAAAAGATCAAACTGGTCGTAGTCATGGATCCGGTTGGCCCCGCTTCCTTCCAGCCAGAATACCGGATTGTCGGTGGAGTACGGAGCATACTTCTGGCGAATCTGCCAGAGCACAGTTTTCTGGGCCCAGGCCCTATAAACCGGATAAATGGATTCTTCAGGACTGAAGCCGTCCACCTTACCAAATACAAAGGCCACTGGAACCGGAATCTCAAGAATTTCGGGAAACATCCGCAAGGCGGCCAGGTCTGGCGGCACCAGCGGGGGCGGAATCCTGCGCAATCTGAGTCCGCGCTTGAAATGAATGGTGGGGATAAAGTCCAGGCAGATGCCGGAAAGGTTTGCGCAGTTCTGGCTCAGATCTGCGTTTATGGGTAATCCTTCTCGGCGATACAAAGACTGGGGATAGGAATAATCCAGACCCGTGCCAATAAAGAAAATGGAATGCAATTGATTGGCACGGCTGTCTTCGTTCGCTTTTCCGTCGTGTCCCAATCGTCCCAGATATGGCAACCATCGTTGTCCGCCCAGGGAGAGGCCGCCGGCGATGAATTCCTTACATTCGCAATCGGTTCTGGCAAGGGAAACGGCTTTTTCCAGTTCCAGGGCAACTGCGCCGGGCTCAAGTTCCCTGTCCGGAGACTTCCACATCATGAGGTAGACGTTATAGTCTTCGTCCAGCAATTCTTCAACCAGACCATTCTGCCGCAATAAGATGCCGGGATCAAAAAGCATGGGATCCAGCAGAGTTACAGCGGGCCGTTCCGTTTGTAGAGGGCCCAGTCGATAAAGCTGCAACTCATCTGTTTCGCCAATCCGGACGGTTTCCACCCTGCTATCCGGCGAAAGGAATTCCGGAGCAGATACAGGATTCGCCTGCAGGGGCGCAAGTCCCTGGATTCCGAACATGCAGGTGAATCCAAAAGCTAGAAACAGAGGAAAGTTCTTTGCATCAATTCCGTTCATCGAGCCACTCCAGAACTACAGGAAGAATGTCTTCGAAGGCATGGATGCCTACAAAGAGATCAGTATGTCCGTAGTCTTCTTGCTGGCCGTTGGCCCGGGAGGCTATGAACAGTGTGCGATCCTGGCTACCCAATCTTTCGTATATTTCGCGGAGCATGTAAGGCGATCCCAGATGATCCCTGCGGCCTCCTACCAGGAGAACTGGAATCTTGATGTTTCCCAGGTTTCGCGTATAGTTGATTTCGCCGTCGATACTTCGCACGTCGCCTTTCTCCACGGCGCCAGCAAACTGTTCAATCACACCAGGGGCTATATTGTTGGCTACGTGTTCCTTCATGGTATCGAGCATACCTTCCGGAAGGTTGTCGGGATACCAGAACATGTCCATCAGATATTTGTCCGGAGAAAGGGAGATGCAGCTATGCCGTTCCAGGCGTGCCAGCGAACCCATAGGCAATACCGGCAGTATGGAGTTGCATATCCCCAGACTATTCCAGGTATTCAAATTCCTGGTAGGAGTGGTGAAAAGAAATGGCGATCCCAGGGTAATCAGATTCTTTATACGGGTTTCGCCATAACTTCCAATGCGCGCGTAAGCGATCATGCCACCCATGGAGTGCCCGACCCAGTTTACGCCATCTTTTCCCGTGCGCGCCAGAACAAAGCTAATGGCTGTGTCCATGTCCTGCCGAATGTAATCGTCCATGTTATAGTTATATGTATAGTCTCCAAAGAAGACAGAAGGGGAGCCGGCATCCGGTCGACCCCTTAGGTCCAGTAACCAGACGTCGTACCCCCGGGCTTGCAGCTCCATTGCCAGCGAGCGGCTACCATTCATTTTGAAATAATTGCGGCTGGCCATGAAACCATGACACAGTATGATGGGATACTTTCGAGCAGTGGCGCCAGGGTTGGCCGGGAAATGCTCCAGGCTAAGAGGATAGCCGTCTTCGGTCACCGGATGAAACAATTCTCCTTCCGGCAATGGAGTTGTGGCGCAATGGACAAGCAGGCCGGTCAGCAAGAAGAAGGCCGCCGTCTTCCAGGGCAGTGTCATGCAACGCAGAATTCCGGGCGCCACTTTGAATGGCAAGTGTAAACGGGGTTCTTTGGCGCCATGCCTTTTCGCTCGGCGAAATGCAGGCTTCCCATGCAAGCTGCCATCCAGGCTGGGACCGGGTCGCTTTCGCCCAGCTTTTGCTACAGCGAAGAAGACGTCCTTAGTGCCTGCTCCAGGGCATTCCAGGCCAGGGTGGCGCACTTTACTCGTAGCGGATACTGCTGCACACCCTGCAAAGCCTCCAGATCTTCCAGCCCGTCGGGAAAATCCACCTTATGTTTCTCTACGATCATGGACTTGAATTTTTCGATTAAATCTTCAGCCTGTTCCACCGTCATACCATCCACCGCATCGGCCATCATTGAGCCGGAGGCTGTAGAGATGCTGCATCCATGGCCGCCCACGCCGATGGCCTTGATGACTCCATCCTGGACAGTAAGATACACTTCCACTTCATCGCCGCAGCTACGATTGATGCCGGATTCGTGCACGTTGTGATCTACAGGCACCATGCGATGAGAGGGATCCTGACTGTGTTCTATTATCAATTCTTTGTAGAGATCTTCGCTCAATGACATACTATTCTGCCTTTCAAGCTTCGCTTTCCGGATTACGAATCGCCTCAATCATTTATTGTCTGACCAATTCCGTTTCCTGTCTATGCCCGGGGCTGGCCATGGGCGCTTCGCTTTCTGGACGCTTTGCATTAAAAATCAATTTCGTTCTTTTACCGGGGCTTTGAAGATGCTGCGCACTTTCTGCAATGCGCGAACCAGGGCATCCACATCCTCCGGACCGTTATAGAGATAGAAGCTAGCACGAACCGTGCCGGAAATACCTTCCTTTTTCATGAATGGTTCGCAACAATGATGACCGGCTCGCACCGCCACGCCTTCTTCGTCCAGAATGCTTCCGATATCGTGGGGATGGACGCCGTCCAGAAGAAAGCTGATTACGCCCCCTCGGTGTTCCAGATCATGGCTTCCGAATAGGCGGATTCCGGGAATCCGTTGCAGCTCTTCAAGACCGTACTTCACCAGGGCCACTTCATGATTGTGAATGTTTTCCAGGCCTACCTGACTCAGATAATCCAGAGCCACGGCAAAGGCCACAACTCCTGCGATATTGGGCGTGCCTGCCTCAAATTTCATGGGTAAGGGAGCGGGACGAAAGGAATCGCTGGAAACGGTCAGGATCATATCTCCTCCGCCCAGAAAAGGTTCCATATCTTCCAGAATGGCCCGTTTGCCGTAGAGGGCACCTACACCTGTGGGGCCCAGCATCTTGTGGGCGCTGATTGCGTAAAAATCGCAATCCATATCTTCCACATTCACCGGTTTATGGCATGCTCCCTGAGCTCCATCGACAACGAAGAGGGCTCCCACCGACCGCGCCGCAGCACCAATGGCCTTTAGATTGTGAATGGTACCCACTGCATTGGACATATGAGCGACGGATACGATTCGCGTTCTTTCGCTCAGCACTTCTGGAAGCCGGTCCAGATCGTAACGCGCATCGTCGGTAAGCGGGATATGTTTGATTATGGCGCCGGTCTTTCTCGCTGCCATCATCCAGGGCACCAGATTGGAATGATGTTCCAGTTCGCTGAGCAGGATTTCGTCGCCTGGATTGAGGTTGTTCATGGCCCAGCTGTAGGCTACCAGATTCAGGCTCTCGGTGGTGTTTCGTGTGAAGATGACTGTTTCGGGATCGCTGGCGCCCAGGAATTTTGCCAGACGGGCCCGGGTTCTATCGTAGAGGTCGGTGGCTTCGTAGCTCAGTCGATACGCGCCCCTATGAATATTGGCATTTCGGCAGCGGTAGTAGTCCTCAAAGGCCTCGATGACTCTTCTGGGCTTCTGGGAACTGGCGGCGCTATCCAGAAATACCAGAGGTTTACCGTTCATGCTGCTGAGCAGGATCGGAAAATCCTCTTTTATCTTCTTGTAATCCAGTAATTTGCCTTCCATGGGGCGCCTCTATGCCATTTCCGATTCTGTGGAATCTGCTACTCGGTTAAGAAAAAAGTGCAGGCCTTTCATTGCCAGTGTTTTTGCTCCCAGATCGACTACGTCTGCTTTATCGGCCTCCACCGGCGCGCTGGCAGGGGGTGGTCACAAGGCCAGGACAGGATTTCCCTCTGAGGCCTTTAGGCGTCCAGATCCACCATAACATCGCCTGCATTCACTTCCACCGGGTAGACCTCAATGCTTTCGGTGGCCGGCATGCGGGTGGCCTCGCCGGTTTCCATATTGAAACGCGCCCCGTGGCGGGGACAGACAATCTCTTTGCCGTCGATTTTCCCTCCTTCCAGAGAGCCACCATCATGAGTACAAGTATTTTCGAAGGCGCATATTCGCCCATTGATTCGGGTGAGTGCCACCCTTCCCATAGCGGTGTTGCAGGTATGGATCTCTCCTTCTTTGATTTCTGATTCCGAGGCCAATCTTTCTGCCATTGTCTTTCCTGATTCCTTTTGGATCATGGCCGCCCGAGGGGCCAATCTTTCTATGATGTAATTCGACTCTCTGTACCGCCTCGTAGCCTCTTCCACGATTCATCGCCGGCGAATGCTCGGTTAATGCAATTGGTTCTGGTTCTACGAAGGTCCTGGGTTTGCGTCCAGTATAGGAAACATCTGGTTGCGGATTTGCTCCAGATCCTGCTCGTCCAGCCGAAGCTCGGACAGTATCTCTTCCATAAAACCTTCGATCAGCATCCTGCGAGCCTCTTCCAGCCGGATTCCGCGGCATTGAAGGAAGTAAAGCGCCTGCTCGTCCAGATCTCCCACAGTGGCGCCGTGTTCGCAGGAAACATCCTCGGATTGGATGATCAGTCGAGGCATGGACTCTGCTCGGGCCTTCTTGCTCAAGACGATGTTATTATTCGTTTGATGGGAATTGATCTGGCGAATATGCGGAGGAGCCACCAGACTGCCATTAAAGACGCTGTGCGCGCGATCTTTAAGAACAGTCTTGTAGTGCAAGGTGCTGTCGCAATGATCCGCTTCGTGGGAGACTTCCATTTCCATGTCATGGAATTGAGCGGCGCGACCGGTATACAGGCCAATACCCCGAAATTGGGCCCCTTTCTCGGTGGCCCGGGAGCGAACAAAACCTTTTCCGGTGAGCCCGCCGCGGTGTATGGCGCAATAATGAATGTTACTGTCCCTGGATTCCAGAAAATCCAGGCGATGGAAATGAAAACTCATGTCCCCATGCTTTCGAATGTCCACAAGTCGAATGCGCGCATTTGCCCCGGCTCGAACAAAGGTACCGGAACTCCACATCATTCCGTCCTGGTCGTCGGCGCCTGGATTGTCCTCGGTTTGCAGGATCACATCCACCTCAACGTTCGGCGCAGTATCCAGATAGAGGGCCGGTAGGAAGAGGTTACCGCTTTCGCTTTTGTAGCTGATTCGGAGACTGATGTCTTTTTTGATTCGCAAAGCTAGAGGCGCCGTATGGCCAAGATTGCTCAATTCGAAAGGATCCCTGGTTTCGTTTGCCCGACCAAGCAGCCAGGACCACCGGTTCTGCACGTCCTCATCCGAGGTGGAGAGGCGCAGTAGCCCGGGAAAGATCTCTTCGCCGGCGCCCTGCCCGGAATCTGTAGGATCTTTGTGGATGTCTACGCTTTGAAAGGATTCCAGCGGTTGGCCGAATTCTTCGGCGGCAAAGATTGAAAAGGAGAACTCGCCGGGGCTGCGCGAAAGGATTTCTACTCCGTCCAGGCGCACCTTTCGCCATTGTTCGCTGGAACGGTCCGGAAAGTTTTTCGCGCTGGCGGACTGGAGTGTTTTTCTGGCTTCTGACTGGATATCTGCGATGCGATTCATGCACCGCCTCCCGCAGTAGCCTTGCCTACCCAATCGTAGCCTTCCTGCTCCAGCTTTTCGGCCAGTTCCGGCCCGCCACTGGTCTGAACCCTGCCATCCATAAAAATGTGAACCCGATCCAGAGACAGGTAGTTAAGGATCCTCTGGTAATGAGTAATGACAAGCATCGATCGATCCGCATTGCTCTGGCTTTGAATGTTTTCGGCAATAATGCGCAGAGCATCAATGTCGAGACCGGAGTCCACTTCGTCCAGAATGGCAAGGCCCGGCTTCATAAGGCTCATCTGTAGTATTTCATTTCTCTTTTTTTCTCCGCCGGAGAAGCCGTCATTTACATACCGGGCCATGAAATTCTGATCCATCTGCAGTTTTTCCATGGCCTCCTTCACTTCTGCACGAAACTCTCGGACTGGCACATCCTTCCCGCGGACGTTTTTGAGCACATTGCGGAGGAAATTGGTCACTGTAACGCCAGGAATGGCGGTAGGATACTGGAAGCAAAGAAAGAGACCTTTTCTGGCCCGCTCATCGGTGGACCATCCCAGGATGGATTCCCCTTTGAAGAGTATGTCGCCCCCGGTGATCTTGTAGTTGGGATGTCCCATAATGGCATTGGACAAAGTGCTCTTTCCGGAACCGTTGGGTCCCATGATGGCATGAATTTCGCCCGCCGGAATACTGAGGTTCACTCCTTTGAGTATTTCCGTGTCCTCCACCGTTACATGGAGATCTTTGATTTCAAGAATTGTTGACATCCTGATCTTTCCTGCTCTTTTCCTTCTCTTTAGTTAATACTTACTGCTTAATGCTCTGCCAAAAACCGTATGATGGGTCCCGGCCGAAGGCTTCGCAACGTTATAGAATGGTCGGCCGCGCCGAAATCTAGCACGAAGGCCCGGATACCGTGGCCTGCGGAACCTCTGTCGTTTTCTGGTCTTTTCGATCGATAGCCTTGCCATCCTCAAGAATCATGCGGATGAGCCGACTCATCTCTACCGAATATTCTACGTTAAGGTCACGAACTACGCCATCGCAGAATCCGTTGACGATGAGCAACTTGGCTTCGTCTTCGTTCAGCCCTCTGCATTGCAGATAAAAAAGCATATCTTCGTCAATCTTGGAAACCGTGGCCTCGTAGTTCAGGGAACCGTCTGCGCCCGCTACATCGTTGTAGGGGTAAGCATGGGACTGACTGCGATCGTCCATCATAAGTCCATCGCACTTGATGTGGCTAAAAGCGCCGGCTGCGGACTTATCGAACTTCACCAGGCCTCGGTAGGAGTTAATTCCTCCATCCAGAGAGACTCCTTTTGCCAGCACATTGGATCGAGTGTCCTTCCCTACATGAATAACCCGGGCGCCGGTATCCTGGATCTGGTTGGAGCCAGCAAAGGCCAGGGAAAGAATATCGCCGGTAGATCGATCGCCTTTAAGGATGATACCCGGATATTTCATTGTCTGGGCGCCGATGTTTACATCGGTCCAGGTGATGTGTGCTTCCTTTTCGGCCAGACCGCGCTTTACGGTCCAGTTATACATATTCTTCTTCCAGTTTTGAATGGTGGTATAATGGATTCTGGATTTATCGAGCGCTACCAGTTCCACCACCGCCGTGTGAAAATTGGTTCCTGCATCCTGAAGCGACGTACATCCTTCGCTGTAGACAATCTCGGCGCCTTCATCGGCAATTAGCAATGTGCGCTCATACTGTCCTGAGCTGGCCGCAGTAACTTTGAAATACGCCTGTAGAGGCATGGGAGTCTTTACACCTTTTGGACAATAGGCGAAAGAACCTCCGCTGAAAACAGCGCTGTTGAGAGCGGCAAACTTGTTGTCGTCTGGAGTTACAACGCTACCCAGATAGCGTTTCACCAGTTCCGGATATTGCTGGATGGCAGTATCGATGTCGCAGAATATGATTCCCAGTTCTTCCAATTCCTTTTTGACGTTTGCATACACCGTTTCCGAGTCATTCATGGCTTCCAGACCGGCCAGGTAACGCCGTTCGTGCTCTGGAATTCCCAGTCGTTCAAAGCTTTCCAGAACATCTGGATCTACTTCATCCCAGGATTTCTTCTTCTTCTTGTTGGCGCCCACATAATGGACATAATTTTCCAGATCTATATTGAATTGTGGAATGAATCCCCAGGTCGGCATGGGCTTGGACTGGAAAATATCCAGGGCCTGGAGGCGAAATTCTGTGAGCCAGCCCGGCTCATTCTTAATGTGCGAAATGGACTCTACCACCCTGCGATTCAGTCCTCGGGGGAAAGCGTCCGGCTCGTAGAATGATGGCTCGTTTGGATTGGTTTTTTCAAGTATCTCGGTCGACATATCCACTCCCTATGCAAGAAGGAACAAAGGAAAAGGGGGCTCGGGCAAGTACTATTTGGCCGGCAGGCCCGCTAATCGTCCCTGGAAGGGATGAGAACCATGGAATTGAGACCGGCCGCACTGGGAAGCGACTTTGAAAGGCGAAATTGACTGCTATCCGAAGCTGTGGCGCTGACTCTCAGCCCACTTCTACTTTTTCGTTTCTGGCTGCCAGAATGCGGGCGCGCACCACAGAAAGATGAAAGACCGTATGCTTGAGCATGAATTCGGAGAATAGTCGTAGGTTCATCCCTCCAAATGCTCCCTTTCGCTGGTCCATCTCTTCTTCTGTCCTTCTTTGTAACGCCTTCTTGAACTTCTCTATGGCCCGCTGCAGTTTGTTTATCAATTCTTCTCGCAGCGCTTCAGGGGCGGGCTTGCCGGCATTATAGGTGCCGTAGTCGTACCGTGGAGGGCGGTTTGTGGGCCGAACCTCTTCGATGGCTGGCATCTTACTCTTACTTTGTCCTCTTAACTTGTGCAGCCAGGAAGGAGCCCCCAGGTAGCTCGAAAGGAAGGACATGGTATTGGCTACATGCCGCACATTCTTGGCGGCGCTCCAACCTTCCGGATAACCAGATACATTCAGGGATTCCAGCGGGATCTCGCGTATGAAAGCGGCTACTTCCTGGAATATCTGGTCGCTTTGATCAACCAGTTCCGGTATTGTGGATGTGCTATGCACTTCGGGGAGGGGGCGCACGCTGAGAGATTCCTCAAAGGGCTGCGGAAAGGGAAGCTTTTTTTCGAACGGTAGCCCTTGAGATCTGCGCCGGCGGAGCGGCCGGGTAGCCCTCGAATATTCCTGAGACAAAATAGTTGCGCCGTAGACCGGGCTTCCCAGTATCCTGGTCTATGCTCCAGCTTCTCTGGAATACCATTGCTTATAGCGGCATGACTCTTGTGCGGGACGAGTCCGAGCAAAAGAATGTGCTGTTGCTAAACACGCTTTCGGTACTACTTACTGTCTTCACCCTGGTCTTTACTGTAATCAACATGGTGATTCTGCCGCCGGCCCTGGACTCCCTGGCCAAGGCTCCGCTGCTTTACCTGCTCTTTCTGCCCCTGGTTCTCTGGCTCAACGGAAGAGGACACCGGACCGTGGCTCGTCTCATCTTCACGCTCTCGGCGATGGTGTTTATGGGAGCCATGAGTTACTGGATGGGTAAGCAGGCTTACTTCCATTTTTACTTATTCTCCGTCGCTGTGGTTTCTTTCTACATCTTCCCTGGAAGACAAAGGGCCATTATGTACGCTCTGGCGCTGCTGGCCATGGTGCAGCTGGTGCTTTCGCACATCTATTTGCCAGATCCATCGCCGCACTTTCCTGTAGCCCAGGAAGTGCTCTTTATGATTGGAGTGGCAAACCTCAGCGGCACCGCCTTCCTTGTTATGGCGCTCTCAGCGTACATCAGCCGCGTCTACGAAGTGGCCGAATCCTATTTGCATCTGGAACGGGAGAAGTCAGAGAAACTGCTTTTGAACATTCTGCCGGCACCCATTGTGGAAAAGCTGAGGGAAAGCCCGGAGACCATAGCCGAAAGGTTTGAAGAATGCACCATCCTGTTTTCTGACATTGTGGGATTCACAGAGATGGCTGGTCGCATGAGCGCCGTAGAAGTAGTAAGTCTCCTGAATCGCATTTTTTCCGAGTTTGACGATCTGGCAGAAAAGCATGGTCTGGAGAAAATCAAGACCATTGGCGATGCATATATGGTTGTGGGCGGTCTGCCCGAACCTCATGAAGATCATGCAGAAAAGGTGGCCCGATTCTCCCTGGATATGCTGGCGGTGGTGCAAAAGTATCGCAACGAAGAAGAACTTCCTCTGGAGATTCGCATTGGAATTGCTTCCGGAGATGCAGTGGCCGGCGTCATTGGAAAAAAGAAATTCGTCTACGATCTATGGGGAAGCAGCGTGAATACCGCTTCCCGCATGGAATCCAGCGGTCTGCCCGGAAGGGTCCAGGTCACCGAATCTACCTATACCCTCTTGAGAGAGAAGTTTCGCTTTGAAGATCGTGGTCCCATTGAGCTCAAAGGAATGGGTGCCGTTCAGAGCTATCTCTTGCTGGGAGAAACCGTCTAGAATCAACAATCTTTGTTTCTGGAATCTTGGTCCTGCCGGCGGGGTCTTGGATACACTTTCTTTTTGCGCCGTTCAGGGCTGAAGTAGCGTTTGCAGGATGGTGGTGCCAATCAATTCGTACCCGGTTCGGTTAGGATGGATGGGCTCGTCGTCTGGATAAAGAATGCGACCCTGCTGGATGGCGGATTCAAAGGCAGCGTCAAGATCCATTATCCTCTGACCTTCCGGAGCGGAAGTCCGCAACCGCTCATTGTTCGCCAGAATGGGAGCCTGAACAGGTGAAAACCGCGTACGCGGCACCAGGCTATAGATGATCGGAGCGCCGCTTCTCTGTCGGAGGGCTGCGTGAAACTGCTGCACATTCTCTATAAATTGGTCCGGTCCATACCGCGCCGCATCGTTGCTGCCCAGCACAGTAATGATTTGATCCGGAGAATCGACGCCTGCAAACGCTTCATCCATTCTCTGCGTCCAGTTCACGTAATCGTACCCATCCACGCCTCGTACAAAGACGGTGAGTCCCACCGGGCTCAGCTTTTCCAGATAGAAGCCGTCCGAGCGCTCGGTAAGGGAATCCCCCAGGATCAGATACACTTTATCGGGTGGAAGAACGATCTCCAGCAGGCCGTTGTCCTCCGAGGAACAGTGGACTGCCATCCAGGACGACATGCTCAGCAGTACCAGGATTGCAGGGATCTTGCGTATTATCGCCATGGGAAAGGCAGTACTCCGGCCGGACATCTGCTCCGGTGGCATTCCATGGAGTGCTAGAAGCCGAATCGCCACCAGTGATCTTCGGTTTTCTGATACGGCAGCGGGTCTGGCTCTCCTTTAAAAGAGAGCAGTAATGTGCGCATTTCCTCCTGGGAGGAGATGCTTCCAATTCGTTTAAGATCCTGATCCGACCAGGGCTTCCAGCCGCCTTTAAAGGCTTCGTCTGTGCGGACTCCCAGGTGCAGCTTGTAGTGCCGGGCCCGGCCGCTCTCAGAGGCTGGATCGGTGAGCATGATATACCTGGCCTCCTGGTAGTAGTTGCGGGCCCAGGTCATAATTTCCTTAAAATCCTGGTAAGGGAAATTGTAGCCCACGCGTATCCCGGCAAAGGCCTGGTGAGAATACGGAATGTCCTGCGGGGGCAGAATGTTGGCCTCGATTTTCATATCATCCACCAGGATCTTGCATCGAATCACAGCCCGATGATAGGCAAGATCCACGGAAGGTACGGGCTCTTCCGACACCAATTCTGTGACAAAAGGGATGCTGCAGCCCGCAGTCGAGAGGGCCAGTAATCCGAAAACTACAAGCACCGGTAGTTTCGTCCATTTTTGGCCATTTTGCATAGGAGCCTGGTTCACATCCGACGGATCCCACAGGGCTTTCCTGCTCGCAAGAAGGAAAAGGGTTTCCGCTCAGGGGCTTTTTTCTTTTTGTTTCTTCAGTCACCCGGTATGTGCATACACGGTATCGGATGATGGCAGCCAGGCGCTGCCTCCAATTTTTTCCTTCGGAGTCCTAGATGTTGACCAAAGACATTACACCGGAAATGACCATGATGGAAATCATGGATATCTACCCGGGAGCCAAAAGAGCCCTGTTTCAGAAATACCATATCGGCGGCTGTTCCAGTTGTGGCTTTGCCCCCACCGATACCCTGGAAGAAGTCTTCATAAAGCATAGCCGGCCGGATTCTGTGGGCGAAGCTATCGACTACATTCACGAAAGCGCCCGGGTAGACGAAGAAATGCAAATCGATCCGGCGGATCTCAAACGCGAAATAGATGAAGGAAAGTCCTGGCGAATCATAGATGTTCGCGAGCCATTCGAAACTCAGCTGGCCGAACTGCCTTCCTCTGAAATGCTCACTCGAGAGATGGCCTACGAAATCCTTCACAAATGGCCGAAAGATACAAACATCCTTTTCTACTGTCATGTAGGACAGCGCTCCCTGGAGGCGGCCAGCTATTTCAAGGGTCATGGATTGCCCAACGTAAAGAGCCTTCGTGGCGGTATCAATCGCTGGGCAGAAGAAATCGATCCTTCGATTCCAACGTACTGAGGGGAAGTCCAGGCCGCTGGACGTTAGGTGCTGCTCTCATGCCGGCCGATTGGCGGACCGGCCCAAGGCCGGATTGATCTATCTCCGGACATGATGGGCAGCTTACCCTGGCAGCTTTCTGCAAACCGAATCATCAGGAAGATGGGAGCGATACGCGACTATCTTCCTCTTCGGTGAGTCTTTGTAGCCGCAGTGGTTGCGTCAATTCGTAGAACGGCCCTTCGGCGGCAATGCATCCGCTTTCTGTAAGGAAGTAAGGCTCCCATTCCAGCAGTAGATCCGGTGATATCCTTCCGAATCCCATCTGCGAAGGATGGTAAAGCTGATCGTCGGAACCAATTCTCAAATTCCAGGGCTCCCAGGGCTGAGTAAGACTGCCGGCGTACACCAGGGAGCGATTCTGCTCCAGTCGGCGAAAGACAATGGGAGCGCCGGCGCTCCGGACGTAATTCATCTCCTTGCCGCACGGCGAAATATACGGATAATCCCGATATTGGCCTGTATCGTTGCCTTTTAGACGGAGAAAGAAGAAGTCCAGGAAGCTTGCATCGGTCTGCTCGGTGTTATCGTGATATAGCCTGCCCTTTGCATCGATTCTGTAGAAGTATTCGCGGGTGTATCTCAAAATAGGTACTGCCTCAGTCTTTCAGAACGATTTCTCTGTGCTTTGTCCCGCGTTTCCCGGGAATCCTGCTCGCAATTACAAAGAGTTAACAGATTGGTACACTGGCAATCCTATCCTGAATGCGC
The DNA here is from genome assembly GCA_020440915.1 of Leptospiraceae bacterium. Lineage (GTDB taxonomy): Bacteria > Spirochaetota > Leptospiria > Leptospirales > Leptonemataceae > UBA3465. The sequence goes on along the minus strand of JAGRNE010000021.1, from coordinate 5,034 downwards.
GAAATCGATCATTAAGGAAGATCATAAAGTTCTAGCAGAAGTTGTAGCGGAGTGAACAAAAAAGTTGCTATAGAAATGTAAAATACTTGCCTGATGATATAACGTGTGGTAGATATGCGGCACCGGGCGCATGCCCGACGTCATATTTCCGGGCAATTCCGGCGCTGGTCTTCTGGACCAGAGTCGTCCGATTTTTCATCTGGAGAGAACCATGGCAAAGTTAAATCGTATTGAAGGCATAGACGATCGAGCGGCACAGAGATTAAAATCTGTGGGGATCACTACCATCGAGAAGCTTCTGGAACAAGCTGCGACGCCACAGGCAAGAAGGCAGATTTCCAAAGAAGCCCGGCTGAGCGAAAAACAGCTACTGAAATGGGTAAATCATGCTGATTTGTTTCGCATCAAGGGAATCGCTGGACTGAAGGCAGAACTTCTGGAAGCCACCGGTGTCGATACCATCAAAGAGCTGGCGAAACGCAAGCCCGAGAATCTCTACGAATCCTTGCTGGAGATGAATAAGAAAAAGAATTTCGTAGAACGAGTGCCGGGCATGGTGCAGGTGAAGCGCTGGGTGAGCACAGCCAAGAAAATGAAGCCGATGGTCAAATATTGATCCCTGCAGGGTAGCGTACCATGTGAGTGAATGTTCAGGCGTATCTGAATCCTTTACTCCTGCAGCGTTTCTGTTGAATCGCACTTTACCGGGTTTGCTTCCACACAAAGTTGACCCATGATCGATAACCAGACGGCTATCATTCTGGGCCTGGTGCAGGGACTGGCGGAGTTCATTCCCATCTCCAGCACTGCCCACCTTAGAATCATCCCTGCCTTTATGCAACTTCAGGATCCGGGGGCCGCTTATTCTGCAGTGCTTCAACTCGGAACCCTGTTGTCCCTGATTGTGTACTTTCGAAAGGACCTGGGCGAATTCATCGTGGCGACCTATCGCTCCATTCTGCCCGAACATGGTAAGCCCCTGGACTTTGCCCAGTTCCGGGACTGGAGCCTTGATGCCAGGATGCCCTATTATTTGATAGCAGGCACCATTCCGGTATCCGTTTTCGGTCTTGCTCTGAAGGACTTTATCGTGGGTCCGTTTCGTAGCTTGTACGTCATTGCCGGAAGTCTCATTCTCCTGGCCATCTTCCTCTGGTGGGCCGACCGAACCGGCAAGAAGGAGCGGGGCGTAAGCAGCATCACCATGATGGACGCTTTCTGGATCGGCATGGCCCAGTCTCTGGCCCTGGTTCCCGGTGCATCCCGCTCCGGGACTACCTTGATGATGGGATTGTTCCTGGGTCTTTCCCGTCAGGGTTCCATGCGCTTCTCTTTTCTGCTTTCCATTCCGGCCATTGCATTGTCCGGAATCTATGAATTGATCAAGGATTTTGACGAGCTCCAGACTCTGGGTCTGGAGGGGCTGCTTCTGGGAACGGTGGTGGCCGGCCTATCCGGGTATATTGCGGTAGCCGGATTGCTACGGTTTTTGCGGTCTCATAGCACATTCATTTTTGTTGCCTACCGAATCATCCTTGGTATACTGATCCTCGTGCTCCTGGGTACAGGTTGGATCACGGACGGTCCTGGCTGAATACAAATCCAGGTGTTAAGCCAAAGTCTTTTACCGCCGATAGGCTAAGCACGGGAGTGAATCAATGGCCCTAGCCAGAAAAAGCCAGTACGACGCCTACAAAGATACCGAGATCCAGACAGCCAACCAGGGCAAGCTTATCGTTATGCTATACGATGGAGCTATCCGATTCTTGCGGATTGCCCAGGAAAACCTGAATCCCAGGACCTACGATGTGGCCAACACCAACATCATTAAGGCCCAGGACATTATTACAGAACTTATGCTCTCTTTGAACATGGATGCAGGTGAGGTGGCCCAGAACCTTTTTAATCTGTACGCCTATATGAAGAAGAGATTACTGGAAGCCAACATGGCCAAAGACGGTGAAATCATCACCGAGGTTATCAAGCTTATAGAGCCTCTGAAAACCGCCTGGGAAGAGGTGCTCAGCAAAGACGGCGCTCCTTCCGCTCCCGCCAGACCGGCCCCCGGAAGACCGGAAGGGGCAGGGCTGAATATCCAGGGGTGAGTCCTTACAGCCAGTTTCTTCTAAAGAAGTACAGGGCCCTTCTGCAAAGGGCCCATAGACTTATAGCCGATTCTCTTCATTCCAGCAATCCAGATATTCAGCTGGACTTCATTTCAGAAAGCTACTCATCCCTCTTTGAGGAAATCGATGAAACCGGTACTCAACTCCAAGAAATCCTGGAAAAGGAGAGACGGGGCTTTGCCGGGCTCTCCGGGGCCAGCCGGGACTCTGCGGGGCCAGGCCACGGAGGACTCGCGCCGGAAATTCCAGCGATTTGCAGAACCCATCTACGGCATATTGGCCTTTTCCTTGATGCAGTTGACAGAAATCTATCCGCGCTAAAAGATCGGGCGCTCAGGGACGTATTCGAGAACCATGTTGGGGATCAAATTCGCGCCTATCTGGACGATCTGAACAGCCGCTAATTCCGGCAAAAAGCCCGAACCCGGAGCTTGCAGTGTCGTCCAAGAATCAGCCCCCCTGGGGCTTAGCGTCGAGAAACGGAAGGATTCTATGAAACGAAGACTGCAATGGCTGGCAATTCTCATTGGACTGTTCGCAGCCCTTAGTTCAGTACAGGCCAAACGAGTGGCCGTGCTTTTTGGCACAAATTATACCGGAAACTCTGCGGGGATTCCTCCGCTGGGGCTATGCGAAAAGGATGCCGCTCTTATGCAGAGCACCCTGAAGTCTTATGGCCGATTCGATGATGTCAAAGTCTATCTTGGCCAGATGGTAACGGCCAGCAACGTAGAAAAGGCCATTGAAGAGGTGGCGGATGAAACCGACGAAGACGATACTGTAGTCTTTTATTTCTCCGGCCATGGAACCTTCCAGCGCAACAAAGACGCCCCGGACGGCATGGAGAACATCATTGTCATGTTCAATCGTCCGCATATTAGCGAAAGCCAGCTAAACGAGTGGCTTGAAGAGGTAGAATCTACCAAGACTGTTTTTGTATTCGACTGCTGCCATTCCGGCGGTATTGCTCGACCAGGGAAACAACAAAGAGGGGTGGGGGATATCCCGGTAGGCGATGGAAGCTCCGGAGTTGTGCTTCAGAACCGAAACGCCACTCGCTACTTTGACAAGAAAGTGGTGGTTGCTTCCAGCGATGCAAATGAAACTTCCATCGAGCTGGCCGGTAGCATAAATCATGGACTCTTTACCTATTATTTTGCCCAGGCATTGAATCCCAGCAATGGCGACTTGAACAAAGATAAGACCGTCACCATTTATGAAGCCTTTGAATGGTCCAAAAAACGCGTCACCGATACAGCGCGAAAGGTAAACCATTCCCAGAATCCGCAAATCATAGGCGACGGTTCCGGTATTCAGATCGCCGGCCAGTTCAAGCCCGACCCTCCGGCGCCCCAACCCGGACCTACCGTGGTGGATCCGCAACCAAATCCCAACCCATCGCCGGTTGGACCTCCGCCCAATCCGGTGGATCCTGTGGACCCCGTAGGCCCCACCGAGCCGGAAGTTGTTAACCACGGCGAACAGGGAAAGATCATCCTGGCCACGACCATTCTAAAGAGCAAATATGCCGTTTCGTCCATGAATCCCAACGATATCATTGGCGAAAACGATCCGCATAAGATTATAGGCGAAACCAGTCCTTACAAGCGAAAGCCCGGCGAAGGTCAGGACAAAGAGAAGCGCAAGGATGAGGATCGCCGCGTAAAAGCCATTGTTTCCGGGCAGGAGTTTCCGGTTCAACTGCAATGGGTGAACGAAGCCCAGCTACGGCAGATCACCGGCGAACAGATTCCGCTCGGAGTGTACTCTTTCCAAGGAGTGGTGAAGCGAAACCAGGTAGCCTTGATTACCGTGTCGCAGGTGCCTGCAGGAGTGCATGAGATTACCATTGAAGCGGACGGCTATCCCACTTTGAAGCGTCGGATTGGCGTGGAAAAAAACCAGGTCAGCAAAGAACTGGTTGTGGCCAGCATTAACGGGCGCGGTTCCCTGGAGGGAAAGGTGTTCTACAAGAACTTCGAGCAGCCCATGCCAGGCCATGAGATCTGGATGCCCACAGTAACCGGAGTTAACCAGATCCACAAATTCAAAACACTTTCAGATGGTTCATTCTGGTTTTTGAATCTTCCGGCCAGCGCCAACTATCAGTTGATGGTATCTTTTCTGGAGAATTCTCCTATCGAAAACAACCGATTCGAGGTGAAACCGGGAGGTATTACGAAGCTTGACGTGGTACTCACCCGGAAAAGCGTTAGAGATAGATGAGGATCATCTTCTACGCAATTCTAATATATCTGGCGTATAGAGTCATAAAAGGCTGGCTCCTCCGGACAGGGGGAGCCGAAAATCCGGGTCGGTTCTCGGAACCGGAGTCCAACTGGTCCTATCCTGGCCGTTCTGGCCGGGAAAAGGATGTTACTGAACGCTCCCGCGTGGTGGACGACCAGTAAAGGCCTGGCTTCGAAAGCCCAACAGCCGCCCATCGCCAGCCGCCTGCAGATCGAACGACTGTTTCCGATCCGCATACCATCTCCGGAGAGAAAGACTCGTTACGATGTGTTGACCAGGACAAATTCGTGCTTCATTTATCCATTTGGCATCCCTGATTCATTCGGCGCCCATGATGCATCTGGCGCCCTCATACCATGCTAAAGCAAACGGATCAGAGCGATCTCCGCCGCGATTTTCAGAGGCTCAAGTCCGCGTATCTTCTCCACCTGGACGGCATCGAGTTTTCCTATTCTCTGTTTTCCCTCTTGCGTCACGCTCAAGCTCTGAACGCTTATGACTTTGTTCGGGATGCGCTCCAGCAAGTTGCCCAGTTGATGGAGGAACCCGCGCATCGGACCTTGCACGGCTTTTTCTTCGATATATTCTGTAGCAAGGCAGAGTTCGAAAATCTCTTGCCTTACCTTCCGTCGGAAATCCGCGAAGAATATGAATAGGA
>JAGRNE010000219.1 GCA_020440915.1 Leptospiraceae bacterium | reverse complement strand
TCGATAGCATCTACGTTAGCGCCAATGAGCTTGATTCCTCGCTTCTCGATTTCGCCCCGCCGATTTAATTCCATCACCAGGTTCAGGGCTGTTTGACCGCCCACGGTGGGCAGGATGGCATCCGGCTTTTCTTTGTCCAGGATCTGGATCATAATCTCCGGAGTCATGGGCTCGATGTAGGTGGCATCGGACAGCGAAGGGTCGGTCATGATAGTGGCCGGATTGCTGTTAAAGAGAATTGTGCGAAATCCTTCCTGTTTCAGGACCCGACAGGCCTGGGTTCCACTGTAATCGAATTCGCAGGCCTGACCGATGACGATGGGGCCGCTTCCGGGGATCAATATGGAATGAACATCATTTCTTCTAGGCATAAACGGTGACAGGATGGCGCGGGGCGGGCCGGCTGTCCATGAGTATTTCCGAAAGGTGCAGGAAGTGCGGTTCCGGGCACGGTTGTACAGATCGGGAGCAGTTCGCGCAAGAATCTAACAGAAGATCAGTTCCGATATTGAGGGAAAGCCTTCGAAAGCCCGGGAGTTCCGTCAATAGCTACGAATTTGCCAGGATCCAATTTCGCCACCGGCCTATTTCTTGGGGCCGCGTTGCGATGGCTAGGAGAACCTGGCGAACGAATGGCTATTTTTATTCGTCGCGAATATAACTCTTACAGGTGCCGCTATCAAGATCGGTGCCGCAAACATAGGGCAATGGATCCACCCTCTGGCTTTCGCCTATCCAGACTTCATAGTGCAAATGCGTCCCTGTTACCCGGCCTGTGCGACCCATGAGTCCAATCTGATCTCCGCGATGCACTCTTTGTCCTGGCTTAACCAGCGCGCGATACAGATGAGCGTACATGGAATAAAAACCGTTTTCATGTCGGATAATCACCGCATTTCCATAGCCGGGGTCGTAGATCAGCACACGGTCTACCACGCCGTCGCCGGTGGACTGAATAGGCGTTCCATGAGCGCCACCCATATCCATGCCGGAATGAAATTCCATGGCTGCCCTGGTCACCGGATCAATTCGCATGCCGTAGCGAGAGGAATCCCAGAAGCTATAGACTCCAGGTCGACCCAGCGGCATGTTCTGGTACACAGAAAGCCCTTTCTTGATCCGAAACTCCAGGGTGGCCAGCAAACGAGAACGATCGTCCAGGTATGTGTTCAGAGTCTCCATTCCATAGATCGGTTCCAGGTAGCGGCTACCAGGACCCATATCCAGGCGATCATTTACCTCGCGAAACAGTCGTGCAGAAGCAATGGCCCGGGCCTCGTCCAGGGATCGGTACGCTTCCAGTTGTTCCGGTTCCGTTCCCAGGGTTACGGCTATTTGATCTACATTATCGCTGAGCTGGCTTTGCAGCCCCTTGAGCTCTTTCGTTTGCTTCTGGATCTTTAGAGTGGCGGTATAGTTGAGACCGTAAAGATCCTTGAGCCGCTGGATTTCACGTTCTCGGGAGGCATGCAGATACAGTCCGTACACCGACAGGCCTACAGCCAGCATCAAAATGCCTGAGAGGAAAGCTATCATCAGCCAGTTTAATTGCAGCGAAAAGATTTTCTCCTGACCATGGGGAATTACCATGATGGTCAGTCTTTCCTGCCCTGGCTGACGAACGTTGCGGTCCAGAGAGTCCTGTAGCCTGGAAAAGAGGCCCATAAAGTTAGTAATCTGCCACCGGCTGCCCGGTCAAGAAGCATTTTGCTCTGCACCAGGCCCCGAATCGGATCAGCGGGCGGGCCGCAAAAGCTCTGCAAAGTGCCGGTCTCGACCAATGGCGGTCGGCAGGCGTTCGAGCCCGGGCGGCCTTCAGCACAGACTCTTCGCGCGGCAGAGTTTGTCGGAGTCCGTCCTATCACGCGCGCCAGACCGGCTTTTTTCAGTTTACGAAGCTCAGGCCTGTCAGTTCTTGCTCAGTCAGGGAGGATTCCGTGTCAAAAAGCAGCAACCAGTCAAAGCAGAACCAGGTAGGGGCCGAAAAGAAAGAAAAGAAGCCCGGTAAATCGCCCGAAACGGCTGACGGCGGAACGGCAGAAGAAGTCGGCGACCTTTTCGAGACTCGTCTGGAGAAACTGGAGAAGCTGCGGGCCGCCGGTTACGATCCCTATCAAAAGTATTTTCATCCGGAATCCCTGGCCTCCGATGTTCATGCCCTGGAAGAGGCCAGCCTGGAAAGCAAACCTGTTTTCCGACTGGCGGGCCGAATCCGATCCAAAAGGATGATGGGCAAGGCCGGATTCATGGATCTGGTAGATGATTCCGGCCGCATTCAGATCTACGGCCGCAAGGACGAAGAGGGCATTAACTTTGATGTCTTCAAATCTCTGGATCTGGGCGACATTGTGGGCGTTGTGGGCTATCCTTTTGTGACAAAGATGGGGGAGCGAACCCTTCACGTTACCGAACTGGAGCTTGTTTCCAAGTGTCTTCGTCCGCTGCCTGTGGTTAAAGAGGCGGACGGCAAGGTATACGATGCCTTTGCCGACAAAGAACAGCGTTATAGGCAGCGCTACGTTGATCTCATTGTAAATCCGGAGGTTCGCGACACATTTCGCACGCGCAGTCGCATCATTTCCTGGATTCGCAATTTTCTGGAGCAAAGGAGCTTTCTGGAAGTGGAGACTCCCATGATGCATGTAATTCCAGGCGGAGCTTCGGCTCGACCGTTTGTGACGCATCATAACGCGCTGGATATGGAGCTATTTCTGCGCATTGCTCCCGAGCTTTATCTGAAGCGATTGCTGGTAGGTGGCATTCCGCGGGTTTTTGAAATCAATCGGAACTTCCGCAACGAAGGCATTTCCTACAAACACAATCCCGAGTTCACCATGCTCGAGGTGTACGAATCCTACGGTTCCATGGAAACCATGCTGGAACTATGCGAATCGCTGATTACCGGCGTAACGCAGGAAATTCATGGCAGCCTCAAGATCCCTTACGGAGAGCATGAAATCGATCTGACGCCTCCCTGGACTCGCTTGAGCTATGTAGATGCGATCAAGAAATACTCGGGCATAGAAATTAGCGCCGAAAGCGACCTGGCAGCTTTGAAAGAGCAGGCCAAAAAGGCGGGAGTGCCTTCCAAAGACCTGGATGCCTGCGATTCCGTCTGGAGAGTGGCCGAATGCATCTTCGATGAAAAGGTGGAAGCCAATCTAATCCAGCCTGTTTTCATTACTGAATTTCCCCGGGAGCTCAGCCCTCTGGCCAAGGCCAATCCAGAAAATCCGGCGGTGGTGGATCGCTTTGAGCCATACATCACAGGCCGGGAAATGGGAAATGCCTTCTCTGAATTGAACGACCCTCTGGATCAGCGGGAAAGATTCCAGAAGCAGGTGGAGATGCGCGAAGCCGGCGACGAAGAAGCGGGCTACATGGACCTGGACTACGTGCGAGCGCTGGAATATGGCATGCCTCCGGCCGGGGGTATGGGTATTGGCATCGACCGACTTGTTATGCTGCTTACGAACTCAAAGTCCATCCGCGATACAATCCTGTTTCCATTGATGCGCCCCGAGCACGTCGAGAAGTAGCAGACTTCCTGCACGGCCGGCATACCGGGAGCCGGCTTTTTCCGCAATTGCTTCCGCTCGCTTTCCATTACCGGGCCGGCGGTTGCTCGTCCGGGCTTTCCTTTCTCGCCTCCGACGGAGTGCTCTTTTTCTCTACTTCAGGAAAGCTCTTTCCATAGACATCATCGGAGTAGATATCTATGGTAAAGACACCGAGCACAAGATCCAGAAGCTCGCCCGGATTCACTTCAAAGCGAAGTCCAATGCAAAGTCCTGCATTAAAGCCAATGCGTGTATAGTGCGCCGGGTTGTCCGATGGAAAGAGCTTCTTGAGTTCTTTCCCCCGGCGGTGGATCCGCTCACGCTGGTAGACCGAGAGTAGCTTCGAGGATTCTTCCATGGTCAAAAGCAGCGTAAACTCCTCGAAGCTATGTTCGCCGGTTTCTCCACCTTTGAGGCCGGTTTCTCTGGAGAAGATCGGACCGTGGGCATGGCCATTCCCTGCCCAATAAAGCCCAATTCCCAGCGGACCGGCATAGATCCGCAGCCCGGCAGAGGGAATGCCATGGGTGTAGGTGGCGGTGATTACATCCCGTCCGTCCATGGCCCGATTCCTTACATAATTGTTGAGCCTGCTTTCGCCTCCCTTTTCGATCGTAGAGCTGATGCAACCCGGGGAAAAAAGACAAACTGACAGTGCAATAAGCCAGGCCCATCGGCTATTCCTTTTCTGTATGGGAACCATGCAGGCCGGCTTTGAGCTGTGATTTCGATTTGGAAGGCGATTCGATGGAATACTGCTGGCGGTCCAATTCACCGGAGAAGCAGAGCAGGGGAAAACTCACTGTCAATCTTTCCATTGGTGCAGACCGAAAAATGCCAGCATAGAAAGTGCAAGAGCGCAAGGCCGTAGATGAGCAAGTACGGAAGATAGATTGCATCAGGATGAGCGATGAGAAAAGAAAAGGCCGGCTTCCGGGCCGGCCTTTTCGCGGTGAAGTATCGGGGCCGTCCTGACTCCAGGGGGCCCACGACTTCCGGAATGGAAGGGCTTTCCCTTTCTCAGCTACATCCGGTGGTAGAACCGCAAGAATTGCACTTCAGACAGGTTCCGTTTCGCACCAGGGTGAACTGACCGCATTCCGGGCAGGGATCGCCTTCGTAGCCTTTAAGCTTGGCCACCGTGCTCAGATCCATTTCTGCCACGGCTGCGGTGCCCGCAGCAGCGCCGGATGTCTGCGTAGCTGAACCTTTCATAAACGAAAGCTCCATCATGGCAGCCTTGTCTTCTTCAGCGGCAACAGATGCATCTTGCGCCGGGGACGAAAGATCTGTGGGCGAAGGCTTCGCGGTGGCCGTCTCTGCGGCGGGGCTGGCGCCGGCAGGGATTTTATTCGGGGCCGGACTTTCCCTGGAGCTTACAACGTCCGGCCGGATGTCTTCCGGCTCCACCTGAGCCAGGTCGTAGCGGCCCAGATAGGTAATGGCCAGTTCACGGAAAATGTAGTCGATGATGGACGTGGACATCTTGATGTGCGGGTTGCCCATAACCATTCCATTGGGCTCGAACCTGGTGAATACGAAGGCCTCTACAAATTCTTCCAGCGGAACGCCGTATTGCAGTCCCAGAGAAACCGCGATGGCAAAGCAGTTCATAAGAGATCGGAAGGCCGCCCCTTCTTTGTGCATATCCAGGAAGACTTCTCCCAGAGCGCCATCTTCATATTCGCCGGTGCGAATGTAGACCTTGTGGCCGCCCACAGACGCTTTTTGCGTGTAGCCAGCTCGACGGGCTGGTAGACGGCGACGCTTGGCAATGTATTTGTAGAGAATCTTCTCCACTTCCTTCACTACCGGCTCGGAATGGCTTTCCTCTTCTACCATGTCTTCATCGCTGAGAATGTTCAATGGCTGGGAAAGCTTGGATCCGTCGCGATACAGTGCGATGGCTTTGTTCATCAGCTTCCAGCTCAGCCAGTAAGCCTGCTTCACATCGTCGATGGACGCTTCCATGGGAAGGTTGATGGTCTTGGAGATGGCGCCGGAAATGAAGGGTTGGGCTGCGGCCATCATCTTCACATGGGATTGCCAGGACAGAAAGCGTTTGCCGTAGCGACCGCAACGGTTGGCGCAATCGAATACCGGATAGTGCTCTTCTTTGAGATGCGGAGCGCCTTCGATGGTCATGGTGCCGGTGACGTAATCATTGGCCAGACGGACCTGCTCCCGATTAAAGCCCAGGAATTCCAGAAGCTGAAAACCTGGCTCCGCTATTCTATCGCCCGCTTTCAAGGTGTTGCGAACGAAATCTTCGCCCAGTGTAAATGCATTGAAAACGAAGGAGATATCGAAGGCGGAGGGCAGTTCGTCTTCCAGACGGGCCAGCGCCTCATCGGTGAATCCTTTTTCCTTCAGAGTTTCCTGGTTGATGTGCGGAGCCCCTTTCAGTGTGCGATGACCGGTGGTATGATTCACAATGTCTTTGATCTGATCTTCCGAGTA
>JAGRNE010000218.1 GCA_020440915.1 Leptospiraceae bacterium | reverse complement strand
AAGGCCTGGATCGAGTGGAGCTCTATTTCTGCGCCAACCGCGGGGAGCAGTTGCAACCACTGCGCAAAGTGGCCAGCGGTGGCGAGCTTTCCCGCATCATGCTGGCTTTGAAGACCACGGTAATGGAGCAGAGCCCGGTGCCCACGGTCATTTTTGACGAAATCGATACCGGGGTCGGCGGAGAAGTGGCCCATGCCATAGGCGACCGCTTGCAGCTACTGGCCCGCCACAGCCAGGTGCTGGTGGTCACCCATCTACATCAGATTGCCAGTCTTGCAGACCGGCATTTCCGAATTTCCAAGGTGCTTCGGGACGGTCGCACCTTCAGCCGGTTGGACAAACTCCATGGAGAGCACCGCATGCAGGAAATGGCCCGCATGCTTGGCGGCGGCCGGGACACCATGGCTCTGGAACATGCGCGGCATCTGCTTAATCGGGCGGGTGCCTGAAACTCCGGCAAGAGCACTCTTTTTCGACTCGGGCTGGCCATGGGCTGGCCCTTTTTTTTCGACCGTCCACGATCTGTTTATCCCAGTCGCCGGGCAATGGAATGCCGGCTGGTTTCGAAGACTTTTCGAACACCGAAAATCAGAACAGTTAAGCGCCGCATAATGGAGGGGCCAGAGCTCCGGTATTAATGTGGGCAGCCTGCATCCAGTGTTCGGGGAAAATGAGAATGACTCTTGAATCGGCGCAATTTTTCTGTCCAGATCCTGGCAATCCTGCCAGAGCAAACCGGTAGAACTGGAGATTGAGTGGTTCACAGGCTAAAGGAAATACTGTCATCACTGTTGCCGCGATTGGCACACGTAGCAGTGGTGGCCGGCCTTGTGTGGGCCATCGCCCCCGTTCAATCGGACCGAGATCAGTACCTTGGAAAACCCCTGGGGGCCATCGAGTTCTATGGTCTGCAGAACGTGGATGCCGGAGAACTCCGGGATACCATTCCTCTGGCCGTGGGCGAAGAAGTAACCCTGGAAGGACTGAACGCCGCAGTGCGGGCCCTTTACGCTACCGGCTACTTCGAAAACGTCACTCTGAAGGCTCAGCTCACTTCGGACAATCTGGTCCAGCTTAACTTTGAACTCATAGAACTGCCGCGCATTAGCGACATCGAGCTTCTGGGTATGGAGGAGCTCTATGAAGCGGATCTCAAGACTGCTCTGCCCATCAAAGAAGGAGATGTGTATCAACTTCAGCGAGCGCAAGAAGCTGTGGGCATCCTGATCGACAAGTATCGCAGCGAAGGATTCTTCATGGCCGATGTGTGGCTCGATACAGGAGAAATCGATCCCGAAACTAACACCATCGAGCTTCGCTACATCATCGATGAAGGGGAGTCTATCCCCATTTCCAGGATTAACATTCTGGGTACCCGTAACCTCGATGCGGAGAACATGCTGGCCATCCTGGACAACAAAGAAGAAGGCTTCTTCGAAGACGGGATTTTCAGCGAAGGTAAGTTCGAAGAGGACAAATACAAACTGCTGGCCTATGCAAAATCCAACGGTTACGTAGATGCAGAAATCGATCCAGATGCCACCGGCTACGAGATTCGCTGGCGTAATCCTTCCAAACCCGAAGAGGGTCGCGTTGTCATCATCACCTACAAAATCAATGAAGGCGAAATTCGCTTTTATGGCGGCTACTCGCTGGAGCACGACTCCCAGGCAATCAACATTGAGCGAAACCCCCCGGAGCGAAAGGTAAAGACCAAGGAAAACCAGAATCCGGTGTTCACCGAAGAGCAGCTTCTGAGCTTTCTGGAATTCAACCCGGCCGAATCCGGCGAGATCTTTGACGAAGGCAAATTTTTTCGAGATCGAAATACTTTGCAGCAGGCTTATTCTTCCCAGGGTTACGTTTTTGCACAGATTCAGCCCTACTTTACTACATTCAAGCTCACCGAAGAAAACCTGAAGAAATACGAAGCCTGTCGGGACCTGGAAAACCCTGCCTCCGACGAGCAAAAGCGCTGCAAAGACATTGGTAAGAGCCTGGATTTTGAGCTTCTTCGCGAAAAGCTGGAAGACGATCCCCGAGCCGCTGGACAGGTGCTGAGGCATGTGCACTTTGTTGTGCGCGAAAACCATCTGGCCTACATTGAAAACATCATAATCAAGGGTATGTCCAAGACCCAGGAGAATGTGATTCGCCGGGAACTTCTGGTTAAGGAAGGGCAGCTCTTCAATTCGGCGCTGGTTGAGCGAAGCCGTGAGAAGATCTTTAACCTGGGGTACTTCAAAGAAGTGAACCTGGAGATGCGACCGGGCTCGGACGATGAACAGATGAATCTAATCATCGATGTTACCGAGCAGCCCACCGGAACCATTACCATGGGCGGCGGCTATGGAACCCAGACCGGTTTTTCCATTTTCACCGAAGTGGGAGAGAATAACCTGAACGGAACCGGGCAGCGCATCACCGGCAAGCTCCAGTACGGTCCTCTGACTCGCCAGGTGAGCATCTCATGGACCGACCCCTGGCTTTACGAAGCATGTCAGGATACTACCGGGCGATACTGGTACAATCAGTCCCGAAGAATCGACGAAGCGCAAGACCTGGAATCTCTGGAACTTCTGGCCGACACCTACCAGAATCAGTACAGCGAAGTGGGTAAGTTAATTCGGACCTACGTGGAAGAGGCGCGATCAAGGCCGGAAACAGTTAATGAACTGGATCGAGTCAAAGAAAAGATACGGCATGTGATTCGCCCTTTTCTGGAAGAGGAAGAGGACTGCTATCGTAGCGCCCCCCGTCCCTGGGCTCTGTCGCTCTATGCCGGTTACGCTTCCAGCACCGTGGAAATTGTCCCGATTCAGGTATCCGATGATCCCAACGACTTCTTCGAACGAGCCACCTATGAAGTAACTTCTCTGGGCCTTGGTGTGGGAGTTTCCCACACGTTCTGGATTAACTGGGCCCACTATCATAGGTATTCGCCCAGCTGGTCCATCGCATCCAGACCATCAGCGCTGGCCTCCAATGAGATTATTCGAAGGACTAACCTGGGGTGGCAGTTCAAGTCCAGCTTCACCAACGGCCTTCTCTACGACTCCAGGGATAATGTCTACAATACCACCAGCGGCATGAACATGGATCTTGCCATTGAGACGGTGGGGCAGATCCTGGGAGGCGAAGACCACTACAATCAGTACACCGCCAAATTCGCCTATTACTACTGGCCCTTTGATTACACCTTCGGTGGTCTGTTTCGCTCCAACGCATTAAAACGATGGAGAGTGGTGATCGAAGCTCGGCTTTCCGGAACGTTCACCCATGAGACCTCTCCTTATAGCGGCTCGCAAAACAAGGACATAAATCCGTTCATTGAGCCCGGCGATAAGCTCTATCTTGGCGGCTACGAAACGCTGCGGGGATACGATTATGCCAGGGATGCCACCTTTCCACGACCATGGTGGCAGCTAAATGGCGCGAACCACATGATTCTTGGCGGTCTGGAAATGCGATTCCCCATTGAGCCTTCGGTGCTCTGGTGGACCTTCTTTCTGGATGCTGGAAGCATGTTCATTAACCTCGGGGAACTCACCGGGGACAGCAAGGAATTTGTCGAAAACTACGATGATGAGGTGGAGGCTCGCTTCGAAGGCGCCTCCGGTCTGGATCGCTACCTGGCGGACTACATCAATCCTGTGAATCAGCAGCCGTACTTCTTTGGCTCCCAGGCTGCCTGGAACGATCCCAGGCGTGCAGTGCTTTCTCAGAGAAACCTGGCGCTGGACCGAACGCTCTTTTCCTGGGGGTTTGGCATTCGCATCCAGATTCCGGTGCTGCCGTTGCGACTTTTTCTGGCGCAGAAGCTCTATTACGATAAGGGAAAGCTAAAACCCATTCCGGGTGACGATAAGTTTCAATTTGTATTCGGTATTGGGGATTTCCGCTTCTAGGGACCAACGGAGCGGCCGGTGTAGTCCTGAATCCTTCGGGTAGCCCCGGGCTTCGGAGTATTGAGGCGCCTATTCTACTTGCAGAGTTCGTGGCCTGCTGGAGTTCTTGAGTAAATGCAGTCTGTAGAAGAGAAAAGGACCCGACCACCCTTGCGGGCAGCGCCTCTTCTGAGGCTGGG
This sequence comes from Leptospiraceae bacterium, assembly GCA_020440915.1. GTDB lineage: Bacteria > Spirochaetota > Leptospiria > Leptospirales > Leptonemataceae > UBA3465. The sequence continues at coordinate 1,936 of JAGRNE010000218.1, read as the reverse complement.
CAAGTTTGTCCTGAAATACAAGTTCCGGATTTTTGCCGGACTTTTTCTATCTCTGGTGGTTTCCATCACCAACCTTTTCTCGCTTACCATCTTTATCCCGATTTTCAACGCCCTGGGTGAAACCGAAAAAGTAGAGCTCTTTCCAGTAGGGGCCTCCGAGCTCAACAAATACGAAAGATACCAGCAGGGCGAAGAGCTTCCAATCTTCGATGCCATCAATGCTCGCTGGACTGGCTTCAAGGTCTATTCCAATGACTGGGTGGCGGAGAAGACGCCCCGGGAAGCCATCTTTTCCCTCTGCCTTCTTGTTTTACCAATTTACTTTCTGAAGGTTCTGGGACTCACACTGAGTCTTTATTTCATAGGAACGGCCGGGACTTACGCAATCCGGGATATCCGCAATAGGCTGTACAACAAACTCAACCAGCTGGGCCTGGATTACTTTGAGCAGGGCCGTACCGGCATCATCATGAGCCGGGTTATTAACGATGTGCAGCTAGTTGGGCGCTCCCTTTCCATAGAGTTCCAGGAAGCGGTGGTGAACTTATTCTACATCGTCACCCATTTGATCATTCTTGCATTGATTAGCTGGGAAATGCTTCTGGCCATTCTTCTGGTGGTTCCGATTCTTATTGCGCCGGTAAACAAGTTTGCAGTAAAGATTCGCCGGGCCGCCATGGGACAACAGGAAAGGCTGGCCGAGATGGGCGGCCATGTCCAGGAAATCATTAGCGGCATTCGCGTCATTCGAGCGTTCTCCATGGAGAAGTTCGAGCAGATGCGATTTAACATCATCAACCATCGACTGTTCAAGAATACCTTCAAGGGGCACTACTATCATCAGGTGGGACCGGCCATTACTGAATTTGTGGCAACACTGGTTGTGGTTCTATTCCTGGGCTGGGGCGCCTACGAAATCTCCAACGGCGAACTCAGTCGCGGTATGTTCTTTGGCTTTTTCTTTATTCTGATTTTTATCATGCGACCCATGAAGCAGGTTTCGGTGATGGTGAACTTGCTGGGCGCCTCCTCTGCCGCGGCCGAACGTATATTCGAAATACTGGACGAGAAGCCAAGGATCATTGAAGCGAACAACCCGCTGCGATTTGGAGGCGTCCGGGACACCATTCAGTTCGACGATGTAAGCTTTCGCTATCCGGGCTCGGAATACGACGCTCTGCGAAACGTAAACGTAACCGTTGAAGCCGGCCAGACCATTTCCATTGTAGGCTCCAGCGGCGCCGGCAAATCCACCTTTATCGATTTGCTTCCCCGGTTCTACGATCCCACCGGCGGAAGAATTCTAATCGACGGAAAGGATTTAAAGTCATTTAGCCTGAACGATCTTCGGGAAAGAATTGGCATCGTTACCCAGAGCGTATTTCTATTCAACGCAACTCTGCGCGATAACATCACACTGGGCCGGGTGGACATTCCGGAAGAAGAGGTGGTGCGGGCCGCCAGAGCTGCCCATGCTCACAAATTCATCTCCGCGTTGCACGATGGTTACGATACAGTCGTGGGCGAGCGAGGAGTCATGCTTTCGGGCGGCCAGAGGCAAAGAATTGCCATTGCCAGGGCAATTTTACACAATCCTCCGGTGTTGATCTTCGACGAAGCCACCTCGGCGCTGGATAATGAAAGTGAAAAGATGGTTCAGGAAGCGATCAATACCCTGCTCCGCGGAAGAACGGTATTCATTGTGGCTCACAGACTTTCAACAGTCACTCGATCCGATCGTATACTGGTAATGGACCAGGGCCAGATTGTGGAAACCGGCGACCACAGGAGTCTCCTGGAAAAAGGCGGCATCTACCGCAAGCTTTACGAAATGCAATTTACCATATCATGATGGAGCCCATTCAGTCCTCTCGCTTTCTGCAGAAGCTCTACCTTTCGCTTCATCATCGAAAATTTAATAAACGACTCGGCAATC
>JAGRNE010000217.1 GCA_020440915.1 Leptospiraceae bacterium | reverse complement strand
GCCGTTATGAAGGGGGCCCTGTTTCTGGTTTCCGCGAATCTTCGCATAAAGGAAGGTCATTCCGATCTGCGAAAGCTAAACCATACGTATGCCAGCAAATACCCCTGGACCATGACCGCTTTTACCCTAGGCGCTATTTCCATGATTGGCCTGCCTCCACTGGCAGGGTTTTTCAGCAAGTGGTATCTGGCGCTGGGAACCATCGAAACCGAAAACTGGTTCTTCTTGATTGTCCTTCTGGTGAGCTCTTTGCTAAATGCAGTGTATTTCTTTCGCATCATTGAGCGAGTCTATCTGAAGAATCCACGGGAAACGGAAGATCAACAAGCGCATAAGATTCCAGTCCGGGAGCACAATCCATTTTTGATTGCGCCTACTATCGTTCTGGCTCTGGGACTGTTGGTTCTGGGTCTTCTGAATCTGCCGGTGGTAGAATACATACAGAGTTTTATGCCAGCCGGCGCAGTGGAGGCCATGCGATGATAGAGTCCTATCTTCCTCTTCTGGCAGTTAGCGTGGGTGCACTGGCCATCCTGCCCATACTCTTGAGCGCCAGGCGGCCGAACCTCCGGGAATTCTGGACCATTGCTGCCGCATTTATCAAATTCAGTGTGGTGATGATCATTCTGCTGCACTCGCAAAGCGGCGAAGTGTTGCAGAGCACTTTGATTGAGATTGTTCCAGGCATTTCCATTGTCCTGCGGGCCGATACCTTTGGCCTGTATTTTGCAATCATTGCTTCCGGCCTGTGGATCTTCACTTCTTTCTACTCCATCGGCTACGTTCGAGGGGCAGGGGAAAAGCACCAGACCCGGTACTTTGCCAGCTTTGCGCTTTGCCTGAGCGCCACTCTGGGCATCGCTTTTGCGGGAAACATCTTCACCTTCCTGCTTTTTTACGAATTACTAACCCTGGCCACCTATCCTTTGGTGGTGCACAAAGAAACTCCAAAAGCGATTGCTGCCGGAAGGAAGTATCTGTCCTACACTCTTGTGGCCGGATTGATGCTGGTAGTGGCCACAGGACTGGTTTATTACTACACCGGTACAGTGGACTTTCGCGCCGGAGGAATTCTAAAAGGCGCCGGTCTTTCGGTGGCCGTGATCGTCACAATCTTTTTGCTCTTTCTGGGTGCGGTAGGCGTCAAGGCCGGCCTCATGCCCATCCATTCCTGGCTTCCGGCAGCAATGGCCGCTCCCACTCCGGTGAGCTCTCTCCTGCATGCTGTAGCGGTGGTGAAGTCCGGTGTCTTCGGCGTGATTCGTGTTGTGGGCTTCATCTTTGGCCCGGAGGTAATGGAGCAATTTGCCCTGAACCAGATCCTCATGGTTATTGCCGGTACCACTGTCATTGTTGCATCGCTTCTTGCTTTTCAGCAGGATAATCTAAAGCGTCGGCTGGCCTACTCCACGGTGGGCCATTTATCCTACATTGTTCTGGGCGCTTCGCTTCTGACACAGCTGGGCATGCAGGGCGCCATTATGCATATCGCTGCCCATGCAACAATGAAGATTACGCTCTTCTTTAGCGCGGGCGCCATCTACGTAAACCTTCATCGAGAAAACATAAGTCAACTGGATGGAATTGCTAAGGTAATGCCATGGACCATGGGAGCCTTTACAGTGGGCGCGCTGGGCCTGGCGGGAGTTCCGCCCATCAATGGCTTTTTGAGTAAATGGTTTCTGGCCCTGGGATCCCTTCAGGGTGATACGCTTGTTCCGATGCTAATTCTGGTGATCAGCGGTCTTCTCAATCTGGGCTACTTTTATCCTATTGTGCGAAGAGCGTATTTCGGCGATCCGGAAGGCCTGGAGGGGTACGGCGAGGCATCGCCCTTCATGGTTGTGCCCATTGTGAGCGCCGCTGCCCTTTCTCTGATCTTTGGCATTTTTCCCAACGCATTTTTTGGATTCTTTGATATGGCTCAGTCTGTAGCAGTTCAGTTAATGGGAGGAACTCCATGATCGCCGGCGGTAGGCTCAGAGGCGAATGCATAGCCGGGCGTATGCGCCTACGTTTTGCCATCGGTGATGGCTGGCGCAATGCCACCGTGGTCACCAATGCCTTGCCCGGGAATTCGATGAAAGCCAGGGCCAATGTCAGAACTGCACTGAAAGCTGGGGAGGCGTTCGGAATCTCCTGGGATGCCTCTGGTTCAAAAAGCGGGGCTCCGAGGGACGTGCTTTCGCAGGGGGGATACAGCCAATGAAGATATTAGCTTGGATCATTCTGGGGCTGCTTCTGGCGGCCGGCTTTGTAGGTGAGTTCTTTTTTCTGGAACACCATGGCGAACACTGGTGGAATCATGTTCCTGCATTTTATGCGATCTTGGGTTTGAGCGCCACTTTCTTGCTCATCGCCGTGGCACGTATTCTGGGCAAGCTCTTGAAGAGGGATGTGGACTACTATGATTGAGCTTCTTCAAAATCCTGCCCTGCTTCTGCTTCTGGGCGCAATGCTTATGGGTGTACTGCCGCGCCTGATCCGTGGCTGGGCCTTCCTCTTATTTCCTGCGCTCTCGTTGGTATTTCTGTGGACTTTGCCCGATGGCTACTCCTTTCGCATCCCTTTTGCCGGCTACGATCTAGTGCTGTTTCAGCTGGATGCTTTGAGCCGCATCTTTGGCACCATCTTTTCCATTGTTGGAATTGTGGGCGGCATCTATGCGCTTCACAATCAGGATAGAACCCAGCAAATTAACGCTCTCCTCTATGCGGCCGGGGCTCTGGGCGTCACCCTGGCCGGCGATTATTTTACTCTCTTCATCTACTGGGAACTGATGGCCGTCAGCTCTACGTATTTGATATGGGCCCGTCGAAACAGGGAATCGGATGCCGCGGGAATGCGTTATCTGATGATGCACTTCATGGGGGGCGGTATTCTGTTCGCTGGAATACTGCTGCATATTTCTGAAACCGGCAGCACATCGCTCTCTGCCTTTCCCTACGAATTCAGCCCGGCTTCCCTGTTGATCCTGCTTGGAATCTCCGTCAATGCAGCCGTGCCGCCTCTGCATGCGTGGTTGTCCGATGGCTATCCGAAAGCGACGATTACCGGGGCGGTCTTTATGAGCGCCCTCACAACCAAGTCAGCCATCTATCTCATGATTCGGTTGTATCCTGGCTGGGAATTGCTGGTCATCGTTGGCCTGGTGATGGCCCTGTATGGCGCGGTGCTCGCTCTTATTGCCGATGACATCCGGGAAATCCTGGCTTTCAGTATCATAAGTCAGCTGGGCTATATGGTAACGGCCGTCGGGATCGGAAGCGAAATGGCCATTAACGGAGCGGCAACGCATGCGTTCAGTCATATCCTGTACAAATCCCTGCTTTTTATGGCGGCCGGGGGCCTCATCTATGCCACCGGTCGCAGCAGGCTTTCTGAACTGGGCGGTCTTGCTTCAAAGATGAAGCTTGTTCTTATTCTCTACATGGTGGGCGGCGCTTCCATATCCGGAGTGCCGCTCTTTAACGGCTTTATCAGCAAGTCTATGATCATTAGCGCAGCCGGGGAAGCCCATTATGACTGGGCCATGCTCTCGCTGATGCTGGCTTCCCTGGGCTCCTTTTTGCACACTGGCTTGAAGCTCCCTTACTTCGCCTGGATTGCGCCAGCCGGTTCTGCGAAAGATCAGACGGGAAGCGTCGCGGCAACGTCTCGGAATGGGTCAGGGGAGCCGGAAGTGAAACCCATTCCCTGGAACATGAATCTTGCCATGATTCTGGGCGCAGGACTTTGTATTCTCTTTGGCGTGTATCCGTTCTTGCTGTATTCGCAGCTTCCTTTTGCATCCAGTTACAATCCGTTTACTCTCTATCACGTTGTGGAAACGATCCAGCTGCTGGTGCCGGGCTTTTTCGTTTTCTGGTTACTCAAAGGCTGGCTGGCTGAAAAGCGAAGCATCACCCTGGATTTCGACTGGTTCTATCGAAAACCGTTGTTAAGGCTAGCCAACGGTCTACTCTTCCTTGTAGGGGGAATCTTCGGCTGGTGCGCCGATGCGATAGCTGACCTGGCGGCCAATCTTTCCCGGGCTTTCGAGAACCCTATGAAATGGCTGAATCCTTTTCGGGCCCATGGCTTCGAATCAAACTCTTACAGTCCGGCCATGGGAACGGCCATGGGTTTTGTACTCTTTGTATTTGTGGTGCTGGGGCTTTTTCTGGTATTGAATTGATTCGAACGAAGTCCGCCACAGTCAGCGGGTAGATTACACAGGATCACCAGTGTGCCAGTCCCGAGCAGGCGAGATACAGATGCGGCAGGTCGGAGCAGGCGGGATACAGAGGTGCAAGGCTGGCGCAGGCCGGATCCGGAGTGGTCGGGCGCAGGCGAACTCTTCAGGGTCATGGCCCAGACGTAAGGCTGAGGCTTTAACCGCCGGGCGTCAGGGTTTCAAAGGCTGCCGATGTCGTTTCGATAGAAAGTCTTTTCCACCGGCCTGTTCTTCAGCAAATGGTACGCATCTTTGCGGGCTTCCTCCAGCGAAGGTCCGGAAGTTACCACCCCTGCAATTCTTCCGCCTGTGCTGCGAATGTTTTCGCCTTCTTTCTCCGTCCCTGCATGAAACAGAAGCGTATCCGGATTCTCCGGCGCCGAAGCGAGCAATGGATTCATATCGATTCCTTTTTCGTAGCTGCCCGGGTAGCCTTCGGCAGCAATCACAACAATGATGCTGGCCAGATCTCTGAATCGCAAGAAATCCGGCTTCAGATCGCCCTTCGCGCATTGCATCATTAGCTCGGCCAGATCCTCATCCAGCATGGGCAGCAAACACTGGGTTTCCGGATCGCCAAAACGGCAGTTAAACTCCACGACATTGATGATGTTACCGTCGATCATCAAACCTGCATAGAGTAATCCTTTGTAGGGCGAGCCTTCGTCCTGAAAACCTTTGATGGCCGGGTCCAGGACCTCCTTCTGAATCCGGTTCAGCAGGCTGGCATCAATGTATTCCACCGGAGTTACCGCGCCCATGCCGCCGGTATTTGGACCCTGATCGTTATCGTGGGCTCTCTTATGGTCCCGGGCCGGTTGAAAAGGAATGGCACGATTTCCGTCGCAAAGCGCAAAGACCGAGGCTTCACGACCGGGCAGGAATTGTTCGATGACTACCGTTCCGCCGGCTTCGCCAAATACCTTCTGTTCCAGACAGGCATGCACTGCATGCCGGGCATCTTTGATGCTATCCGTTACGGTTACCCCTTTACCGGCAGCAAGGCCATCCGCCTTTACAACGTAGGGCGATGGCATCTGTTCCAGAGCTTCGTAGGCCTCTTCCACAGAGTTGCAGCTGATACTTCGCGCAGTAGGGATTCCATTCTTCTCCATGAAGTACTTGGCCCATTCTTTGCTTCCTTCGATGCGAGCGGCTTTTTTTGTGGGACCAAAAACGGGAATGATGTCGGAAACTGCGTCGGCAATACCATCCACAAGAGGCTGCTCGGGGCCTACAACCAGAAGGTCGTATTTCTCGCTGTGCAGATGATTGCGAAGATCAACAAATTCGCCTTCTTTGAATACTCCCGGGCGGCGGTCCTGTTCGGGAATTCCTGCATTCCCCGGAAATACATGCACTTCTGTGTACAGGCTCTGCTTCAGCTTCCAGTATATCGCATGTTCTCGGCCGCCGGATCCAATGAGTGCAATCTTCATGGTTGCATGGAATGGGAGCAAGATCTAACGGTCAATTCTATAGTGATTTCAGTGCTCTGCTCCCTGCCGCCGGAGGCATTTGCCGGCGCTACGCGCACGGGTCATGGATCGCATTCTATTTCCTGATCTTTGCTATGCCCGGAGTAGTAGTAGTATTCTGGAAATTGTTATTGCTCCAAACCGCCGGGTTGAATGCCTGTTCAAAGGCCACCAACGGTGCCATTACCAATTTCTCGCAGCCTTGCCATTCGACCCCTCGTCGATCATGGTTGCAGAATCTTCCAATGAGCTCCCTCCATTCCAACAACGCATCAAGGGTTCATCGACCAGGCATTTTGATCGTAGAGGCGCCCGGAATCATTGTGCACATCAATGC
>JAGRNE010000216.1 GCA_020440915.1 Leptospiraceae bacterium | reverse complement strand
CTATACCAGAGACAATCGCGAGGCGGGCTCTCTGAAAATCTGGCCTCTATTTCATTACTATGACGATCCGGCCCAGGGCACTGGATGGCAGACCATTTCTCTGTGGCCCTTTCCGGACGATACCATGGACCGGATCTGGGGTCCCCTCTACTCTGTCGTAGAATGGAGACGGGAAACCAACGGGGATAAATATTTTGGAATGCTGTTTCGACTCTATTCCCAGAGATGGAACGAAAAAGAGAATCACGTCTTTTTCGCCGGTTTTGATTACCACAATGCTCCTCAAAGAACCGAGTTCTTGCTTCTGGGAGGACTTCTGGGATACAGTCATATTCCGAATGAGGATGGCAAGATGAGTCACTATCTGAATTTCTTCTGGTTCAAGCTATGATCTGGCTTTTAAAAACATACATTTACGACCCCATAGTTGGAGCGGGAAGCACATTGCTTCTTCTCTTTCGCACGTTTCTCCAGTTGCCTTTCCTCTGGTTCAAGCGAAAAGAAACACTTCGACAAATGTATGTGGCAGGCCTGAAATCGCTCTTTGTGGTGAGCGTTGTGGCCACATTCACCGGTATGATCTTGTCTCTGCAAACCGGTCTTGCGCTCAAAGACTTCGGCCAGGAAGAGCAGATAGGAAATGTAATCGTTGTGGCGCTAACCCGGGAAATGGCGCCCTTCATGACTGCGCTCATTCTCTCCGCAGCTGTGGGATCGGCCATGGCAGCGGAAATCGGCACCATGACCGTATCGGAGGAAATTGACGCTCTGGAAGTCATGTCCATCAATCCAGTGCGATATCTGGTTCTTCCACGTGTCGTAGGCTTCAGCCTCATGACCCCCGTGCTCAGCAACTATGCCAGCCTTCTGGGCGTTCTGGGAGGAGCGCTGGTTGCCAAGACGCAGCTAGGAGTGGATACTTCTACCTACTTCAATCTTGTTATGGACGTATTGCTGGGAGATACAGGACTAAAGGATATCTGGGTGGGGAATCTCAAAGCGCTGCTTTTTGGTCTGACCATCTCTTCCATTTCCTGCCAGCAAGGTCTGACCGCCTCAGGTGGCGCCATCGGCGTGGGCGTTGCAGTGCGACAATCCGTGGTGCTCTCCTATCTTTTCGTAATTATTTTTGGATACTTTACCACGGCTGTTTTCTACAGGTAGAGAATGAGCGAAAGGCGCAAACATGATGCACAGAAACATTGTCGCAGGCAAGCCGCACTGGACTGTCTGGCTTTCGCTTTCTTCGTTGAACTCTGTTGCCGGCATCCGGGCAGCGCAGGAAAAGCAGTACGGTTAGATTCGACTCGAGACCAATAGTGTTTTCGCAATGGCTACATAAATTCTCGATAATCCTCATTGGATCGATCTTCTGGACGGTGGTCGCCGGTCTGATGCTCTTGACCATAGTCCTGCCGGCCGCCGGCGATAGAGATCTTCAGTACTATTTGCCGGTTGTGCTTCCATCTGCAGAGGGAATCAAAATCGGCTCCAGAGTAGAAGTGCTGGGTGTGGACCAGGGATATGTGAGCTATCTTCGCTATACTCCTCTGGATGCGGATGGGCAGATTATTCTGGATAAGAATCCAGCAACAGCCAGACCAAGCTCCAGTCAGGTGGTGATCGCTGTTTTGAATATGCGATCGCGACCCGTGCTCTTTCCGGACTACAGGATCTATACCCGCTACCCGGGAGTAATCTCAGACAAGATCATCGATATTCGTCCGGGCAGCAAGAAAGAAGGCGAGGCCGTGGATCCGGTACTCTGGAATGCAAAGGAATTGGTTTTCTACCGCCAAACCGGCACTCTGCCAGGGGGCAACCGGCCGGTAGAATCTCTGGTGAGCGCCTCCAATTACGATGACCCCATCACTATCGTCGCCGATGTTCTTCATGAAAATCGAAGCGATATCCGTCGTATTGTGCGAAACGTGGCCGAGACCACCGACAAGATCAACCAACCGGGCGGCGGCACTCTAAGTATGATACTAAATGATCCAGTGCTTCTGGATCGCACAAATGCCTCGCTACGCGATGTGCTGGTAGTGGTCCGGGAAGGACGTCTGCTGGCCGAAGATCTGCGCGAAAGTCAGGCGCCCATTTCCTTTCTGGAGGCTTATCTTGTCACCATGCTTCGCGTGGCCGCCGGATCGCCCCTTTAATAGTGCAGGAGAACGCCATGAGTCATTTTGATCTAAATCGAGATATTACATCCGAAGAGTTGCCGGAAACGGTCATCGAAATGAACGACGTGCACAAATCCTTTGGCGAACGGGATATTCTCAAGGGCGTCAGCATTCAGGTGAAACGCGGCGAAGTGATGGTTCTACTGGGAGGCTCGGGAACCGGTAAGTCCGTGAGTATTCGGCATATTATTGGGTTGCTGAAGCCGGACAAGGGAGATGTTCTCATTGATGGCGAATCCATGGTCCATGCCACGGGCAGCAGAGTTGAAAAACTGCGCAGTCGCATGGGCGTTCTGTTCCAGAGCGGGGCGCTGATTAACTGGCTGTCGGTCTACGACAATGTAGCGCTTCCACTCCGAGAGCATCGGCTGGCGAAGGAAGAGGAAATCGATACTATTGTTAAAGAGAAGCTAAAGTATATGGGACTCATGCCCGCCATGAACCTTCTTCCTTCCAGTATTTCCGGGGGGATGAAGAAACGGGCTGGCATTGCGCGAGCGCTGACCACCAATCCCGAAATCCTTCTCTACGATGAGCCTACTTCTGGCCTGGATCCTGTGCTAAGTCAGGTGTTTAACGAATTGGTGCGAAAGCTGCAGAGAGAATTATCCGTTACGCAGGTTGTGGTCACTCATGACATGGCTTCGGCCTACTACATCGCAGACCGAATTACCTTTTTGTATCAGGGAAAGGTGGAGATGGTGGGCACTCCCGATGAGATTCGTAATTCGGACAACCCTGTGGTGCAGCAGTTCATCCAGGGAAAGACCCGGGGTCCATTGATCCTGGACGCCGGTGACCCCACGGTGAAGAAATCGGAAAGCTGACCTCGACCTCGTCGGAGATCTCTAAAGAAAGCGGGCCTGCCCCGGGATTCTATTTTTCCAGGGCCTCCAGAAGACTGGTTCCGGATTGAAAGAGGTCTATAGAGTCGATAACCCGGTCCTTGAGACGGATCAGAGTCATGTGCCCGGGCTTCTGCGGAAACCGAAGCCCCGGTCCCTTTTCGCGTATCAAATACAGTCGGTAGGAATAGTCTCTCATTGCCGGAAGGGCAAACATAACGCTGACGAGATAGGGCATGCGGTGGATATCTGCAATGATCACTGCGTGGTGTTGGTCCAGATATTTCTGTCCTCGGTCTTGCAGGGCTTCGTGGAGGCTATCCTTGGCATCCATGTCCGCCAGGAAAACAACGTTGCTTACATTGCCATCCAGGACATGAATGCTTCCATGCTGATCCTCATATCGGACGGCATCAAATCGGTCTCCCTTCATCCAGGGGTTGACCTCTTCGGCCAATAAGGCGAATGCGCCAATAGCAAAAATGATGGTGCCGGCAATCATGCCAATTCGCATTCGGCCCTGTGGAGTAACTTTCCGCATTTTCATTCCTTTTGCCTCCAAACGTTCCTCTGGCCCTACGATGCAGACAAAGACAGTCCTTACATAAGACCAGGCTTCGCGCTCATGACCAGTTCTCAGAACTCTAAATAAAGATTACTCTTTCCCTCCGAACATTTCCAGCAAGGTTTTCTTCCTGTAATCGAAAATCTGCTGTAGCCGTGGCCGAATCAATAGAGGATGCAGAAGTCGCCCGGCCGGGCCGCCGGGCAATGCATAATGAACCAGATCCCTGGCCAGGAGTCCTTCGCCCGTCTGGCGAAAAAAATGCTTGTGGTGCCAGAGTCTGTAGGGGCCGAAGCGCTGTTCATCCACAAAGAAATGAGGCTCGTTAACATGTGTGATTTCGGTAACCCAGCGGACCGGAATTCCTCCAAAAGGGCGAACCCGATAGGTAACAATCATACCGGGATACATCTCCCGGCCATCCTGCTCCGTAATTTCGAATCCCATGGAGCCAGGGGTGATACGACTCAGATTGCCCGGATCCGAAAAGAAATGCCACGCTGTATTTAGATCGATGTCCAGCAGTACTGTGGTTTCAAGTTTGTAGATTTTCATGGTCAAGAATCTCCGGTTGAACGAATGCCGATTGTATGCGAGCCAACCGCTGGCCCAGCGAAGACGATCCCTGGAAAGCCTGGCTCCCTTCTGCCGCTTCTACTCCCTCAGAAACGTCCGGCTTCCAGAGCGGAACCGGTACTTCAAAACGGTACTGCCAGTATTCGTCTATGGCGATGAACAAAGCGCTTAGAAGCGATGACAGATGATCCCCAACCTCGTAAGCGCGGCGAGCCGCAAGAAATGACATGGGAACAATATCCTGGTTTTTCCCATTGGTTGGAATACTTGAAGTAGAATGCGGCCCGGTAAGGCTTCGCATTTCCGCCACCAAAGCGGTACTCTTCAGTTGCAGCCCGGCCAGCCCGCTGCTGATACCGGGCCGTGTCGCTAGCATCAGTCCGGAGGCGTTGAACTCCGGATCCAGAAGCAGCGCCAGTTGCCGTTCCGCCAGCACCCCACTCTGACATGCCAGGGTGGCCATTTGATCCGCCGCGAAAGCAGTAGACTGTCCAAAAAAATTGCCGCCGTGGATCAGGCGACCCGAGTCTGGATCCAGCAATGGATTGTCGTCCACCATGGAAAGATCGTGCCGCAAAAGCCCTCCAACTCCGTCCAGGCCCTGAAAGCAGGCCCCCAGAATCTGAGGCGCGCAACGGATACTGTAAGGAGCCTGCAGCGCATAGCCCTGTCGTTTTTCCGCAGAGTTTTCTTTGCCCCGCAGGTCCAACAAGGTCTGCAGTCGTCGCCGAATTCGCATGGCCGTACCCGCATTGGCGGAGGAACTATGCAGTTCCTCGTGAAGATGCTCCGGGTTGGAATCCAGAAGAGCGTAGAGAGCGGCCACAAGGATTTCGTGGATGCCCAGCAACCTCTGTAGACGAACAAATGCCAGGGTGGCCTGGGCTTTGCTGAAGCTTATCCCATTCGTGCAGGCTAGAGCTGCGCGACGATCCAGGCTTGAAGGGTCCAGAAGGGCAGGCCTGGAGTCTTCGGCAGTATTTGTATCGCCGCGGCCGCCGAGACCGCCAATGCTCCGTGCAGCCCGCAGGTCTACCCCGCCCCGGGCTATCCAATGTCCCTTACCAATAATACAGTTCAATAGATGGGCCAGGGGGATGAGATCGCCGCTGGCGCCCAGAGATCCGATGACAGGCACTGCGGGAAATAGTCCCGCTTCGCAGAGCCGAAGCGCTTCTACATAGGCCTGGATGACTTCCCATCGCAGTCCGGAAAACCCGCGGCTCATGGTCCAGATCCGCAATGCGATGGCTCCCCGCACGACCTGCTGCGAAACAAGCGGGCCAGTGCCCACAAGCAGATGCTGCAATAGATCCTGTCCTCCGTCTTCCGTGGCAGGAAACTCTACAAATGGACCGTAGCCAGTATTGCTCCCATAAATGGTTTCGCCCCGGTTCAGGGCCTCCAGAAAAAGGGTACGACTCCTTTCGACCGCCGGCCTCACATCTGCCAGCTCAAGGGAAGTCCGGCCCAGGCACAGGGCCTCCAATTCGGCGGGTTCCGGAACGGAATGGGGATCAATCAGCAATGAATTTTTTCCTGTAGATGACCGCCTTTCGCATCGCCTCCTTTTGCCGAGGTGCAAGAATTGCATCCTCTAGCAAACCAGCGAGCCGCGGCTCAAGACGACGTGGTTCTACCGCACGATGTACCGCAACCACCGGTGGCATCACTTCAAGAACGAGCACTACTGGTTCGCCGTCACCACCCCCGGACTCGCCGACCGGGTCCTGGGGACCTATCCGGATCCGCAGTCCGTCCCGACCTCACCGACGGCGAAGAACCTGCATGCCGGATCTGCGAAAACCCCTGCGGGACAGCGGAGTTAGGAACCGGACTACCTGGTTTACTCGCCGCCCAGCTTCTTGTAGACCGCGCCGACGATCGGAGTCACGATCGCCCGTGGGGCGTAGCCGCTGGCAACCGACA
>JAGRNE010000215.1 GCA_020440915.1 Leptospiraceae bacterium | reverse complement strand
GATCAATGGCTGTGACTTCATGCCCTTCTTCGTGTAGATGCTTTACCAGAGCTTTGCCGAAATCACCCAGTCCGATTACCGCTATCTTCTTTCTCATTCTCTTCCTCTCTCCAGTACTTGCTACTCTAGTGCACTCTTCACTGCTCTACTGCTTTTTCCTCTGTGCTCTTTTGCCGTGTACACTCAGACCCATCTTCTTGACTCGCTCACCGGGTTTGCTGACTTTGCTACACCTGGTCTGCATTGTCATTTCGCGTTCAGCCTGCTCGTTTAGCTTACCGGGTACCGCCTTTTTTGCCGATCTTGTTGTGCATTTCCTTCGCGCGATTCCTCTGCGCCGTTTGTGCCCTCAGCATACGAATCGGCAAAACAAATAGTTTGTTTCCGGAGCCTCATGGACTGCTTACCCGACCACGATGTATTCCGTAGGGTACCTGTAGTTCACCGGCCTGGCCCTCGGAACCAGGGCAAGCAGGAAAGTCATGGAACCTACCCTGCCCACGAACATCACAATGCAGATCACCGCTTTTCCTTCATCGCTCAGGCTGGCCGTGATACCGCGGGATAAACCTACGGTTCCAAAGGCTGATACTACCTCAAACAGGATATCGATGAATTCAAGTTTTTCCAGAAATAGCAATGCAAAGATAGCCACAAAGATTGAAAAAAACGAAAGCAGAACAGTCGAGTAGGCCCTCGCCACAGTTTCATCGGACACAGTCCTGCCAAAAACCTCTACCCTACTCTTACCTCGAATCAAGTTCATGATATGCAATGCAGCCACACTAATGGTAGATGTCTTGATGCCTCCTCCGGTACTTACGGGACTGGCTCCAATCCACATCAAAAGAAACGTAAAGAATACCGTAGGCAGCGCCAGAGATGCAGTAACCCTGGTTTCAAACCCTGCTGTGCGAGTCGTAATCGAATAGAAAAGACTGTGAAACCAGGCTCGTTCGCCACTCATTCCCTGCAAGACTCCCTTTCGTTCCATGAAGTAAAAGGCCAGGGTTCCGGCCACCAGAAGAACAAAAGTTGAAATCAAGACCAATCGAGTGCTGACGCTTAATCGAAAGTGCACGTTTCCGGGATGACGCATTCGAAGAAACAGGGCGCGGAGCACCGGAAAGCCCAGGCCGCCCAGCACGATCAACAGCATGAATGTGAAAACCGAGTAACCCGGCTTCTGAGCCAGGCCCACCAGGCTGTCCGGGTAGAGAGAGAAACCCGCATTGCAGAAGGCTGAAATGCTATGAAAGATCGCATGAAACCATCGATGTTCAAAACTTCCCATATAACCTTCTGGAAGCGAGCGAAACAGGGAAAACGCCCCCACCCCTTCAATGGTAAATGTAAAAATGGCCACAGCCCGTATGATCTTTCGCACTTCTCCCAGACTATCCTCGCTCAATAGATCTCGCATCAGAAGCTGCTCGGAAATACTGTGTCCGCCGGCCAGAAAGAGAGAAAAGAACGATGTCAGGGTCATCAGGCCCAGCCCACCAATCTGAATGAGAATCAAAATAACCATCTGGCCGGCAAAAGTGAAATCCCGGGCAATGTCCACCGGCGAAAGTCCAGTTACACAGGTGGCGCTCACTGCGATAAAAAGTCGATCGATGGCGGATACCGGGGTGGCGGTGAAACGGGGCAAAGACAGCAGAGCAAAGCCGCACAGGATTACCAGAATGAAGCTGCCTACGAAGACCATGGCAGGATTCACGCGAAGAAATCTCAGCGCCTGCACTCGACGAATCAAATGGATAAGATTGTTAATGACGAAAATAGCCTGACTGATGGCAAGAAAGAGAAGCACGGCCGTAGTGGAACTAAGGCCCCGGGCGTCCAGAAAACCTATCAGCGGATCTTTGAAGATCCATTGAAAGACAACCAGGGAAGCCAGCACAATCTCCATTTTATGCTGCCGCAGATGTTCGCCTACGCTGGGACGAGCGAAGAACAGGCTGATTAATTCATAGGCCACCAGAACAATCAGAATAGATTGAGTGATGAGCGTAGCCAGGAGGCGATGCTTTTCGTCGATGCCAAAACCGAGCTCCATTACCAGGATAGCGCCGGAGGCCGCTCCTGCCAGAAAGAAGATCCAGCGAAAAAGGGGATGAATATGATGGTGGTACTGGCTACGAGTGGTGTAGTAAAATCTTCGGAGAGCCAACAGAGAGCGAGACAGATCGCGGCGCAACCGAAAAATCTTCATTTCACCAGAGAGTCAGACCTCATTCAGGATGTCATCTTTTCTCTTGCCTTTCGGTGTCCAGGGATGCACCTTGTCAGGGATGCTAAGAGAAGGCTTTATGAGCATCAAGATTCTGGCCTCCTACCGCCAGCTGCTCAAGACCTTCCGGGAAAGAGTTCCGGAAGGAGAGGAAGAGCTTATAAAGCGAGCTTTTCAGTTTGCCTACAGGGCCCACAGAGACCAGAAGCGCCTTTCCGGCGAGCCCTATATTATCCATCCAATTGCGGTTTCCCAGACCCTGGCGGAATTGGGGCTGGATTCCGCCACGGTGGCCGCTGGATTGCTCCATGATGTGGTGGAGGATACCCATTTCGGCGAAGACTTCATTAAGCGCGAGTTCGGTGAAGAAATTCAGAATCTGGTCAAATCCGTTACCAAAATCTCTCTGGTCAAAAAAGACAGCGTTCAGCAACCGCTGGATGGTAGCCTTCGCACCCTCAAAGAGAAGGAGGCCGCCGAGAACATACGACTCATGCTTCTGGCCACGGCCCGAGACGTGCGAGTGATCCTGATCAAACTTTCAGACAAGCTGCATAACATGCGAACCCTGCAGTTTCAGAAGCCAGAAAAAGTACAGCGCATTGCGAGAGAGACGCTAAACATCTACGCTCCCATTGCCGGGCGTCTGGGTATGTTTGGGATCAAGTCAGAACTGGAAGATCTGGCCTTTGCCAGCCTGGACCCGGGCACCTACAAAGAGATTGTCGTCGGCCTAAAACAAAGCCGCAGCGAACGCGAAGATTTCATCAAGAAGCTCAGAAAGATTCTGCAGCAAAGACTGGCAGACATCAACATCACTGCCCGGGTAGAAGGACGGGCCAAGCATATTTACTCTATTTCGCAGAAGATGAATCGGGATAATCGGGATCTTCATCGCGTCTATGATTTGCGCGGTGTGAGAATCATTGTAGATGAAGTTCGGGATTGTTACGGAGCTCTGGGCATTGTGCATACACTCTGGCCCCCGGTACCTGGACGATTCAAAGACTACATCGCCATGCCCAAAATTAATGGCTATCAAAGTCTACATACAACTGTGGTAGGGCCGGACGGCAAGCCGCTGGAAGTCCAGATTCGAACCCGGGATATGGATGAAAGGGCGGTCTTTGGTATTGCTGCTCACTGGTTATACAAATCGGGCAGCAAAGAGGATCGACGCACCGAGAAACTCAAGTGGCTGACCCATTTATCCCGGCTGACCCAGGAATTTCATGGCGATACAAACGAATTCATCGAGGATTTGCGGCACGAACTGAATCCTCACGAAGTCTTTGTGTTCACTCCTAAAGGAGAGATCCTGAACCTTCCGGTGGGCGCCACAGTACTGGACTTTGCCTTTCGCATCCATACCGACATCGGCTTGCGGTGCAGAGGGGCCATTGTAAACGATCGAATGGTTCCTCTGCGGACAGAACTGAAAAGCGGTGACCGGGTTGAAATCCTGACCAATGCAGCCCCCAATCCTTCTCCGGTGTGGCTGCGCTATGTGAATTCGCCCAGGGCGCGTCAGAAGTTGCGAGCTTACTTTCGCAAGCAGGAAGAGGACGAGCCTGATTTTGTGGAAGATCGCCCGGGACCGGAAAAGCAGCTAGAGAAGCAGCCCATTCGCATTCGGCGAAGAAAATCCAGCGATCCCAAGAAAGTGCCCATTGAGGTAGCCGGGGCAACAGACATTCCTGTGCGCTACGCCGGATGTTGTTCGCCGGTGCCCGGAGATAGAATCATTGGATTTGTCACCCGCGGCCGCGGCGTTACTGTCCACCGCGCAGACTGCCCTCATATACCCTCCGACGAAGCGGAAAAGGATCGTCTGATTTCTGTGCGATGGGAAGGTCTTACTGAAACCTACCCTGTGCAAATCGAAATTGATGCGGAGGATCGCCAGGGGCTTTACCTGGACCTGGTAGGAGCCATTGCTCGAACACAGACCAATATCCTCAAGGCTCAGGCTGATATTCCCAGAAATCATCGAGGAACCATGAAGGCCACATTCCTTCTGGAAGTAGAGCACGTGGATCAGCTAAACGATATTCGCGAAACACTGCAATCCATTCCAGGCGTTTACGAAGTTCGCAGGGTGCTGGGACCCGGTGTTGGACCCGAAAAAGTGGCGGGCGAATCCCGAGAAGCGAAAGCCAGTTCAGGCAGCGCAGCACAGAAAAAAGTCCAGCCGGTGGATGGCGTCACCGCAGATGCATTCCCTGCTGGCAATGGAGCCGGATCGAAACTTCGTCTAAAGAAGAAGCAAAAGAATAAAGAGAAAGCAAACCAGGGCGAAGCAGGCTAATTGGTCAAAGAACCATGCGCCCAATGCTGTGCATTTCCCCGGGACCGGGCGTTGCGAGGACGTTGTGAAAGATCAGATGCAACAAACGGTTCAGGGAGCGTGACCATTCCTGGCGCAATATGAAAATTTGCTCGAAAGCTCCTTCGCTGAAAGCTCCTTCGGAAAAGGGACAACGCCGAATGCTCCCTCTATGAAAGCCCCCTCGTTTCATCCCATCGGCCGGTTATGATATTCGAAGAAAATCTTCAAACACTGGAAAGCCGGACCTGATCCTCATAAAGGTTAAAGCGAGCTCCCGGAAGCGACCGACGCTCTACCCTGTACTTTCGAACGCCGACGCCAAAGGAGATTTCCACGCCCGGAAAGACCATTTCCCTGGCCAGAACCTCCGCCCCTTCCACCGGGTTTATGCTACCAATGAGCCGCTCTCTCTGTAGTTCCAGGTTTTCCAGGAGCTTCTCCAGTTTAGCCTGCACCAGGCGAAGCCGGCTTTCCGTTTCTTCATCTTCTTCGGAGACCTTTCCCCGCTTTCGAGCCTCTTCAATTTGCTGGATGTGCAACAATACTCGGTGAAAGGTTTTTTTCTGATCCTCGTACTGGGAATCCATTTCTCGCAGCTTCTGAAAGGTGTCCGGATCCACGCCCACCGTTATTCGAGTGGCGGTTTCCATTCGCGTACCCAACTTTCTAGCCTGCACTCGCTGCCCGGCAAGAATATCGCCGCCGATAATCTCTCCCCTGCCTTCCTCTACAATAATCTCCTGCCCGGCAGTGAGCCTGGAATGCATACTCACTTCCTGGATGAAGATTCCGTGACCGGCAAGAAGGGAGCTTTTTTGAGCAAAACGTGCGAAAATGCTACCGGCCGCTTCGACGTATCCGCTATTTCGGGTTACTGCTCCGCCGCTAAGAATTATATCTCCTTCTGCCTTCAGGAAGACATTGCTTACGGTCTTTTCAATTATAATGTCTCCCCTGGCTTTGACCTGAAATCCGTCAAAGACTGCATTTCGCACAACCACTGTGCCCGGAAATTCGATGTGTCCTGTGGAATAGTCCACGTTGTCCAGCTCCAGGATTTCCTCTACGTCGATGCGAGGAAACCTGCTCTGGTAATTGGAAACCCTTGCATGGCCGTCGATCCTGGAAAAGAATTCGCTACCCCGGGCTTCTACATTCAGCCCAGCCTCCAGAACAATTGAGGAACCGTCTGTGGCCGGCAGAGTCCGCCCGGTGACGGTGTAGCCGGGTTCCCCCGGCACTCCGGGTAGAACGCGAGCGAGAAGATCGCCCTTCTTGCAGGTCTGTACCACATTCAGGTTGCGAAAATCCACCGGGTCCAGATCGCTCTGTCCTTCTTTTCGCACCGGTACGGCTCTCGGGTTCGGATCGATGTTCCAGGCGACGCTGGCATCCCTGGCCGCGCTGGGACTTTTCTTGCTGGCAACGCGATAGGCTTTCTTCTGAAAGCCGCGATTCTCCAGCTCTGGTAAACTACGATTTGCAATGGCCCGAACCATTTCTTCGTCGATGCCGGCCACCACGCCCCTGGATTGGAGCA
>JAGRNE010000214.1 GCA_020440915.1 Leptospiraceae bacterium | reverse complement strand
GAATCACCCGAATCCCACAGAGATAGGGCACTGTCCGAAGCTATTCTTCGAAAATCAATCATTTTTGGTATTTCAGCCTCCTTGATAAGGCTTTCGCCTTACTCATTCGGACATAATACCCCGGATTCTGCGCATTTTCTCATTTTCAGCCTTCCACTGGCTCTAGAATGGGGCCATGGACATTTCCACTTCTCGATTTCCCATCCGAAAGAGCTGGGCCTATCTTAACAACTCGGGCATTGCTCCCATGTATGCTCCGGGCTGGGAGGCTGGCGCCGCTTTTGAACGGGCGCGGGCAGAAAAAGGACAAATGGCCTTTGCAGATTTCGGCCCGGTGCCTGGAGGAGTGCGAGAGGCGGCAGCCAGATTGCTCCAGACGTCTGCAGAAAACCTTTCCTTCATGAAGAACACTGCGGAGGGGCTTTCTTTGATTGCGGCCGGCTATCCTTTCGAGCCCGGCGATGAAATCATCAGCTATGTTCATGAGTATCCCTCCAATCATTATCCGTATGTATTACAGAAGGATCGAGGCGTTTCGCTTAAATTGATTCCAGACAGAAAAATGAGCGAGCATCAGAGGGAAGGAATGCCCGGAGGCTTCCATCTTCAAGATGTGGAAGAACTGATTGGCGATCGCACAAGGATGATCGCACTGAGCCATGTTCAGTTCACCAGCGGTTTTGCCTGCGATGTTCGGGAACTGGGCGAACTTTGTGCAGACAGAAACATCGACCTGGTCATCGACGGCGCACAGAGCATGGGCTGTTTGCCGCTGTATCCAGAGAAATGGAATGTGTCTGCTATCGCAGCTTCTGGATGGAAATGGATGATGGGTCCAGTAGGTACGGGACTTCTGTATACATCGCCTTCGTTTAGAAAGAAGATTCGCCAGACCATGGCCGGCGCCGACCTTATGCAGCAGGGCCAGGATTATCTGAACCATAGCTGGCAACCTTACGAGGACGGAAGAAGGTTCGAATACTCCACTGTGCCTGTAAGCCTGGCCATTGCTCTGCAAACCTGTCTGGAAGAAGTGCATCTGAGCGAAGGCATTGAAAAGATCAAAGAGCATAACTGGAAGTTGCAGGATCTCTTTCTAGAGAAATTGCACCATAAAGAAGTACATGCTGTGCGATTCGAAGATAAACATCGGTCGGGTATCCTTTCGCTCATTTGCCCGGATCCCACAAGGTTGTGTAATGAACTCAAGGAAAATGGAATAATAGTGACTCAGCGAGGGGGCTATTGTAGAATTGCGCCCCACGTTTATAACACGGCCGAAGATATTGACCGCGCGGCCAAGGTTATAAACGGTCTGAACTTTGGTTCTCCCTGACCAGGCCTCAAATCGAAGCCGAAGACGGTGGGCCCGGCCAGGCAACCCCCGGAAACCTGAGAGGCGCTTTGAATCTCCCAAAGCAGCGACAGTAGAGGAAGGCTAAGGATGAAAGAACTTCGCCGGCGAAGTTTGATTGCCGTCTTTTCGAATCTCAAAGTGTAGATGCGGTCCGGTAACCCGGCCTGTTTTTCCCACCTCGCCTATCTTCTGCCCTTGTTGAACAGAGTCTCCTTTCTTAACGTTCAATTTTGAGAGATGGCCGTAGTAGGTTGTGTATTCGTATTTGTGTTCCAGGATAATCAGGTTTCCGTAGCCCCCGGCTGGCCCTGCATGCACCACCTTTCCCGGCGCCGACGCTTTCACTGCCGTTCCCACCGGAGCAGCAAGATCGATGCCACCATGAAACGAACGGCGATTACTAATGGGATCTGTGCGATTTCCGTATCCGCTGGAAAGGCGGGCGCCCGGTAAGGGATTGGCAAACACCTGTCCGCGAAAATAGAAACGTTCCTCGGGCTCGAACCGTTTGCCGGGATAAAACTGAAAGCTTAGCAGGAGAGAGTCTGTGTTTGCCTGGCTATCTTCCCGGGCATCCTGACGAAACCGGGCTACCTCCTGAAGTGTGGCCCCTTTTCTGCGAAAGACACCCCGGGCATTCGGAATAAGAAGTACATCGCCAGGACCCACGGATGCAGGATTGGCCAGTCCGTTCAGGGATGCCAGGGTATCCGGATCCTGTCCTGTGCGAGTCACCACAGTGAAGAAATTCTCCTCTTCTTTTAGACGGTACAGATAGATTTTAAGCGGCACGTCCAGATGCCCTTCCCTGTAGGAAGACCGAAGATTCATGCGGATTTGATTTCTGAGATTCTGGAGTTCCGGTCGATGATTCTGAAGGCTTTCGATCCATACTCCACCGGGCGCTTTCCTTCCATCAACGGTGGACAGGGAAATAGCCAGTAGGAAATAGAGAAATGGCCTCCAGGACATCATGGTCACAGCGAATACCGGCCCTCCTGGCGTTTGCCATGGCCGCCGTATTTCATATCCTGTATCGGCTTCTATTTCAAGAGATTGACGGTTTTCTGCAATCCAGCGGCCACCCGCAAGCTGTGAGCAGCGCCCTGGCAAGCGTCCTCCTGCTCGCTCTGGCATTCCCGGTTTACCACTGGTTGCTATCCGATACCCGGAAACCTGCCGATGTGTGGTCCGCCTCTGTGGCAACGCTGGCAAATCGGTCCGCTTCCGTCCTTGCAGATCGGTCAACCACTGTCTGGACAGCTCTGGCAATGGCATTGCTGGCCGGACTTCTTGCCGGATGTCTGGTACTGGTTGTAGCTTTTTTCTGGTCGGATTCCCCCTCCCCTCTGCCGGGGGTGGTTGGTGTATTTCTCATTGTAATCCTCACTCCGGCCGCGGAGGAGCTCTATTTTCGCTATTTGATGCAGGGATATCTTATGGAATCACTGAAAAGGGTGAGCGCATCCGCGCCGATGATCCGGGTCCTTCCTCTGGCATTTAGCGTCCTGTGCTTTGCGTTTTCTCACCATTATTTCATTGCTCCTGTTCTGTTGATCCCTGGACTGGCATCAGGACTGGTATTTTTGCGGTGGGGCGTCCTGGCTTCCATGGTCACCCATTCTGCTTACAATGCTGTATTGATTGGCGGAGCCTATGCATTTAGTTGATTATCTAACCGACAGGCAGGGTAAACTGGCTGCAGGATGCCTTATCCTGGCGGCCTGCGTGGTCGCGATTTTGCCGCATTCTCTGGCCGCAGACTCTTTCGGAGTATATCAGACTTCTATGGAGCTGAAACAGGCCGAAGCCAGGCTGCCCGGCATCCTGGACGAGTTCCAGAAAGAGGGATACAGCGAAGAAGAGGAAACCCAGGGATTCAGCAGGGCCTGGTCTTCTGATTTCTTTTCTCCTTACAACTACAGTCTCTATACCGGCACCGTATCTCTGGAAAATAAAACTGCATTCCTGCGTATCGAGGGCGATTCCGGCGACGTAAAGAGCATTACGCGAATCCTGGAATTGAAAGGCCTCATAGAAGTTCCGCGACCGGACTATATGCCCGAGCCGATCCAGCTCACCGAAAAGTCTCATCTCTATGCTCAGAGTCTGAACCTGCTGGCCCCCTGGGCTGGAGTGATGTATGCTTCCTGGGATTCGCCCAGGTTAACAACGGGTCAGACCTATTTCCGCGTCATCAGCTATTTCGTAGTGGATTCCTTTTTGATCTGGGCTGCCGGTAGAAACTGGTTCCAGGAACCTTTTGATCTTTCGAAGAATGGCGGCCAGGTGGCCGCTGTGATGGTATTCACACGAAGTCTGGGCGCCTTCCAATCTGCGAATTTGATTCGAGGACATAATCGTTTCGCAAGGCTGGGCTACACCTTTTATCTGGAATAGAGCGCTGAGAAAACGCCGGGATTGCAAAAAGCGCTTTCCCATTTTCCCGGGCTACCTTTGTTTCATGGCCGACCTTCATGCTAAGACCTCTGGAGAATTTTCCCCTTCTGCTGATAGTCAGCGCCAGCATCCATATACTTGCCGGCTTCTTTCTGTGGATATCCCTATCCGGATCTCCGCAGGTTACCGCAATTAGCAATCCTGGCTTTGCCGTGCTCTCGGTCGCTGACGGTACCGATGGAAAAAGAGAAAGCGAATCGCCCGCCGATAGCAGAACATCTAATTCTACGGAAGGCCAGAAGGAAACCGGCGAAGATCAGGGCGCTGCCCGGGAAAACCAGGGCCTTCTAACGGAGACTATTGGAAATCTAAAGCAGTCCATTCCCTATCCGGCCCTGGCCAGAAGTCAGGAGATCCAGGGCACTGTGGTGGTCTCCATTCGACTGAAGAGTGGACGCCTGGAAGCGGTGAGTGTTGTGCGGAGTTCTGGCTACTCCATACTGGACAATCAAGTCCTTTCCAGCTTGCGAGGCTGGCAGTGGCCCAATGTAAGCGGCGAGCGGACCTTCGATGTTGTCTTCGAAATTGTGCGATGAGCCATGAACGGACGAAGTGGAAAAAATCAACATTCCGGCAAACAGGACGGCTCCGGAGTTTCGCGCCTTCGGCCAAATCCCGGATCTGCGGAAGGGGCGAATGCTGCAGGAGGCTCCAAGCCGGAGGTTCTTTTCGAAGACAATCACGTTCTGGTATGTATCAAACCTCCAGGAATACTCAGTCAGAGCGATATATCCGGAGACCCGGATCAATTGAGCATCGTGCGAGAGTATATTCGCATCGTTCGCAACAAACCTGGAAATGTGTATCTGGCGCTCTTACACCGATTGGACCGCTCCACCGGCGGGCTCATGGTATTTGCGCTCACATCCAAGGCTGCCGGTCGTCTATCCGAAGCATTCAAGAAAAGACTGGTTACAAAGCGTTATCTTGCCCTCGTTCCCTTTTCCCTGCAGGAAAGCCTGAGCCGGCTGGGCGGCCTGGAAGGCGAATTGGTGGATGTGTATCGAAAGGATGAAAAGAGTAAGATGGCCGTTGCCTGCCCCGCCAATCACCCGGAGGCAAAAGAGGCGCGCCTGAAATTTCGGATACTAAACGAGGATACCGAAAACGTCGCCGCCGGTTTTCTTTCCAATAGTACCGATTCATCCTCTTCCCGGGCCGCTTCCCGGCAAACTCTATCGCAGCCTGGCTTTACCGTGATCCAGATCGAATTACTTACGGGAAGATTTCATCAAATTCGCTTCCAGCTCTCTAAACGCGGATTACCGTTGTGCGGCGAGGCCAAATACGCCGACCAGGGCTTACCAGACTTTCGCCTGGGGTTGTGGGCTTACCAGCTCAAGTTTCCCCATCCCATCCAGGGGCAGTGCGAATTTGAAGCTATGCCCTCTGCACAATGGTGGGCGGAGCGACTTTGTTGAGGCCCGCGCGGTAGAGTGCAACTCCCGGAAAATTTTGTCGGATGCTTACAATCCGAATTGACACATGGCTGCTTCGCGCTTCACAGCCATCTTCAGGAGCGCCTATGAAAACCGTAAATCGTCTCTGCCTGGCTATGGCATGCGTTACACTAACTTTTGGAAACGAAACTTTGAAGGCAAGACCTCTGGCTACATATTCTCCTCGGCCTGCCCGAGTTGTGGTTCGCGTTGATGCACAAAACAAGGTATTTTACCAACCGATACGTCTTCGGCTAAAACATGAAGACCCGCCCAATGCCATTGGCTATTGTCAGAAGATCTTTGAGATGGGCATGGTTTATCGGCTGCAGGATCTGTCGGCTCCCACCGGGCAGTGGGGCCCTGCGCCAGGTTCCGCGATTGCCGGTCATTATCAGTTGCGAAAAACTGTGGGGCCACCGGACCGGGGGCTTTGCACCTTTGAAACCGATTTTGATCTACCTTTTCCCGACGCTCTGAAGGACGATCAGCGATATCTGAAGCTCTGCAATGAAGGCGGCCCGGTGCATGCGCCAGCCGGCTACACTCCGCCCAATCGCCGCTACAAGGAACAGAAGATCCTTTTATTTGGCCTGAATCAGTCCGGCATGCAGGAGGCCCTGGTGGGCTTCTCCTACAACATTGTAGCGCAACTCTGGAAGCGCACCGGTTCCCGGGACTACGAGTACGACAATCAAATCCACGTGGGCGCCGAGTTGCAATGCGCCGCCATTCCCTGCGAAAAAGTCACAATGTTTCCCCGGGACGTTGCCTATACGTCTTCGGAAAGTTACTCCACAGAAAATGCAGTGGAACTGCCAGCCGCTTACCTGGGTCGACCATACAGGGCGCGGAT
>JAGRNE010000213.1 GCA_020440915.1 Leptospiraceae bacterium | reverse complement strand
CCTCGTTAATTCCAATTGGGAGCACCATCGCTCTCTCGAGCCTCAAAACGAAGGATCGGTCTTACTTCGAGATTCAGTCCGATATTCCGCTCGTTTGCCATTCATGGGCGCTATGCTTTTTCCAGTATACAAATTGGTATTTGCCCACCGACATAAAAAGCTACGGCGAAAGTTCGGTGAGATTTCATAAACTGTCCCCTTCGAACCAGCGCCGAACGCCGCATTGCTGCACTTTAGCCCTGCGGCTCGCTTCGCTCGCTCCTCGGGTTTCGCGCTTTTATGCCCGGAGGGTGCTCGGCGGACGCCCGCTGAAACGGCTAACATGACTCAGACCAATTCTACTGCGGCCTGGCCTCGTCGCAGCCGCGCATTTTCTGGACGTTAGAATGGCCAGATGCAAAGGCAGCTCAAACTAAATCGCCGGGCACAGAAGGCGCCCGACTTCGCTTCAGGACAAACGTAATGTCAAATTGGCTCTCCTCTTTTCCAGCAATATATGGGCGGGGTGCTCTGATCGTTTGCCTATTATCAGGCACGTTGCTCTGCTCGCCTTTCGTTCAGACTGATCCACCAGATACTCTTGAATCCGTAGCTGAGCGGTTATATTTCGGGGGTCCTATTACAGGCGACTTCAAATTATGTGGATCCACTCGGCTGCTGGCTCCTGAGACTTCGTTTGTAATGCTACGCCAGAAATTCTGCCACGAAGACTGGCGCCGAGAAAGTGTAGTCCTTACTGTGTTTCCGAACGGCCCCCGGGGAAAGACCCTACAGATTTCCAGCCCCTCCAGCAAGGAGCTGAAAGCCCGCTGGCTGGAAAATCAGAATCCACAGAACTCTTTGCTGTTCGTTGTAGAGGATCACAGTCCCGCCGGGGCTGCGGAAATCACAGCTTCGATATTTCTGGTGGAACAAGAAAATGTGGAAAGAATTTTCCACCACGGACTGGTTCAGGCGCATAGCGGCGCCTGCAATTGGTATTGGAACGAACTGGCAATCCATGACTCAAGCTCGGCTCTCCGCATCGCTTTCACGATACGAGCGTTCCGAGATGTTGATAGATTCTGCTTTCAACCACAAATCCCGGATAATGGCCCCTTCCCACCCGAAAAAGGTCTACGAACAGAGATTAGATTTGAGTATCGAAATGGACAGCTCCTCCCGGACAAACCACTCCCAGACTACAGGACCTATATTTCTGCTAAGCCGCTCTGAGGCTTCGGCCAGCGGTGCATCATAGGGTAATCGAAGATGAAGGCCGGACGAGAGCAGGAAGAGACAGCTACTTCGCCTGGCTGCACTCTAACGGCTGCCGGCCCCCTTCGATCGCTTCCCGGGTTTCCCCGCTTTGATATCCGGAGTGTGCTCGGCGGACGAACGCTGAGTCTGAATTCCCAGCGTGTGCGAATTTCGTTCACACTGCCCTCGTTACCGCCGTGGGTCAGGGGAGACTGGAATGCGCGGCTGAAACCGTCCTCGGAATTCAGATGTCGCGCCAGACCAGGACGTGCAGCTTTGCTTAAGGACGTAATTTCAATGCGAAATGGCCCGGCTCGGAATGGCAAAATTCGACCCGCCACAAAAGGATCAGTCGGATCAGAACATTAGTTGACTCAATGGAAAAAAGGGCACCATATTCTAATCCATTATGAAATACTTAAAGTCAGGCTTCGTCCTCCTACTGGGATTGTTTCTATTTTTAGGGGGAGGCTACATGATGTTCAAGAGTAATCAAGTCTCGAAATCCTGGCAGTCCACTAAAGCCGTCGTTAAGGAAACAGAGACGAGAAGCGATCGGAGGGATAACGTAGCTGATAAGGATTACCTGAATCAAACATTCGATCACGAGCTTTATATCCGGTATGTTTATTCCGTAAGGAATCAAGACTATACTTCAACCTGGAAAAAGGCGGCTTCTGCAAAGACCACCGATGAAATAATCGACTGGCTTGAATTTGAGGAGGGCCAGCCATTTCAGATCGGGAATCAAATAGAAATCCGGTATAACCCGGACAATCCCGAGGAGTCAGAGCCGCGGATTAATTCTTTCGCTGAAAACGGTCTCTGGGGCCTCCTAATTGGTCTGCTCACTATCATCGGCGGAATACTGATCTTTCGAACGGAAGACTGAAAGCAACGCTTCAGCGTCAGGGACGGATAGACTAATTTCCCCTCCCTGCTAGAATCGAATTGCCACGCCGGATTCCTTGTTCCTCAATAGTCTATGAGTGAGAGCCAACACCTTCGGTATCAGAAAAGGCTCATAGATTCGGATGGAATTGTACTTGCGAGCGAGACCTTCGGATCACCTGACCACCCGGCCATATTGCTGATTATGGGAGCCACCGCATCGATGGACTGGTGGGACCGAGATTTCTGTCTACAATTGGCGCAGAATGGTATGTTCGTGGTTCGCTATGATAATCGAGATGTCGGTGAATCGACCTCCTATGCTCCAGGTACGGCCAGCTATAATGTCGCGGACCTGGTAGAGGATATAGTTAGAATTCTCGATGGTCATAGCATAGCAAGAGCTCATCTGCTCGGAATGTCCCTGGGGGGAATGCTTGCGCAAATCTGCTCGGTAAAGCACCCAGATCGAGTGAGATCATTGATTCTAATGAGCTCCAGCGTTTGGGACGATATTCCCGCACTTCCGGGCATCGACCCGGGAGTCCTGGATTACCTGTCTACAAAGGCAATGCCTGCCTGGACGAACGAGCAGGAGGTGATTCAGTATATTGTAGGCCAGGCAAGGATAATGACCGGTTCTGCTTGCTCCTTTGACTCGGAACGAGCAACACAGCGCGCCCGCGAGGAGTTCAGACGCGCCAGATCCATTGCTTCCCGTTTCAATCATTCCAGGCTCACTGGTTGCGAAGACTTGTATGGTATTTCATCTAAGATCCAGCATGCAACTCTGGTTATTCACGGCGATGAAGACCCGGTTTTCCCCTGGCCTCATGCCGAGAATCTACGGAGTACCATTCCTTTGGCTCGATTGCTGCGTCTTTCTGGTATAGGCCATGAACTGCCGGCCGCAGTATGGACCGAGGTTATCGAAGCCATCATTGACTTTGTAAACATCGCTCCTCAGGACCGGGAAACCTGGAACGAAAGCAGGCCTGCACTCTAATCGCTCCTGACCACCGAGGTTGCGAAATTCTGCACATTACATACGTAACCCGAAAAGAAATGGTGCCCGATCCATGAAGCCTTTCCTGATCCCATTGCTCCTCTTCCCAATAATTCTTGCCAGGCCTTTGATGGCAAATCGAACCTGCCTGGAGAGTGAAGCCGAGAAGGCCGTCCTCTCCTCCTACCTTTACAGCTTCCCTTCGAAACATGCAACTCTGGTCGCTGATATTCCTGAAGGCTCCCCTGTATGCGTTGGTGATCCTTCCGATTACCGCGACAATTTTGAAGTCGATGGAAAGATGTATGATGCACCCTGGTTGCAGGCCCGGGTAGGCGATAGAACCGGCTGGGTGACCCCTTTCATCGTTCCGCTAACTCCGGAGAAGCGTTTCTTTTATGCAATCCGGCGAGTGGAAAACCCTGAGAATCTCGCCTGTCTTCCTGTAGATGCAGTCCTGGATACAAATTCTCTGAAAATGGGAAAGATCAGATTCCCGAACGGGGACTGGGCCTTCCTGCTCCCCAACGGCGCCGCAAGGATCCAAAAGCAGCCGACTGAGTTGGGGGACCATCCTTCACAGACCGTTCCTGGATATTGGTTCGCGACACATCGCAGGATATTTGTGAAATTCCGGGCCAATGAAAGCCACTTCGGTGTAGGCCTGTGTGGGGAGAGTCGTGGCGTTGCATGCAACTCGGAAGAGATTCAGGCATTCATGGAGCAGCATTTCGGCAGTTTTATTGAAAAATACGGAGTTTACAACTTCCAGTTAGAGGTAACGATCAGCATCAATATTCTGGACGATGGTAGTCTAATAAGTAAAGGAACCAGCGCCCAATTCGGCCGACCGCCCGCCAGGGAAGAATGGCAGTACACCGGCAACCATGAGGAGCTTACGCTAGCTTGTCTAATGGATCTGTAGCCGGAAAGGATTTTCCAAATGCATAAGACCCTATCATGTATTGCGCTTCTCTGCCTGGGTTCGTGCATATCCGGGATCTCGCGCTGGTATGTGCTGGAGCGCTCGGAGCCGGAAGAAAATCTCAGTATTCATTGTGAGTACTTTGCACGGGGCGAGTTTGAGCCCTACCCCACCTGGAAAGAAACATGGGCTATGCCTATTTTGCTCGCCTCCTTCATTGCTGATACTGGTGTACTGTATGCTCTTGCGACAGTCAACGGCTGGTACGCGTTTAGTTACTTTGCTGTAGGCTACGCCTTCGCAGGTGCCGAACGCTTCCCGCCACAACCATGGGGATTCGGTTCCTGGTGTGGATCGCCGGACGCGCCCATGGCGCCTCCGGCAGACTACTATTACTCCATTTCCATGCCACAGGCGCCCTACTGCGAACCATTGGATGCGATCTCTTTGCGTACTATTCTTCATCAGGCCCTTATGGATGCGAATTATTCCTTACTGCTGAATAAGGTGATGGAGCAGATTCAGGAATCGGAAGAAATGACGCTAAGTAGCCAATTCCTGCCAGAAAATGGAGTCTGCCTGCACACGTTGTATGTTCGAGGCGGCTCGGATTCCCTCCGCGAGATGCTCAATCTGAGTGAACGGCCTAACGTCGACTAAGCACCGCTACAGCATTGCTACCCCGTAAGGCCTGCTCCTTGCGTTCCCGGCCCTCTAGCCGCACAATGCGGCGGTAAGAGAAAGCACGCTGCAATCCTGGGAAAGCGAGGATACTGGATTCCCGTAGAACTGGCGGGCTTCTCCTATGCCCCACCGGTGGGCTGGATCTTCAGTCCTCTAGTGCAACCGGTGGGAAAGGGCAAATGCGCTATCTCGAAAGGGAACTGACTTGAGGAAGTCACCTGCTATGAGTTGATCCATGACAAAGGGCTGAATTGCGCCAGGTTTGATCCGGATATTTTTCCCCGGGATTTCGAAGGCGAGTGTATGAATGTCCACGCGTTGTACTGGAACCATAAGAGTGAGCCGCCTACCAATTGCGGACTGGACGCACTTACCTTGATGTCGCCCAACGGATCCTCCTTTAGAGCAGTGATCTTGCTACTTTCTCTTGAGTGCGAAAGCGGGCGAAATCCATCCCGAAAGAACGAATGGGGCCAATGGCTCCTTTAGTAAGGACATTTTCCTTTTCAGTTCTCGACAACGTAGCCTGCCGGTCATCAACTTACCAGGAAGACTGTGCGCCAGCGCAGCGGTAAAGGGAAAAGTAGGAGCGCCAGCCTTATCCCGGGCGCCCCGGGAGATACCTGCAATACCACTATGAAAAAAGCCCTGCTCCACAATCGAATTCTCCGTCTGTGCTCTCTACTCTCAGTTCTTACGGCTACCTGTGCAGTCCCGGGAAGCGCCATGGGCACTCTCCAGATCCAGGGTAACTTTCAGGTCCCAGCTTCAGAGCGTGAAGAAATCATCGTGACTTTGCCGGCCGCCTATGGTCTGGGGGCCGGGGATCGGATCATGGAAGACCCCGGAATGTTCGGGCATGAAGATAGAACCTGGCGACTCAAGGCGGATGCAAACGGTGCTTTCACTGTTACAAATATAGAGACAGTCTACCATGTGACCATATGCCTTTTGCCTCCTCTAGGTGCCTTTCCGGAGCAACCGCCCTTGCCTTTCTACTTGATTCGCTTCCCGCAGAATGAAAAAGAAGTCTATCTTGTTGGACCTTCGCCAGCGGGACCAGCGTACAAAGTCCTGGATCCGGATAGCAAAGCGGAAATCCAGCCTTCGCAGGCAGAATGGATCCTTGAGAACCTTGAGTATCTGCCAATCGATGAAGGAAGGGGTTGGCTACTAAAGTTCTCGGTGTCGCGCAACGCCCGGACGCTGAGCTTTGAAGCGCCAGAATAATCCGCCAATTTCTTACGAACCATTCGCAATCCCGGTCCATTGTTAAATGAGTGGATACATTGTCTTAAACAGCGCTCGCACAGGAAATGCATCTGCTATTGGAATTTGCCGGAGAAAGTTTACGATATTTCGGATCGCAAGGCCCTGGGAATCCG
>JAGRNE010000212.1 GCA_020440915.1 Leptospiraceae bacterium | reverse complement strand
TCTGGACCGGGAAGGGGCGTTGGTCCTTGAGGACGGCCACCGAATCTCGGATAGCGCCCGAAACCTGGAGATTCTCTGGAGTTAAGATGAAATACGGACTGGCTGTTGATATAGGGAATACGAATACGGTGTTCGGACTGTATTCGCATGAGAATGGAGGCGAAATCCAGAAATCCTGGCGTACCGTGACTCATAGAGACCGCACATCCGATGAACTGGGCATCTTCTTAAACGGCTTTCTGCACTCTTCCGGCATTCGAGTCGAAAGCATTGAGCATTTCATCTATAGTTCTGTGGTTCCCAGTTTCAATCCCATTGTGGAGAAGATGGTTAGAGACTACTATAACACGGAACCACTTCGCGTTCACTACGAAATGCCCCTTCCCCTGGAATTCGTCTATCCTCGGCCCTATGAAATCGGCCCCGATCGAATTGTAAATGCAGTGGCTGCCAGCCGGATCTATGGAGGCGATTTGATTGTCATTGATCTGGGCACAGCCACCACATTCTGTCTTCTGCACGGCACCCAATATATGGGAGGAAGTATTGCGCCAGGACTCAAACTGTCCATGGAAGCCCTTTCTCGCAGGGCTGCCATGCTTCCTCCCATAGAGTTTGCCTGTCCTCCCGGAGGAGTTCTGGGCGACTCCACCATGCATTCCATTCAGTCCGGCTTCTTCTTTGGCTGGGTAGGGTTGCTTCGAGAGATTATTCAGCAATTCCGCAATCGCGAACCTGCGCGAAAGTACCGGGTAATCGCCACCGGAGGTCTTGCATCGTTGATTCATGGAGAGCAACCGGATCTATTTGATCAGGTCGATGGACTGCTAACGTTGCGAGGTTTACAGATCATCCATGAGCACCTTCAGAAGCTCTGATTTTTCCCTCGGGGTTTCCTATTATCCGGACTATGTAGAGGACTTCCTCTGCGCCGAAATACCGGTGTATTCGCCTTCGCACTCGGCGCCCGGGGAACGCGGCCAGGATTCGCATAGTCCGCCTTCGCTACTCGCTCCTTCCATATCGGAGAAGGAAGTGCGACACCGAATCGTCCAGGACCTGGATGCAATGTGCGAAACAGGTCTTTCTGTGCTACGGATGGGGGAGTTCAGCTGGGCTCACGTAGAGCCCCGGGAAGGGCAGTTCTTTCCGGATCGCTTTCTGTTTGCGCTGGAAGAAGCGAAGAGCAGGGACCTGAAGATCATTTTCTGCACGCCCACCGCCACACCTCCGCCCTGGCTAACCCGCAAGCATCCAGAAATTCTGCCATTGGATCGGCAGCGGCGCACCATCGGTGCAGGAAGCCGAAGGCACTGCAATCTGGCCAGCCAGGCGTATCTGGATCACAGTCGAAGGATTACTGAATATTATGCCAGCATCTTCGGCAACCATGAGGCGGTATGCGGTTTTCAGGTTGATAATGAATTTGGATGTCATGGTTCTGCCTTTCAATTCAATCCAGAAATAAGCACCGAATTTTCCGGGTGGCTGGCTCGTCGTTATGGCTCCATCAATGATCTAAATCGCCTCTGGTTCGGGGCCTTCTGGTCCAGGGTCTATTCGAATTTTTATGAGATCCCTCTGCCCGATCATACCTATGCCGACAACAATCCGCATCTGGAACTGGAATTTCGTCGCTTCAGTTCCTGGTTGATAGAACGATTCCAGAAGATGCAGGCAGACATTGTTCGCGCCCAGTGCGGCAAATGGAATACCCATAATTTCATGTCCCTTTTTTCGGACATCGATCACTGGTCTCTGGTCCGGGATCTGGACTATGCGGGCTTTGACCATTACCAGATGAAAGAGTTTCCCGACTTTCGTGATTCGCTTTTCCAGTTTTACCTGATGCGATCTCTGAAGCCTCATAGGCCATACCTGCTACTGGAACAACAGCCATTGCAGGTTAACTGGCAGACGTTGAATCGCCGACTTCCTTATCATTATTTGTTTCTCTGGACCTTCCAGGCCTTCTTCCAGGGGGCCGGCGCTGTGCTTTATTTCAGCTGGCAGAGGTTTCGCGGAGGCGCCGAGCGCATGCACGATGGGCTGATCTCCCATGGAGGTTTGAATCATGAAAACTGGCAGCGCAAATTGCTTCGTTCCATGAATCAATGCATTGAGGATATGCAACACCGGTTGCAGCCAGGAAGCTCCCTGGAAGACGGAGAAAAATCTGACAAACAGAATGTAACAAAGGAGCGTCTTTTCCGTCCGGATGCCATTGTCTTTCTGGATTATGCAGCCTTCTGGGCCCATGACATCTGCAGTCAAAGCGAGGCATTCCAGATCTTTGAAATTCTAAACCGAATCACAGCATTGCTACAATCCCTGGGTTGGTCCATGGCCTTCTGTCGCAGTCCAGATGATATCCCAGAAGAGCATAGAAAGGCGCGTTGCTGGATCTTCCCTGGAATGCAATTTGCGCTGTCGCCGACTCAGCGACAGGCCTGCGATGAATTTCGAAAAGCCGGGGGCTCTGTACTGAGTTTTCCTACAACCGGGCAGATGGACTCCCTGGGCCGAATGATTCCTTCCGGGCTGACATTTCTGCATCCTGACGCAATACTGGATGACTTTGGCGCTCTCGGGCCAGAGGAAAAGGAGAGCATTCTTGCAGCAAATGCAGGATTTCCGGAAACAGATCCACCGAATGCGGCAAACCAGCGATCTTCTGATCCAGGGCAAATCACGGAGTCGGATGCAACCGGGGAATCGCCTGCACGAATCAGTAAAGATGGGGGCTCCATGCAAGAAGGACTGACTCTAAGCGCTTCGCTCTGGGCCGAAAAGATCCATCTACCCGAAGAGACGCTTTCCACGAAAGGGCCCCGTGGTGCAAATTCGCAACGGTGGTCGGAGGGCGATGAACCTGCAGCGGATTTCCTGGAAGACCCGGCGATTGAAGTTCTTGCACGATTCCAGGGCGGGCTGTATTCGGGAGCGCCCGCCATTTTGCGGAGCAATGCAATCTTCCATGACAAGAGCGAAGCTACAACCGGGGCCGGACCGAAGCCTGGCCATCCCTGGGTGCATGTGGCCGCTTTTCCTGCCACGGATCAACCAGAACAGATCGGGCCATGGGCTAACTGTCTGGCGGAGGCGCTGGGGCTGGTCGGCTCTAAAACCAGCGAGTCCGGCGCTGGCTACGGCACCGACGATTGCATCTATATCCCGGAATTGCTTTGCTTCCAGGGGAATTTCGCTGCATACATTATGCATGGAGAGTCCAGGACCCGCCGGCGGCCTGGCCAGGCGTCTACAGACGGTTGGAGCAGGCAGAGCAGAGAAATCCTGGAGGAAGGGTTGGACCCCCATCGACCTGCTCTGAAATACTGTCTGAACAAGGATCTGTCTTTGCACATTGAAACGTTACAGCATACCGGCACTCTGAAATGCTCGCTGGAAGCCGGACAAATCCTTATTCTACCACGCAAGGAAAGCCCATGAGCCTGGAAGTGCAAAACCTGCGAAAGGTTTATCAGAAGCGATTCACTACACGCCCGCCACTCACAGCTGTAGACGATATAAGCTTTCACATCAAACCCGGCGAGATTTACTCCCTTCTGGGACCGAACGGCGCCGGAAAATCCACAACCATAAAGATGATTGCAGGTCTGGTTTTGCCCACATCCGGAGAGATTCGCATAGCGGGAAAGAAAGGTTCGGCTCCATCCTATCAGAAACTCAGTGCAATTCTGGAAGGAACCAGAAACGTTTACTGGAGACTCACTCCTCTGGAAAACCTGCATTACTTTGCTAATCTACGGGGTGTTCCCTCCAGCATTGTGAAGGAAAAAGCCCCCCGGCTGCTGGAAGATCTGAACATCGATGCAAAAAAGAAAAACCAGTCCCAGCATCTATCCCGGGGAATGCTTCAAAAGCTGGCTCTGGCCGCAGCCCTGATCACAGATCCAGAGGTTCTGCTTCTGGACGAACCTACCCTGGGTCTGGATGTGGAAAGCGGTCGTCGAATCAAGGATATGATTCTTCGATTGGCCCGGGAAGAAGGGCGAACAATTCTGCTCACCACCCATCAGATGGATCTGGTGGAAGAGATTGCCGATCGCGTTGGAATCATAAACCACGGAAAGCTAATTCAAGAAGGAACCCTTCCAGAACTGCGAGCCATATTCAAGAGTCATATCTACCGATTGCGAATCAAAGGAAGTCTCTCCTGGGACCAGACCTGGAAAGATCGGGGTTTGCAGCTATTGCAGACCCAGGGAGATGTGCATCTTTACGAATTGGATCTGAAGAATGGCCAGGGCGTTTCCGAGCTTCTGGGATATCTTTCGGCCAGGCAGAAACAGGATCCAGAACTAGAAATCCTTTCTTGCCATCGTGTCACAGATGAACTGGAGGAGATCTTCCTGCGTGTGCTCAAACCGGAGAAGAATTGATGTAAGCCAGGCGCGTCGCGCCCTGGAGCCTGAATTCGCAGCCACAAACCGCGAAAATGAAAGACAATAGAAGAGAAACCCAAAGTGTAGCCAGCTCCTCTGGCCCTGAATCTCGTTGATCCGGACTGGAACGGATGAATCAAAAGGAATCATTATGAAGACGTTACAAGAGTTCTTACTGATCATCAAAGCAGAGTTCAAAAGGGATCTGCTCTTCATGTATCGCTATCCTCTGGAGATTCTATCTTTTCTCTTTTTTATGTACCTGATTCTCATGGCAATATTGCTGGGCCTTTCGGAACTCATGCCGGGCGGCGAAGGACTGGCCGGCAAGGACAGCCCCATAAACCGGGAGACCATGATCCTGGGATACTGTCTGATGCAATTTGTGCTGGCCACTCAAATGGGCTGGTCCGGTCAAATTCAGAACGAAAGTCAGACAGGAACCCTGGAGCAACTAAGCATCTCCGGCCATTCTCTGGCAGGTGTACTCCTGGCCCGGGGCATTTCTCAGCAACCCCGACAGATATTGAGTTTCTTTCTTCTGCTGGGCGCTTATTACTGGAGCATTCCGGATACCGGTCTTTCGCCTGAGAGGGCCCCGTACGTTACTTTGATTCTGAGCATAACCGCCTTTGGAGTCTACGGAGTGGCCTATCTTTTTGCCGGTCTTACATTGATCTTCAAGCGTGTTGGATTCTTTTTTCAGATCATCAACTTCGCCTTTCTGGGCTTATTCTGGCAGGATCGCTCCAGCATGGCAGAAGGCTCCTGGTCAGCTATGCTCTATGATTTCTTTCCTCTGACGCGGGGCATGACGCTTCTGCGGGAATCGTTGCTGTCCAGCCATCTGTCCGCTTTTTCCGAGATTCTTATCTTTCTAGGAATCTGTCTTGGCTTTACTTTCGCGGGTTATTGGATCTTTCGCTGGTTGGAGAGAAAAGCCCGAATGCAGGCCCTTCTTTCTCAGTATTAGTGCATTCCTCCAAAAACTGCCAGGCAGTTTCTGGACCGTTCCGCCATTCCATGGGCCGGCATTGATTTCCGTTCGCAATTTCATTTGGAGCGAAAGCCTGGACAGAATACTTGTTTCAATCCGGCAAAAAGCAGGACTTCCCATTTTTTGCCGGTCGCATTTTTTCCAAAGCAATCGTCCAATGAGCGAAAGCGGGAAAAAAAATTAAGTTAATTAAAATGAGTATTACCTTTCAAAAGAGAGCCTCTCAGTTGGCTCAACAAGTGATGATCGTGGAAGACGATCCGGTAGCGGCTCGCGTACTGGAAAGCACCCTGGCAGGCTCGGCCTTTTGCAGCCACCTGGTTGCAAGCGCAGAAGAAGCCCTGGCCGCATTTCAGCGAGAAGCCTATCCAGTGGTCATTGTGGATCTCCATCTCCCGGGAGGTAGCGGCACCGAGCTGATTCAAGAATTGAACAATGCAGTTCATCCGCCTATCATTCTGGTCCATACGGTGGAAAAGGACACCAGCAATGTTATAGAGACTATGAAGCTGGGTGTCTATGATTACTTGATCAAACCTGTAAACGATGAGCACCTTTTTGATCGGCTGAACAAAGCCTTTGAAGTCTTCGAGCTACGTCGAATGCAGCGGGACCTGGAAAAGGAACGCGAAATCCGTGTGCGAAAGCAGCTCAGCTGGAACCTGTGGAAAGAGACTCTGATCTTTAGAAACGGCGATCGTTTCGATCAATCGCTATTTAACAATTTGCA
>JAGRNE010000211.1 GCA_020440915.1 Leptospiraceae bacterium | reverse complement strand
TCGGCCTCAAAAAGACCTCGGACCTGCTGCATAGTATAGGAGGAAATCAGGATGTCTGTGCCAAAGAGTTTGTTCAAGTACTCGATGCGAGAAGCCAGGTTCACCGTGTCGCCAATGACAGTGTATTCCAGTCTTTTTTCGGATCCAATCTGCCCCGCAATCACAGGACCGGTATTGATGCCGCAGCCAAAGCGAAGCGGCGGCACACCTTCTTTTTCGAATTCTGCATTCAATACCAGAAGGGATTGCCGCATGTCCAGAGCGGCCCGAATGGCATCGGCCGTATCGGTTGCCGAAGGCGCCAGGGTGCCCCAGTGCGCCATAATTGCATCGCCGATGAATTTATCTACAACTCCTCCATGGGATTGAATACAATCCACCATTACCGTGAAATAGCGATTGAGAAAATCTACTACTTCCTCTGGTTGCCTTTTCTCGGAAAGGCCGGTGAAGTTGCGAAGATCCGAAAAGAATACAGTACCCGTTCTTCGTTCTCCGCCGAGCTTGATTTCCCCGCGTAGAGCTCGTTCTGCAATGTCAGGAGAAACAAACTTTCCAAAGGCTTCTTTGATATGCTCCCTTTCCTGCAGGCCCCGGGTCATCAAGAGAAAGGAATGGGTCAATTGACCGATCTCATCTCTGGTTGTGGGCTCAATTCTAACCGAATAATCGCCTCGGCCTACAGCGCCTGTGGCCCGGGCCAGCCGAACAATGGGAACGCTTAGCGTCCTGGCAAAGAGGAAAACAAGCAGGAAAGCGGAGGCAAGCACCGCACCCATTAAATATAGATTCTGCCGTTCAATCCTGCGAACAGCTTCAAAGACTCGACCGGTTTGGGCATGCGAAAGGACGGTCAAACCGGCATTGGGAAGGGCTTGAAAAGAAGCCAGATATTCCTGGCCCTGATTAATGTATTTTCGCGAGCCGTTGTCCACCGGGCTGCCAATCACTTCCTTCAGGATTTCATTTCCCTGCAGCCGTGAAGTTCCATCTTCATCGGAGCTCACCAGTACCTGTCCGTCCGGGGAAATCAGATGAATTTCGAAAAGGCCGGCCTGGCGCGCTTTGCGAAAGGATTGGAAAAAGTCGTCTGCTGCCAGAAATACAATAATCCTTCCTTCCGATCCTGAAAATGAGAAGCCCAGCGCCGGCACATCGCCGGCAGAGAAACTCTGCACTGCCAGGGGGGATTCCGCTCCGCCCGGCCAGGATTCCAGGAGGCGACGGAAATTCTCTGGACCCAGATTGTATTCTCGGAAAAAAGCATCGTTGTAGAATTCCTGCACCAGTTCGCGTTTCTCTGTGTCCAGTCTTGCAATGTACAGATATCGATTGTTCTCTTGAAAGAAGCGCTGCACTGATTCATAGCCACCGTGGCCGGCGCGACGTTTTTGCTGTTCTGGATTTCCAGGCTTATTCTCTGTGCTATTCTCGCCAGTATGCGCCGGAGAGTTTGTCTGCCTATCTACAGGCGCCTTCGCTTGCGTATCCGGTCGCCTTTCTGCATCGCTACTTTCCGCCTGGCTGGTCTTTGTCCGGTTATTGGCTTGAGAGTCCGGGTCGGGCGAATCGCCGGATACTTCCTCTTCTTCCTGAACAGCAGTCTCTATTGGTAGGGAGGGCTGTTCGCTGGCAATGCGGTCCAGTAGCGCACGGCAACGGTACTCAATTCCCTGAATGTCTTTGTCCAGAGATTCTGCCACAAGTCGGGCCAGGGAAAGGTTGTATCCCTGAATCAATGTTTCGCTATGATTGCGAAACAAATAGGAGGCCACAAGAATCATGGAAGTCAGGGAAAGAGAAACAATGAGCCCGGTAATTAGAAGTAGTTTCCGGCGAATGCTGAAGCGGGAAGGCTTGAAATCGCTCAGGTGCTGATCGGTCTGCCCCGGATAGGGAAGTCTTTCCACCAGAGATTGCAGTTCATTTCTCTGCCAGTCCCCGGGCGCAATCACGGCAATTTCGCGGGCCCGCCTGAATTCTTCCGAACTCTGTATGGCGGCCAGGGTGCCATCCTGAGAGTTCTGCGCATCTTTCTTCCACACAACCCGGAGTCCGGATCCTCTTTTTTCTGCCATCGCCCTTATAGAATTGAGCGAAGAGGGAACAGCGCTTCGGTCCGGAAGCAGGGCCAGAATCAGTAGCTTTTTCTTTTTTTTGCGAATGAGTGCAGCCAGGGACTGGAAGTCCTCTGTCTGCAAATCCAACGGCGAAAAAACCCTGATTTGAGGCGCCTTATTTCTTTGTGAGGTTTTCAATGCCTTCCCAGTCTTCTGGCACCGGATTCTCAAGCAAGGATTCCAGCCGGCGCAAATACAGATCTATAACTGAATCATCGGGCTTTTCTTGCTTTAGTTTGAGAAAGTGTTCCCTGGACTCCGAAAAACGGGCTTCCTGGTAGGCCAGCAGGGCCTTTGCGTAGTTCTTGAGCCAGGCGGAATCCGGAGGATGCAGGAGTAATTCATAGATCCAGGTATCTCTTTGTTTGCCTTTGACGCGAACCCTGTCCAGAGCCCGAAAGGAAAAGAGCGTTGAGCCTTTCAAATATTCAACTGTGGAGTCGCTGGCAATCACAGAGGAGCCATAGCTTCTGTTCAGTCCCTCCAGACGTGAAGCCAGGTTTACTGTATCTCCGATAACCGTGCCTTCGATGCGGCCTTCTTCACCGATGATACCCAGACGAAGTACGCCAGTATGAACTCCTACGCCGATTCGGATGGGTTCGTAACCCCCTTTGATCCGACCCGAGTTGTATGCGTCCAGCTCCAGCATCATGGCGCGCGCGGCTCGTATAGCCTGATCCGGCTTTTCGAAAAGGGCCATCACTGCATCGCCAATGTATTTATCGATGAATCCTCCGCTTTCTCGAACCAGCGGGCCTATGCGCGACAGATAACTATTAATGAAGCGAAAATTCTCTTCCGGCGACATGGATTCAGAAAGGGAAGTGAATGAGCGAATGTCAGAAAACAGTACCGTCATTTCGCGCTCGATGTTCTGGCCCAGCTTGACGTCTACAAAGTCTGTTACGCCCAGAATATTCAGGAATTCATCGGGAACGAATCGACGAATTATAGTGTTAATTCTGGCCTCCGATTGTCTTGCTCTTTGTTCCTGCACCAGAGCATTGCGTACATTTTCGTAAAGTCTTGCATTTTCCAGAGAGGTGGCGATCTGGGATCCCAGCAATCCCAGAATTCTAACTCGTTCGGGGGAGAAGGCAGATCGACTGGTAGAATGCTCCAGATAAAGAAGATTGGTAACTTCGCCCTTCAGGATCAAAGGAATGCAGAGTATAGAAGCGATCTTACCGTTCTCGATATACGGATCGCCGGAAAAGGACTCGGATTCTCTGGCATTGTCCAGGACCACGGGTTCCTGCATGGATTCCGCATAATGCGCAACGCTTAGAGCCAGGTCCAGGGACGGGTCCGGCTTTCGCAGTGAGTTGAGTTCGGGTTCCTGGTCAGGGTTCTGCATGCCGCGAAGTACATAGCCTTCCGAGCTTTTTTCCAGCAGGACAGCTTTGCGCGCTCCTGCATTCTCCATTATGCTGCGAAGCAGGCTCCGGATGAGTTCATCCAGTTCCAGTCTGGAAGAAACGATATTTGCCATTTGCATGATTGCTTCCAGGTCCAGCTGCGAACCTGCCGGACCCCGTCCGCTACCGAAAGAAGCTTCGTTTAAGCCTGGTGTTTCGCCCATCTGCGGCGCGTATGTATTCGGCCTCTGTCTGTACTCCATCATGCGAATTTCATCCAGCAGTCTTTCTGCCTGTTGGACCTGGGTATGTGATTGCATTTCTGTATAGATGGTCCTGGCTCTTTCCGCATAGATCCGCGCGAAGCGAGGCTTCTGCATCCAGAGATAGAAGTGTGCCGTTCTTTCATGAATAATGCCGGCTGTAAGTGGTTGCTGGGGCGCATCGCAGGCCAGATCAAAGGCGGTCATCGCTTCTTGCACCTGACCCAGATGCCATTTCTTCTCGGCTTGAAGATGATACTTCATAAAGGAGAAGTTACGGGTATCCAATTCTGAAATTCGGGCAATCAACTCGTCTCCGGCATTGGGCGACGCTTTGTGCGTTCCAGTCATGTATGGAAGGGCGGCCCGGAGGTATTCGTAAAGGATTGTGTCGATATGGGCCCGGGGCCAGTTCTCTGATTGCACGAATTCAGGGAGGTTACCAGCGTCCGGGAAGAAAATGTAGGCTAGCCAGTGTTTGTACAGGGATAGGTAGAACAATCGTCGCCCTTTCCAGCCTTTCGCATGTTTCTGCTCATCGAAATAATCGCCCTGCAATCTGGTTTTTGCTTTTCCGCCGGACTGGAAATTCTGCGCCACCTGGCGCAATAACCAGTAAAGCTCGACGCTATCGTCCTGACCCGTCCGTACAATTTCCTGTTCGTAGCGCGCGATGATTTCCAGGTCCGGAAGGCGACGACAGAGCAGCATCTGCCGGGAGAGGAATTCAAAGAGCGAAAGGGAAGCAAATGGAAGGTCGCCGGCCTCCAGGCAGTAGTCCGCGGCCCGTCGATAGCGAGGAATTCCAGTTTCCCAGGGTTGATTCCAGGAGTGGATGGTTGAAAGGTAATAGTAATGCAGTCGGCCTCTAAGTTCGACAGCATTGTATCGCTCCGCCAGATCCAGCGCCTGATCTCCGATCCTCATTCCATGTTCGTTGGGACCAAGCAGGGCTCCCAGAAGTACCATGGCCACCGAAGTCTCCGGAAAAGGACCATGCTTTCGACTGAGTTCAAACAGAGTGTCCAGAAGGGAAGCCAGGTAGTTCGAATCAAGCAAGAAGGCAGGCGTGATAGTCTGGGCCAGAATGCGAGCCAGTGCTTTTTTCTCGGGCGCTGGCTCTTTTCTTTTCTTTCGCTTACGGTGTAAATCTATGAACTTTAACGCAGGCCTGGCCCAGGATTGCAGAACCTTCTTTTCCTGTGCTTTGCTATGAGATCGAATCTTGAAGCCGGCACTTTTGAGAGCCTGCAAACCAACGCCCACTGCATCCGAGTGCTGTCCGGCGCTGGCCAGAAGAGCAATCTTGAAATCAAATACCTTTAGCTTCTCCAGTAAATCTCTGGATCCTTTCAGAACCTTGTCGAAATAATCCTGGGCTACGATTTTTCGACCCCTGAGGTATTCCGCTTCGCCCATGTTTCGGAGCAATTCCATGTGCAGATCCACGGGGATGGGGGCCTGCCTCTGGTGCAGCGTATCCAGAGAGATTCCAAAGT
Source organism: Leptospiraceae bacterium (assembly GCA_020440915.1). GTDB lineage: Bacteria > Spirochaetota > Leptospiria > Leptospirales > Leptonemataceae > UBA3465. The sequence goes on along the minus strand of JAGRNE010000211.1, from coordinate 921 downwards.
GGACGATGGCTTCGTCCACAGCGCTGGACCTTCGTTCCTTTAAACCCGCTCTAAGATTGAGTTCAGCAATCTTGAGCTTTTCGTCGTCGTCCCATACCAGATTTCTGCCCTGGTTGTAATGGGAGACAATCGAGGCAATTCGTTCTTGAATCTGTTGATAATCGGAGCGCTCAAGAAGGAGCCGCGCCGCATCCAGGTTCAGTTGCTCCAGTCGGGCTGGCGGAATCTGCGCCAGCACTGCCTCATGAATGCGATCATGAGAGAAGCCGAATTCCACTACTTCCATGTCCTCGCGGCTGCTTTCTGTAGAGATGTATTTATAGCTTTCGCTTAGCGGATAAATGATGTCAGCCGAGGATATAGTCTGCAATTGCTGCAGAGTGAACAGTATGTCCTGGCCGGCCAGCGCTGCCAGAGAAGCCAGGGAGAATCGATTACCCAGACAGGCGGCCGCCGCCAGAACATCCTGACAGTCCGGCACCGATGCAATTCTTGCGGCCAGCACTTCTGCAGCGGAGGAACTGAGACCATCGGTGCGAATGCGCGCCAGGTCAAAGCTCCAGATTCCGGTATTGCGATCCTGATGAATCAATTGTTTTTCAAAAAGGGATTCCAGGTATTGCCGGGCTACAAAGGGATTGCCTTCGCTTTTCTTGTAGAGTAGTTCGGCCAGGTTCGCTACCTTTTCGGCATCTGAGTCTTCGGCGCCAATGCGAAAGGTATCCAGAAGCATAAGCTTCAGATCCCGAGGACCCAGGGGCTTCAGGTGAATGATCTCAGATGCGATGCCCGCCAGTTGATAGCTCTCCAGCGCCCGGCTCAAGGGATGAAGCTCATTTACCTCTTCTTCTCTGTAGGTTCCCAGAATGCTAAGGCTGTAGTCCCTATATTCTAGAAGGTCCTGGATCAGGTCCAGGGAAG
>JAGRNE010000210.1 GCA_020440915.1 Leptospiraceae bacterium | reverse complement strand
TCGGGGCTATAGACCTGCACACAATAGCCTTCCGGAAATTCGCAACTTCCGCCGTATTTGTAATGCGCCGCAATTCCGGGTTCAAAATCAATGGGGATTCCTTTCACCTCCTTTTCCTCGGCCCGGGGCAGGGAGTCCGCCGAAAAGCATGCCATCGCGCCGAGACAGCAAAGGGCGATGGGGGCAGGGAGTGCAGCCAGAGCGGCCGGAAGAGAATACAGTCGCATGGCACCACTGTAAAGCCAGGTAGATTCTGGACCAACACTTATTCCAACGCTCTCTCGCCGGTTTCCGAATGACCGCAGGCCCGGACCTATTTATCTTAGTGTTATGAGCATCGTGACCCTCACAGAATCCGAACTGGGCCGGCTTGGCAAGGTGCCACGACTCAATCTGGTAAATTCTCTTTCTGGCTACAAGAGCGCCAATCTCATTGCCACCTCCAACAGCAAGGGGCAGACCAACCTGGCGATTTTCAGCTCCGTCATGCACCTGGGAAGCGATCCGGCTTTGCTTGGCTTTATCCTGAGACCAACTACCGTGGCACGGCATACTTACGAGAACATCAAAGAAACCGGAGATTACACCATCAATCATATCCACGAAGATATGATTGATTCTGCGCATCAGACTTCCGCCAGGTATCCGGCAGATCAATCGGAGTTCGAGGCTACGGGGCTTACGGCCATTCCCTGGGACGGGCACCTGGCGCCCTTCGTAGAGCAAAGCAAGATCCAGGTCGGCCTTAAATTCGAAGAGGAGCATATGATTCGAGCCAATCGCACAAGGCTAATTGTCGGTCGAATACTTGAGATGCGCTTCCCGGAGGAGATCCAGCATCCGGATGGTACTCTGGATCTGGCAAAGGCGAAGATCGTAACCATAAGCGGCGCCGATACCTACAGCCTGCCGGCCACAATTCGCAGAATGCCCTATGTTCGCCTGTAGTCCGGACAAGATCCAGGTCCGCTTTATCCTGTTCGCTTCATCTTTCCCTTGTCCCGATCCCAAAAAAGCGGTAATTTCTTTTGAGTGGGATAGACTCGATGAGTGGGCTGTTTCCGAGCGATGGCAGTGGTGTGCATTCGAATAAAAGGAGATATAAGATTCTAGATATGAAGATTAGTATAGCAGATCAAACCATGATACGAGCCGGAGGTTCGGCCACCGAGGCCCTTCGCGAAACCGTGGAGCTGGCTCGCCTGGCGGATTCGCTGGGATACGAAAGGTTCTGGCTTACCGAACACCATAACATGCCATTTATTGGAAGCTCCACTCCAGAGATCCTTATTGGCAAGGTCGCCGAAAGCACCGAACGCATACGGGTTGGTTCCGGCGGCATTATGCTTCCCAATCATTCCTCGCTGAAGGTGGCGGAATGCTTTCGCCTTCTGGAAGCTCTGTATCCAGGACGCATTGATCTGGGACTCGGCAGAGCTGCAGGCACCGATCCCTATACGGCGCGAATCCTGAATCCTTCGAACGACTTCAAGGAAGCGAATTTTCCTGCCAAAGTGGAAGAGCTGCAGGCATTTTTTTCGGATGCAGCCATGACACAGCGAGGGCCAGTCATGGCCTGCCCGAAAATCGAAACCATTCCGCAACAGTGGATACTTACCGGAGGAGCCAACGCTGCTCTGGCTGCGAAATGGGGACTGGGCCTTTCCCTCCCACACTTTATTCAAGAAGTGAAGAACACAGAAGGTGTGGAACGATATCGTAAAGAATTTTCGGCCTCCGGCACCTTTCCCGAATCCCGGGTCTCCATGGGACTTTTTGTGATCTGCGCGGACACCGCGGAAAAAGCCGATCTTCTCAAGAAATGTATTCAGATCGTTTTTGTTGGCATGGCGCTATACGGCCGATTTCAGCCGCTTCCATCCACCGAAGAGGCGAATAGGCATGAATTCAATGAACAGGAGAAAGCCTTTCTGGAAATGCAAAAGGGGAAATACGTCTCCGGCACTCCGGACCGGGTGGCCGAAGAGCTGGAAGTCTATCGCAGTCATTTTGATCTGGATGAGATCATTGCGATGATGATGGCCTACGACTTTGAGGATCGCAAGCGATCCTATGAGCTTCTGGCAGGATTATTTGCGCACGAAGGGGCTCTTGCATAGCGTTTCCCATGCATTACTGACCAGGCTCTTTACGGGAAAAGAAGGAAGTGATGCTCTGGAATCCCCCGGTTTGCCTATTTTCTTTCCGGGCATCGCAGTGCCCTGGTCGGCGGTTCCACCCCGGGGAGCTTTCTCGGTAGGAGATGCCAGGGTCCTGAAATCCAGGCACGTGCTGCTGGTTGCAAGTGTCCTCGAAAATCGCTTTGCTGCTACCGAAGCAATGGTATTGGTCGGGTGAGAATCTTCCGGGATACGATGGGACCCCTGGTCTTTTTGCTGACACCATTGGGCAAGATGACCTCCGTCCCTTTGAGGCGGACCAGAGAGTATGTTCCCGCAGATGTGACCAGCGTTTCATAGGTGGGCCCAGAGGCCCGGGCCCGGATCAGATCCAATTCCTTTAAGAAATGTCTGGTGGTTTCTGTGGCCAGTGCGCTTTCAACGCTTTCATTGGTCTGCCTAATCTGAAAATTCATGATAGAGGTTATAAGCCGGTAGCTAGTTCTATAGGATGCGACCAGAGTACGGTCGTCATTGTCCCGATATTGAATGGTGACTGTCGCTTCGCGCTCGGGCTGGACCAATGGAATTATTCCTATGCCCAGAAGCCCCACTGTAAGACCGGGGAGGTCGTGCCATCCGATGGGAATGAATTGCCTCGTGAAGGAAATCAGTAGGTCGCTTTCGTCTGGTGCATTGATTGCCGCAACTCCCGGACAATCCTTTTGGAGGTTCGCCACGACCCTGGCATTCAAATCTGCATCGTTTATCCATGTACCGGAGGTTTCGGAATAGACCATGATGCTCGAAGCCCGACACGGTTTTTCATCCACATCCGCAGGAACTGGAAACTCGTTGTAACTCCAATGATAAACATAGCAGGCATTGAGTAGGATTGCAAGGAGGAGGAATGTTCCTGATCTCATTTCGTGGTCCTCCTGATCGTCATCCCATTGAACGCCGGGTAAAATAGCATCAATAATCTCCTATCGGCCTCAAGGTCGTATTGGATTTCAGGAACCCGGATTTTCCTAACCGGAGTGCCCAGGTCCACGGAATAACTGCTCGTCGCATGGCTCCGGCCGAGGTAGACCAACGTATTCGCTGGAACGGCAAAGGGCGCGAATACAGAGTCGTTCGAATCCAGGTCCAGTCGTATCCTGTGTGAGGTGGGCCCATATCCCATGAGCATTTCCGAAGCAAGCTTATAGGTGCCTGGTTCAACAGGAATTGGATGAACCGCACCGTGTCCGTCGAGAAATGGTACAAGAATCTCTTTGTTGGAATCATTTAAGTTTCTATAGACAAACTGAACTGACAACCTGCTAGTCAATGAATTGATGCTGAAATTTCCGAATAAATAGCCCAGAGCCGGATCCGGACTAAGATTCATTCTTGGAGCAGCCGGCAGACCACAGAAATTAAGTGCGAAGGTACAAAGAACAATTGGTACTATCGAGGTCTGGCTCATGCGGATTCCACGGGAAAAATTCAATATAGTCGAGATCATAGCAAATATAAAGTGTACACGAAGTATAGTGTATATGGAGTGTCAAAGAAAAATTGCATCGGTAGGAATGTGTGGTGTCGCCACCGCTTGCGGAAAAGATGAAGTAGATTTAGAGTCGAGGGACTTAAGGGCAGTCTCGTATAGCCATCCCCCAGGGGTTTCCTTACCTCTCTGCCTGTATGGAGTTATTGAAGTCGACGCCTTCTAATTGCTTTCCGCTCAGATTCATTCCACTCAGATCACAGGCTGCACATTTTCCGGTACCGATGAGAACTTTCAGGGCCTCTTTTCCCGAAGGTCGTTTGGCCGCAGGGCTTTCTGCAAAGAGCGGAGGGTAGGCCGTAAGAGCCTGTAGAAAGAGAGAACCAAAAACCAGGAGTCGTCCGGCTTGCCGCCGACCGGAAGAATTGCTGGTTAGAATCTCGGCGAATTTCATTTCCTGCACTCTCCGATGGAGCTTTCCTGGCATCGCCTCCCGTCGATAAAGATTGCCCCGGCAGGTTGGCGTCCTGGAATCCGTTTCCATCCTTGCTTGCGAAAACCTCAACAGGCATTCCTCGGAGGTTTGCCCCTCGGAGATCAGCGCCCTGGAAATCAATGTGGCGCCCCAGAATGAAGCTGAGGTTTGCCCCTCGGAGCCTCGCCTTACGAAGATTGACATTGTTGACGAAAATGCTGCTCAGGTTGGCCCCTTCCATGTTAGCTTCGGATAATTCTACATTGGTGAGACTGGCTTTCTGCAGATCCGCTCCGGAGAGGTTTGCCCTTTGAAGATCTGCATTCTTCCAGCTGGAGCTGTACAGCAGGCATTCGGAAAGGTTCGGCTTCTGAAGTTTGACTCCCTGAATCTCCCCCTTGCGAAGGTCGCATCCCGCCAGATTACTGCCGGACAGGTCCGTATTCTCCAGCGCAATGTCCTGAAGGTTGCAGCTCTTGCAATGGCCGGTGGAAAGCAAAGTCCTTCGATTGGATTCGATGCGTTCGGGAATGGAAAAGGGACGTTCGGCTATCTATGCGAAAGAGACTAGAAAGGAAGAAAGCAGGGCCAGGGCCTTCGGAATGGATCTGTTGCGTCTTGGCATGGATCCTCCTGTAAACGTATTGCATGTTTCCTGGCGTTACCGGATCCATCAGTCAAGAATATTGAGTATTGAAATTTTTGGATTTAGAGGATCACATTGGCGGAAATCTTCGCAATTCCGGAGTCATCGGCGTATTACTGAACTCTGGCTGGCAAAAATCGTAAAGAAGAACCCGTGTGCCATTGGCCGCCATGATAGCAAAAACGAAATCCCGCTGCCGACCGGTAGAGCCATTAGCTGTTGGTAGCGAAACGGAGAGCCAGCGGGAGGCACAGAAGAAAGGGCTGCCGACTTGCTGCTTCAGTGCTCTGTTAATACTTGCCCCGCAGTGCCCGGCCCATTTTCTTGCAGTATGCGCAGTCCGGACGATGTTCGTCATGTCTATATAGATAAATCCCTGAATGACAGTTTACTGGCCCGGAGTATTCGAGAACGTCTGTCTGATCGTCCGGTTACCGTAGAAACCGTGGACAATTACCGGGAAGTGCTGGATCATTATCAGAAGCAGGGACAGCTTCTGGAAAAGGATTCGCTTCTGGTTTATCCCTTTCCGGGTCGTTTTGTGTCTTCTTGCCCGGGTTCCGATGGCATGGTATGCTGTCAGTATTTTGTGATCAACTTCGGCGTGGGCTGTCTTTACGACTGCCACTACTGCTATCTGCAGAACTTCATGAATCATCCTTTGATGACCCTGTTCGGCAATCTGGAAGATATGTTTGCGGAAGTGGATCGTAAAATCAAAGGCAAGAAATTCCATTTCCGCATCGGCACCGGCGAATACACGGACTCTCTGGCGCTGGAACCCATTACCGGGCTTGCTCGCATTCTAGTAGAACATTTCGCCGATATTGAGAATGCAACCCTGGAGCTCAAAACCAAGTCATCCAACGTCGACAGTTTGCTGGATGCCCGGCACAATGGACATACGGTAATGGCCTGGTCGGTGAATCCTCCTTCGGTCATCGAAGCTGTAGAGGATGACACCGCCAGTCTGGATGAGCGCCTGGAGGCCGCTGTAAAAGCTCAGCAGGCGGGTTACAAACTGGCCTTTCATCTGGATCCTCTGATATATTACGAAAACTGGGAAAAAGAGTATCATGAGCTCATCGATCGAATCTGTGATACCGTAGATACGAACCGAATTGCATGGATTTCCATCGGAAGCTTCCGATATTCTCCAGGACAGAAAGAAATCATGCAGTCCAGGTTTGCAGAGGATCAGCTTACTAAAGAAGAAATGATTCAAGGACCGGATGGTAAGTACCGTTACTTTAAGACGATAAGGCAGAAAATGTATGGCTCCGTCCGGGAAAAAATCGTGTCGCGGGATCCGCGGCTCTTCCACTATCTTTGCATGGAAACTAAATCCTCCTGGCAAAATGTGTATGGCTTTGTTCCGGATTCGGCCCGTAATCTGGACGCTATGTTTGATGATCGTCGCCAGTTCGTGGACTCCG
>JAGRNE010000020.1 GCA_020440915.1 Leptospiraceae bacterium | reverse complement strand
TCATGTAGACGATGTCGGCCCAGGCCGTACTGCTCAGAAAGAACAGTAATGTCAGCACTGTACATACCTTTGCGCGCATTCGTTTCATTGTTTGATGTTCCCCTTCTATCCCCAGGAAGCGCGCGTTATCTAATGTTCGCCTCTACACCTTTGCAGCGACACACCCCGCCGCATCCGAAGGGCTATTGCGCTTCGCTTTCGAGGCGCAGAATGATTATTCATCTCCTGGATTCACAAGAAAAAAAATAGTATATATACTCAAAGTAACCAGGATTGGGTATGGACTAAAGTACACGCCGGGTCGAATTCGGGCCTGCAATATGGGACTGGAACGGATGAACCGGACAAATTGGAGTGATGGCAGCCGCAAAGAGATCAGGCTTTAATTATCGCAGGCTATGGTTAGGATCCGCGGTGACCCGGGCCTCAAACAAGAAGGACCTGTTTGCCGGGCATCTCTGCCACACAACCAGGCAATGCTCTCCTAACCCAGTACGTCTTCGGCGCCAATGAGCTTTCTTTTGTTCTGCTGATGCAAATCCAGGGGGATGTTCTTTAGAATGGTTTCGCGTAGCGCTTCCAGAAGTCTGCTCTTATAGAACGACTTTCCGTGCACTATGCCAATTTCGCGCACCGGCTCCGGATCCTGGAATCGCACAACCCGGTCCGACTTCATATTGGCCGAAAGCAAAGGAAGTAATGTAGAGCCCATACCCTGATCCACCATCTTCTTGATGGTATCCAGACTTCCGCATTCGATCTTGCCGGCATTTCCCTGGCCGCAAATCTTAAGCGACTGATGCCGAAAGCAATGCTCTTCGCCCAGAAGCAGCAGATCCTGCCCCTGAAGATCGTCAAACTTCAACCTTTTTCGAGGAATGGAAGCCTCTGGAGCAAAATAGACCACAAATGGTTCATAGTACAGCGGTATCTCCTCGATCATCTTCTCGTTCAATGGCGTGGCCAGAATACCCAGATCCAGCTCTTCGTTTTGTATCTTCTGGAGAATCTGACTGGTAGGGAGCTCGTGGATGTAAAACTCCACAGAAGGATACTTTTGCTTTAACTTGCGAAAAATCCGCGGAAGCAGATAAGAAGAGACCGTGGGAATGATTCCCAGACGAATGCGACCTCGAACTTCGCCAGACTCCTGGGAAAACTCTTCCAGCAAGGAGTCGGCCTCATCAAGAATGCGTCTCGCATGAGCCTCGACCTTCTTTCCTGGCTCCGTAAGCGTTACCGGATTTTTTCGCCGATCAAAAATCTCTACTCCCAGCTCTTGCTCCAGTTTCTGAATCTGTATGCTCAGGGTGGGCTGGGCCACCAGACAATGTCGGGCGGCCTTGCCAAAGCTACCATGACGGGCAAGAGCCAGAACGTACCTCAGTTGGGTGAGGGTCATGGTTCAGTAAAAATCGCAAGGGCTGGTCGGTGCCATCCTTTTTCCTGCGGTCCTACAACGCCTGGATTGCATCCGCCGAAGCTCCGCTACAGCAAGGTCAATTCTGGGATCCAGAGTTTCTGGACTGGATGAGCCAGGCGGCAAATCCTGAATGTCTCATCATTCCATCCCGGACGGCCGGGACTGGATCTTTACAAATTGACAGATGCAGGCTTTAACGGGATTACAAATTATGGGGTGGAACGAGATCACAAGAAGACGGCACCTTGCATTCCGATGCAACAGCCAGATCGGACGCAGCGAAAGAATCCGGGGCCAGGCGCCCACAAGCCAGGCCAGCTTTTTTGCTGCCTACTCGTTGCGAAGATTGCTCTTGCGAATAGTTCCCGGATTCGCCCTTTGCGCTGTCCTGAATCCACTTCTCTTTTCCGCTTCCCTGGACGCGGAGTCCCTTCCTTCGCACGTAAGTTATTCCTCTATTTGCTGTATTCTAGATGAACTGGAATCTTCCGGCGTCGAGCTCACCTTTGAAACCAATAACATCAAGCAATTGGAAAACAGCGCCATCGAGCGATGGAAAGGTAAGACCTTCCTTTTCATGAAGGCGAACAATCCGTCCTGGCTAATACCCCGGGGAATGGAAAAACCGGAGCAATGGCTGGAGAATCCGGATCCCGAGCAAATCATGGTGGAGTTTCAGGAACTTACCCTGGGCTCCCACAAATTCCTGATCTCACTTTTCAGTACATCCCCGGTGACCCGGACCTCCGCGGTCTGGAGCCACCAGGCGGATTTTCGCTTTAGCGTGCAGGGCGATCTTCTGGCAGTGGACCCTCCTTCCTGGCCCCGAACCAACTACAGACTGTACTTCTGGAATCCTACAGGGTCGGACCTGGCCATTGTCGATTACAACGAAAAGGCCAACGAGTTTCTTCCTGTGCTGGCTGTGGTGGATTCGGAAGGCACCTTTAGCGATGGTTCGGGCGACGAGCCGGACATCCCGCTCATGCGAAAGCAGTATTCGCTGGATCATCGTTTAAGACTGTTCGATCATTTTACCGAGTTCAAGCGCGAAAAAGGATTCCTGCCGGCTGGCCAATCGTTCTGGCACCTTGGCACCAGAAAGGATCTACATCTGATTGCATATGTTTTTCCGGAACCTTCCTTGCCCGAGGAAATGAAACCGTATCACTGGTCCACATTCTTCCGGGGAAAGATCTACACCACGGCCTGGATTCAGGAAGAGCTACCATGATCTGCTTTCTTGTCCGAATCTGCTTTCTTTTCCGGACAAGGCTTCGCATTCGCAGGCGTTGAGCAAGATTCGGTGCCTTTAGCTGACTACCGGGCCACAGTAAAATGAGCAAAGGCGCAGAAGCGGTTATCAAAACCAGCGAATACCCGGTTGCGCCAGAAATCGCTCGCTTACCATTTCCCGGGCCGCAACAATCTGCTGTTCGTGACCAAATCGAAGCGTAGTCAATCGACCGCAGAATCGACCATGTAATTCGGATTCGACTATCTTCAAGAAAGCCATGACATCGATCAGTTCATGACAGATGAATTCGAAGTTATGATCGTTATAATCAAAGACAGACCGGGGGTTTCGCAGGCCGTTCACATCGGCAAATAGAACATTGGATTCGCCCAGAGGAAAAGGAAGGGTTCCGGCCCGGGAACGTTCGATGATTTCATCGGTTTCTTGCACCGAGCGAAAAGAAGGCGTCCGAGCCCGGGCCATGAAGAAAAAGAAATCGGGCGTAATCTCCACAACCACACGTTGACGGCCCAGAAATCCTGGATAATCGATTTGATGATCCATCCACAGGCCATTCTCGTCCGGTTCAAGAATACAGTATCCTGCATCGAATTTCAAGGCCACCGGCTCTTTGACGGTAAAGTGGCTCACCCGGCGCCGCGTCCTGCGAACGTGATGGTTCAATGCGTCCAGGAAGGGGCCATTACATTCGTCAAAGGTAGGGAAGCTCGGACCGGTTATGCCGATATCTACATCCAAATTCAGCGCCAGCATCAAAGCCAGCGGATGTTCGATAATCTGGATGGGACCCAGCTGGATGTTGTTCGTGCCATGCTCTAGATTGCGAGGTCGCAACGCGCGGCCCCGACTCTTGCCATCTTCCAGATAGAACAGTGGCCGCCGGCCTTTCTGAGGATAGAAGGTTACGGTAACAGGGCTCTTTTCAAATGTGCTTAATCCCTGAACAGAAACGGCTTTCCGCACCGTCCAGGTGAATCGGTTGTCCCAGTCAGTAGGCACACTGAAATGAGCCGGGATCTCCAGAGGACCTACCCGTCCCTCTTTCAGCGCCTGGATTTCCTGCTTCGCATGAAGTACCTGCATAGACCTGGACAGATTGGGACCGGGTAAGGAAACTGTCATGTTTTTCCCGTTGAAACGGTCAGTCATGCAGCCTTTTTGCTTGGCATCGAAAGGGCCGAATGCGAACTGACGCTCTATGAATCGTGCCTTTTCATTTTCCCTCGTAGCAATTCTCCTTGTTGCGCTTCTTGCCTCTTTCTCTTGTTCCGACGAGAAATCGGACAACGGAATTCTAATGTATGGTGGCGCGCCTTCCGGCCTCATCATTCGAGAAAAGCCATCCACCGATGGCGTACGCAAAGGAATCGTTCCTTTTGGTATGCAGGTAGAAGTACTGGAACAGCAAGAGCAGAATTTAACAATTCAAGGAAAGAGCGGCCGCTGGAGCCGGATTCGTTATCAGGGAACAGAAGGCTGGGTGTTTGGCGGATTTCTCCTGGCCAATGCTCCGGCCCGCGAGGCAGACAAAGCCGAAGATACGTCGAAAGCGCCCACCGTAACCTCCCTGCAAATGGGCGACCATGCCTGCTACGTTACCTTGAAATTCGCCGACGGCAAAGAGCAGGATTGGCCGGCCAGTTTTGACATTTGCGAATTGCCCCTCCTGAACAAGAAGGTGATCTATAAAACCGAGAAGTCTTCCATGGCTGCAGATTCATGCGAAGGCGATCCAGAATGCACCGAAACCCAGGAAGTGGAAATGATTACCAGCATGAAGGCGGCGCAATAGAAGAGGCTTTTCTAGTTTGAAACGGCCCCGAGGCCCGGGTCCAGGAAAGACAAAGCAAGTTAGCGACGGTAGCCCATGGGCGCCGTCGCTGCAATACCCGGCTCCATCCGCCGGGTCACACTTTCCAGCCAATAGTTAAAGCCAAATGATCGACTTCCCGGCCAGGACAGACTAACCGGACCTCATCTAGAGCGATTTCAGAAGAGCCAGAACGGTGCGAAGTACCTTGATGCGCGCAAATCGCTTATCGTTTGCTTCGATGAGATGCCAGGGCGCGTAGTCTTTGCTGGTCTTATTCAGCATTTCGCCAACCGCCGCCTGGTAAAGCGGCCATTTCTCCCTATTTCGCACATCTTCTTCCGTGAACTTCCATTGCTTGAGCGGACTCATGGCGCGAGCCTCGAAACGACTGGATTGCTCCTCCTGATCTATGTGCAGCCAGAATTTTGCAATATGGATACCGCTTCGATGCAGGTTCAGTTCCATGTGGTTGATCTCTTCGTAGGCCCGGGACCATTCTGGCTCCGAAGCGAATCCTTCCACTCGCTCTACCAGGACTCGGCCATACCAGCTTCGATCAAAAATGGCAATTCGACCTGGTGGAGGGAGCTGACGCCAGAACCTCCACAGATAATGCCTTTTCTTCTCGAAGGGCTCGGGTGCAGCCACAGGAATTACTCGATAAAGCATGGGAGGCATGCGCGATGTTAATCTGCGAATGGCCCCTCCTTTTCCCGCTGCATCCTTTCCTTCGAAGACCAGTGCCACGCCTGCCTTCTTTTTATACATCCTGAGGGCGGCCTTCATCAAATCCTTTTGAAGGCTCTTTAGTTCCTTTTTGTATCTGTCCACCGCCAACGACTGGCCCATATCCAGAGATTCCAGGGGATTCATTTGCTCTCCTCGCTCTTCAGGTTTCGCATGAGAGCCATTGCTTCATCGTAGGATGCCACGGCCTGTCGCGAATCGACGCTCAGTGCTTCTTCCAGTCGGGCAATCAGGTAATCCACTACATGAATCCGAACATGTTTCCCTTTTTCCGGAGGCGGAGTGAACCAGGGAGCGTCCGGTACGTTCGTGCTTTCCACAATCAGTTCCAGGGCTTCGCTGTAATCCCGGTGATGTTTGATCAAGTATTTCGCTCGCTTGCCGAGCAGCGGCGACCAGATTTTCAGCCGCTTATCCGTATCCATCTCTTCCTCAAGATCCTTGCGGTCTCTCTGTATGCGAATCTTCAAGACCAGGTAATGATTCTGATGTAAGCCATGTTCAAAGTTTTTTATATCCTCAATCCAGTTGCTGGATTCGGATTTTCCGAGCTTTTGTGCAGATTTTCGCACAGCCCAATCATGATAATAAGAGCCATCAAAAACTGCGAGGTCTCCGTATCTGGGCAGATTCAACCAGTAATGATAGAGAAAAAGATCCTTACGCTCGGGCGCCGTTTCTGCACCCGGAAAATGGTGCACCTCGAAGTGCCGGGGATCCAGACATCCGCTGAGCTCCTCCACGGTGTAGATGATGCCCGGTAAGCCTGTACCCTCCAGTATGAGCACCACTCCCAGGGCTTGATCCTGGGCGGCCCGAAATAACAGGGATAGCCGATCGGTTTTTTCCAGTTCCGCACTTTTCACAGATAACTTTAATTCCCGACGATTCCAGGGCTCGCAAGCAGTATTAGGAAAAAGACTTGTGCCTGTGTATGGCATTACAAATTATTCCTATCGGATTAATAGGAAACCAGGGACTTAAGGGAAGCCCATCAGAACGGAAGTCCTGCGGACCACGAAAGGGATCCGTCAATAGAGAGAGCAGAATGAGCACAGAGAGCAAAGAAAGACACATCGGCACTGTGGATGGCTCGCCAGTGGTGGAGAAGCATTACAGAAGCATCCTGAAAACGATCTCCTGGAGAGTTACCGGCACTCTGGATACAATGGTTGTTTCCTACATTGTTACGGGCAGCCTTGCCTGGGCTGCCAGCATCGGTTTTTTTGAAGTGTTCACCAAGATGGCCCTGTACTATTTCCATGAGCGCATCTGGTCCAGACTGAAGGTGGGTCTGGAGGTGAAGCAACCTCCGGATTACAGCATCTAGACCTGGGTGCCTCGCGCGGCCTGGAGTATCAAATTCGGAGCGCCGGTCAGACCAGCCCTGCACCCGATATCGGCCGGATTGAGCCCCGGAGCTTCGCTTTACGTTGACTGGACCGTAGCCCGGGGAAGGATACTGCATGGCAGAAGAGCAACAAAGATCGGCTGCGCTGGTTACTGGAGGGGCGATTCGCCTGGGCAAGGCCCTTGCTCTGGGGCTGGCGCGCAAGGGTTTGGACATTGTAATTCATTACAATTCCAGCGCAGAAGCGGCCAGGCAAACTGCCGAAGAAATCGAGAATACCGGGGTTCGATGCCACATGGTGCAGATGGATCTAGAAAACGGCTTTTCTGCAGCCGATCTGATCCAGAAAGCATCCGAACATGCTCCCGGATTGAACGTTCTGGTAAATAGCGCATCCGTATACGATGGGGCCACCATTGCGAACACCTCCGAGGAGATTTTTGACCGACAGTTGCAGGTGAACCTCAAAGCTCCCTTTTTTCTTACCAGGGCCTTCGCTTCTTTTTGCAGTCGAGGTAGTGTGATAAATATTCTCGATAATAAGATTGCATTCAATCAATACCATTACGCCGCCTATCTACTATCCAAGAAAATGCTGGCAGAGTTCACCACGTTGGCCGCGCTGGAGTTTGCGCCGAACATTCGAGTAAACGGAATCTCGCCTGGCGTTATTCTTCCCGCTGCGGTCCGAAGTGCGGAGTACATGGCCTGGCGCATTGAAGCTATTCCTTTAAAGAAAAAAGGCGAAGCAGAACATATCGTAAAAGCCTTGCATTACCTGCTGGAAAACGATTTCGTTTCCGGTCAGGTGCTCACTATAGATGGAGCCGAGGGAAAAACTGCCATAGGCCGCAACGCGGAGTCTTACGTAAGAGGGGAATCATGATAACTGCCATCGTCGCCGTGGGTTCGAATATTGATCCTGAGGAAAACGTCGAGCGAACCATCGAGTTAATGAAAAAGGATTTTCCCTTCGTCTACGCTTCCGACTTCATACTTACGGAGCCCGACGGATTCAAGGAGCAACCGGACTTTCTCAATGGAGCCATCTGTCTTCGCACAAAACTGAGCCGCGAGCAACTAAGCGTCTATCTAAAGAATACAGAAGTGAAACTGGGACGAGTCAAAGGTCCTATCAAGTCCGGGCCCAGAACCATCGACCTGGATCTAGTAATCTGGGACGGCGAAGTTATCCATCCCGATTATCATCAAAAGGATTACACCAGGATTCCAGTAGACCAGCTACTTCGTGAACTCAATATGCAGGTTCAGTAGTTTCAGGAGGCAATGGCAGGCAAAAGTAGAAGGTCGCTCCTCCGGATGCGGGCGAATCCACGTCCAGGTCTGCGCCGTGAAACTCCAGAAAATCTCTGACGATGCGCAATCCAATGCCAGCGTTCTGGCTGCCCGATATAGCAGAAATGGCTTCCACATTACCTCTGCGAATGGCATCCTGCATCTCCGGACTCAGTCCGAGTCCCTCATCTTTGATTTTCAGACTGGCCTGACTCTCCTTGCAATAGGCGATGAATTCCACCACACCCCTTTCCGGACTGTGTTTGATAGCGTTGGAAAGTAGGTTTCGCAGAATTGCCTGTAGCATAGAGTAATCTGCATAGACTCGTAGCCCGCTATCGATGCTTACGCTCAATGTCACCCGCCCCTTTCGCGCCATTTCCTGGAATCCCTTTTCGGTTTCCAGATACAGGCTCATGAGATCAATGATCCTCGGTTTAAAGGGCAATCCCCCTTCCCCTCGGCCGGACCATTGAAGCATGTCTTCCAGCAATTCGAAGGAATGATTTAGAGCGTTCGCCTGTCGCCCCACCACCAGGCGCTTCTCTTCGTTGGGAATGGCTTCCCATTCCTGGTGCAGCCTTTCCAGAGCCATGGCCGATGTAGAAATGGGAGCGCGCAGGTCATGAGCAATGATGGAGAAGATGCGCTGCCTGGAAGCAATAGTCTGTCGCAGGCTGATGTTGGCCTTTCTGGTTCGCACTGTCTGCTGCGAAATTGTATGCTTCTGAATTGCCATCTTTACATTGAATCGCCAGAAAATTACGCCCAGAGTCCAGCCCAGGGCCGTAATGGTAAGAGCGTTCAAGGCCACAGACATGCCTAGTTCGCGAGTGGTCGCAAGTTGAGTCAGGCCAGTCAGGAAAAAAGCATAGTTGATCAGATACAGCGGTAGTGTAATACGAAAATCGACCAGCAAACCGAGTCCGAGACCGATGGTTGCCACCAGGTAAGGTGTAATGGCCGAGGTGATCTGCTGATCTATGAGGGCCACGGCATTTCCCAACGCCAGGTAGAAAACGATTACAGCGAGGGCCTTGCGGCGACCAGAACCGGGGCGGAATCGAACCAGCAGATAGAGAGCAAAGGAGAAAATGGCGCCAGCCCCATGGGCCAGAACAATGTGCAGGGCCCAGCCTTGCATGGAATGCGCCAGAAAAAAGACTCCGATGTGAACGATGTGGACTACAGACAGGATAGGCAGATAAATTCGCATCCGCCGGAGGTTGGTACGTGCAATTTGCCTTTTTGCATACTCCAGTGATCCGGTATCGCGCCCCACAGAGATTAGCTCCTATCCGGGCAGAGCAACCGTCAATTCTTTTAGATGATGCACATAGAAACTTCACGGACTAACAAAGTCTGTTCTGCTTGCAAGCTCCCCGCCTGCAGAAATACCCCGGTAGGATAAACCAGAGAATCCTACTTTCTCAAAGTTTTCAGATATTCGCAGAACTCCTTATCTTCCGGATCCTGCGAAAAGTGCTCTATCAAAGTCTCCAGGTTTCGCTGTACATACTCCTGCTCTTCTGCAGTTAGCGCCTGATGATCCAATAATTTGAGAACGATTTCCTGCCACTCCAATTCTGCCATCTTCTCCCCCGACCCAACGTCTCCGAATCTGTCCGAAAATTATAGCCTCCCAGAAGCCCGCAATTGTGTAAATTTTCTTTTCCGGACCAAAAACCATGCCCGTACCGCTTGACGCATTCTGTAAATAAAATAGATTGAAAGTGCTAACTATGTGGTCTCAATTCTCGGATTTGCCTTCCCGCGAAATCGAAGCCATTGGAGCCCTGGGAATCTATGAAGTAGATTTAAAGCGGGGCACCTGGCGGGGATCTCCCAATTTTCTTCAGATTTTCGGATTCGAACGCGCAGACGAATATCCGGTAGAAGATTTTGTTGCCCTGGTGCATCCGGAGGATCGACCGGGACTCAGGGCCCATTTCCAACACTGCCTGGAAAATGAAGATTCATTCAATACCAGCTACCGTTGCATAGTTCAGGGTCAGGAAATGCTGGTTGAGACCAAAACCAGAATCTACCGGGACGATGGCGGCGAGGCGATCCGATTGCTGGGAGTGAAGCGGGACATAACCGATCAGCGATCTCTCCGGGTCGCATTCGAAGCTTCGCCGAGCGGAATGCTGCTGACCGACAGGGACCACCGGATCGTCTTAATGAACGGCCAGATTGAGACCATATTTGGTTATTCGCGCTCCGAATTGCTGAGTCAATCCATCGAAATGCTCATACCCGAAGAAGCCGTCAGCCGGCACCGCATCTATTCCCGCCAGTACATGGAAAAACCGGAAAGCCGACCCATGGGCGTCGGTCGGGACCTCTATGGCAAGAGAAAGGACGGTTCGCTGGTTCCGGTTGAAATCGGATTACATCCGGTCTATATGAATCCGGAAGTTCTGATTATCTGCACGGTGGTAGATATCACAGAACGGGCGCGAATGTCCGAGAAACTTGAGAAGCGAAATCAGGAGCTCAAGGATTTTGCCTACCGGGTGGCTCATGATGTGCGCTCCCCGCTTACCGGGCTTATCGAATTACTGAAGTTAAACGAAAGCGACGAGGAGTTGATGTCCACGGAAGAGGTCCTCTCCATGGTATCCCGCGTTGCCGGCGACCTACTTCAACTCACGGACGACATAATAGCCTCAACACTCAAGCGACAGGAAACACTTCAAACAAAGAGGATCAACTTTGCCGAAACCAGAAAACGGATGGAAGACCGATATCAATTCCAAATAATCGAATCCGGCGTCACTCTCACCTGGCAAGAAAACCATTCCCGAGAGCCCGCGTTGCCCCGGGGACTTCTGGAAGAGATACTGGGAAATCTGATTTCTAACGCTCTTAAATACTGCGATTCGCGGGAGCCTGAAGTCCGGATTCAAACCAGAAGCGATAATACCTTTTTCCACGTCAGCGTTTCCGACAATGGATCTGGATTGCCCGAAGATCAAAGGCACCGGGTATTTCAGATATTCACTCGATTCCATGAGACCAGGGCTTCTGGCACGGGCCTGGGGTTGTATCTGGTAAAGGAAAACGTCGAAAGAGTTGGGGGCTCCATCGACTTCATTTCCGGAAAGGAAGGCACTACTTTCCGCCTGCAGTTTCCGTTGATGAACGAACAATCCGCTCCTTGAACACGCTCGCTGGCGCGCCCTGCGAATCCCGCTTGTCCAGGAAAACATCCATTCGAAGGACCTGTCAATAGCTCATATACTCCGTAATGGATTATGGAACCGGCGAAGAGCACAGCACAGTCAATAGCCACCAGTTTCAGGAGGGTCTTTTTCTGTTATCGGGCTCCTCTGCCTTTCTGGCTGGCAAAGTACACATGCTTCCTTGCGCGCATTACATCGCCCAGCGGCCGATGCTCTTTCAGGGCCTGCCAGGGATCAAAGATCGCCTTTTCAATGGTTTCCTGTAATGCATCAAGATTCGCGGGCGTGGGAATAGTTAATCGGCCCACCGTTACGTACGGCGCATGTTTTTCCTTCCAATCCACCGATGCATCCTCAATGGGAGTGTGCTTTTCGTCGGTGAAGAATTGCAGCTGCAGATCCATATTCAGTGGACCTCCAGAAAGCTGCT
Source organism: Leptospiraceae bacterium (assembly GCA_020440915.1). GTDB lineage: Bacteria > Spirochaetota > Leptospiria > Leptospirales > Leptonemataceae > UBA3465. The sequence continues at coordinate 14,310 of JAGRNE010000020.1, read as the reverse complement.
GTTTCATTTCTTCGCCCAGATCAGAAGGAGTTGCATTGCCCCGCTTTCGGGAAGAGTCAGGGAGCAGGCGCACTCTCGCTGCATAAGGTCCGCATGCAATGGGAGCAGCAGTATAAAACTTTTCGGTTGCGAAACCGGTAAATCGCCGACTGATAGAAGAGGCCATTTTCTTCATCCGAAGTATTCCTCCAATGAAACCATAGGCGCCGATCATATACCTGAAAAGAGGGGCATTTCCCTGAGCTGCAGCCTGAACCATCTGGACGAATTGATCGCTTTTGGGCGAAGAGAAGGCCGGCAGATTAATGAGTAAAAAGTCCTGACAGTCTGTGGTCTCCGTAAGGGCCCCCGGGCCGTCCAGTCCCCGCACCTTTATGGCGAAACCTCGAACATCTCCGGTGGAGTCTGGCTGAATATTCAGACTTCCGTTGGAAAGTCGAATCCAGACATCATGACTGCCCGGTAATGCGAAAAGACCATGTCTGGCATAATCCGGGATATCTCCAAAGATTTCTAGCGAGGCTTCCAGGCCAAGTATCTGCTTGCGATGTAGCGCTCGACCCGGGCCGAATTGCCTGGATTTCAATTTTTGAAGCAGGCCAAATTGCTTCGCGTACTTCTGGAATCGTTCCTCTTCGTCTGCCTGTATATCTTCTTTCCAATCAGTGGACGGTTTCATCTGCTTTCCCGATCTGTATGTTTGTGCTGCCTTCCAAAGGAGTTCTGTCTCCTTTCCCGGAAAGCAAGGCGCGGTTTGCATCACCTGCCTGGTTAGGCTAATCCTATTGCAAGGTACAATCCTGTAAACAGAAAGAACAGCACGGGGTAAAAACCTGCCACCGCCTCATTCCGGAAGGCCTGGATCTAAAGGAAGAAGGAAGCCCGCCCATAGGGGCTCGCCAGCCAGACCGCCTCCGTTCGGATACGGATCGTGGACGCATTCAAAGCCATTGTTTGCGGTTCGGCCCACCACTATGTGCCTGTGCGAACCTCTGGGGCTGGGGCCGGCCAGCAACAGAAGAAGACCTGCCGCCGTAGGATGAACCAGTTCTCCGTTTACCAGATCGATTTTGAGAAAGGCCATGCCCTGCTCTGCCAGCCAGCGATTCAGATACTGCAAATAATCCGGGGCCTGGATAAAATCCGGAACCTCATCCAGTGCTCGATTCAAGATCGAAGCAATGCAGGCCTGCAGGGCATTGCCCTTTCCTGCTTCAAAGTTGTTTTGAAAGACTGGACTCATTCCTCTCCCGCTCCTTTCCTTTTATACTCGCCATCATTCCCCGGCTTCTGCCCTCCGTCATCCTCCGTTTTCTGTGGAAGCTCGTGCACCCTGGGGTTCAATAATCGTTAACTTCCATGAATCCAGACGGTAGGTATTCAGAGGTACGCGAATCATGCTTCCTTGCTTCCAGAGTTCCACCTGGTCTGTGGTTGTAGGAGATTGCATGATTCCATCCTGGCCTCCAAACAGAACAAAGTAGTTCTCGTCCGGATCAGCGAGGTCCGAAATGTGCCGGGCATTGGCTCCGTAACTTACCCTGGTTTCCCCGTCCTCAAATACAAAGCCCCTCTTGTAGATTGTATGATTGGCGCCGTCCTCGGCAAGTTGGTCAAGAACCCAGGCCCCGCCAATCAGCGGAACACTTCCCAGAAGATGGGCCACAGGAGTCTTCATGTTCCATTTCGCATCCTGTTCCAGGCCACGGGCCTCCCCCAATGCGGATTGCAGCATCTGACGAAATCTGGCTTCCGAGTTCTTGCGAATTCCGTTCATTCCGTCCAGCACTTCCATCCACATTTCGCCATTGGCAGGCTCCATATCCAGTTGCTCTCGCAGAGAAGCATAGATTGTCTCATACACAAGCGGGCCCCGACTTCCGTTGCGATAGCATCCATCCCATGATTTCAGATCCTGAAAAATGGCCGCATCTTCGCCGGAAATCTGCATTGATAGGCTTGGCCCACTTCCTTGTTCGTGGTAAAGGCGGGCCTGCTCAAATGCATCCAGCAGTTGCTGCCTGCCTTCCTGAGCCAGCGCGGAGCAGGCATCTTTCTGTAGCGCCATCAAATCCTGCGCGCTCAATGGGCCGTTTTGGGCCAGCTTTTCCATTCGTTGCTTTCGAACGGCCGGAGAGAAAAACAGCCCCACCGTCACATCGCTCCACTCTGGTTCATCGTTGGCGCTTGCCAGAATTCCGGATTCCGGGTTCCGGCGAAAAGGAAGCTTCAGCGGAGATTCAAAGCCGGACCATTTTTGCTGCGTGGAGCGAAAAAGGGATTCTGATATTGGACCGGGATACGGTCTTGCATAAGCCAGGATGTGCTCAATGTTGCCGTCGTAGTCGGCGCAAAGATAGTTCTGGGCACTCACGGCCCAGGTGCGAAACGCTTTGCGAAACTCTTCGCAATTTCTGGCTCTTAGTATTTTTCGGTATGTAGTGAGCTCATCGCTGGGCTGATGCCCGGCCCAGGAAAAGGCGAATTCGTACCCCTCTCCTCGAACATCGTCAAAAACCGGCGAATCGCTGAGCACCGGACCATAGATGGTGTTTCGCACGGTTATTTCTCGATCCGGCCAGTATGCTATGCTCACATTCTCTATGCGCTCCGAGGCTTCTTCCAGATCTTCCGGAGCAAGCCGAATCAAAGCGCTGCTCAGCCCCCACATGTTTGTGCCCCCCCAGGCGATATACCTGGAACGGCCCAGGGCCAAGACGGGCAGGCCAGGAATGGTAAAACCCACGGCTTCCACTTCAGGAGACTTCAGCCCCATAATGATCCAGAGCGAAGGCAAGGCAAGCCCCACGTGGGGATCGCTGGCAATCATAGGTCGGCCGCTGGCAGAGTGACGACCATCGATAACCATGGAATTGCTGCCCGAACGCGAAAGCGTCAGAAAGACTCCGGCCAGCACTCGCTGCTTTTGCGGCAGATTCCTGAAAGTTGAGACGGTGGAAGATCGTCGGCGAAGTTCTCTCCAGGACTGTTCCGGGTCCTGGCCTTCGACGGACAGGGCCTGGTAGAAGCGAAACCAGTTGACGTCGGCGCTAAAAAGCCTCCAGACAGCCACCACATCTTCCGTGGACCAGTACTGCGGTTCAATGTCCAGGGCTTCCAGCACCGGCCATTTCAGGCCCTGCTCTTTCTGCCTCTTTAGAGTATGGTTTAGCCCTTTAACGTAGGACTCCAGATAATTCCTGGTCTCCGGATCCATATCGGCAAGGATTGCGGCGCTGGCCCGTCCCAGCTCCATAATCCGCAGGGTATGGTCAATGTCTGCAGCAAGAGGGCCAAAGCTTTCGGCCAGGCGGCCGCGAACCACTCGCCGAAATAACTCCAGCTGAGCGCCCCTTAAATGTGCATGTACAATTCCAATACCTACTGCAAGATCGGCTTCGCTTTCGGCTTCTATAAAGGGAATGCGATGCTCATTCCAGTAAATCCTTAATGGCCCTTCAAGCGGGGCGAATTGAGGAAGAAGGGCATCTCTCTGAGACTGTTCGAAGGATTCAGGACCCGTTACAATAAGACTACATCCAGAAAGCAAAAAGACAAAAAGCAACCCGAACAAATTTCGCATATCCATCCGTGTCCCTGGCTATCCGACTGTCAACATCTGCCTTTTTCGACCCAGAACCGAAACCATTGCCCGGTGGAGCCTATGACCCGGAACTCTCGGCGAAAGCTCCGGTACCGGACAAAACGCGGCGCTTTGCTGGACGGCTGCATGGGGCATAACAGTATGATCGTATGAAGTGGTCGTTGTATATTGGTCGTCCCTTTGGCGTCCGTGTCTATCTTCACTGGACATTCCTTTTGCTTCTGGGATGGATCGTCTTTGCACAGCTGGGCAATCCCATCCAGGAAATGTTGATGATACTTCTTCTGGTTGTGCTACTCTTTGCCTCTGTTCTTCTGCACGAACTGGGCCATGCTCTTATGGCGCGCCGATTTCGAGTGCTTACCCGGGACATTGTTCTTCTACCCATTGGCGGAATGGCGCGACTTCGAAAGATGCCGGAAGAGCCACGGGCCGAATTCATGATTGCTCTTGCAGGCCCCATGGTAAATGCGCTGATTGCAGCCATCCTTCTGTTGGTGTTGCTGGGTCTGGGCCAGTCGCCCATGCAATCTGGCGAACCAGAGATTGCAGCAGGTGGCTATTTGCTTATCCGAAACCTGCTATGGGCCAATGCTATACTTGCTGCTTTTAACCTCATTCCTGCTTTCCCTATGGATGGCGGTAGAGTACTTCGAGGATTGCTGGGCTTTCGCATGAGTCATGAGCGGGCCACCACCATTGCGGCGGAAATCGGCCAGGCCCTGGGCATCGGCTTTGTTATCCTTGGTTTTATCTATAGCCTGGTATTCATCTTCATTGGCATCTTTGTTTTTCTCGGAGCCTCCGCAGAGTCTTCTTCCGAACAGATTCGTTCTTCTCTGAGAGCTTACACGGTATCGAACATTCTAATCAAGCATTACTCCTATCTTCGGCCGGATCAAGGTATTATGGATGCAGTGGAGCTGCTCCTTTCAGGACAGGAGCAGGAATTTCTGGTCATGGACGAAAAAGAGGTGGTAGGCGTGTTAACGAAAAAGGAAATCTTCGAAGGACTGGCCAGGTATGGAAATCAGATATCCGTGCGAAAAGTGATGGTTCAGAAGTTCCCTCATCTTTACCTGGAAACGACCCTTGAAGAAGCCTTGCGAATGCTCCAGGAAAACGCCTGTCCTCTGGCTCCGGTCTACAGAGGTAAAAAGCTGGTAGGCGTTCTGGACAAAGATAACATCGAAGAATTGCTCACTTTGAATCGAGCCATGCAGCAATACCTGGCTTCGCCTTTGTCCGGCGAAAGCTAGCCTGCAACCCTTGCAGCAAAACAGAACTACCCGTTGCGTTCAGGGTTTGATCATAGCTTTACGGAACCGGGAACCAATGCGAAAACCCATCGAAAGAATACCAGACCTTTCGCAGAAGTGGAAGTCCGTGCATGGGTTAGCAACGCCAGGAATGGTAATAGCCTGTCATAGAATTACCTTTCGGTAAAGTTTAGTGACGCACAGTATGCGGCTTCCGTTGCGAAGTTGCAACCGGGCATCCTTCACTGAAGAAAATAGTTACTTGCGAAAGCCCCTTGCTTCAATAATGCTACGCAGGAATGAGCCAACAGCAAAGCAAAGGTCAACTGGGAAGCCTGGCCATCTGGTTCGTGGCCGCACTGTTTCTGGCCATCTCTCCCATCGGTCAGGAACCTCATCTGTGGCAGAAGCTGCAGTTGTTATGGAACGGTTGGCTACACAAGCCTTTAGATTGGTTCGATCTATTGATGCACGGACTTCCTATTCTGGGAGTCCTGGCCTACGGCCTCTACTTGTGGTTGGGGCGTTCCAGAGAGGGCTCGCAGTAAACCCGTATTACGATTGCTGCTCTCTGCACCGGCTTTACGATTTTCGATGCGCTAATCAGGCGTCAGCGTTTCCGAAGCATTGCCGCCGGCCCATAGCCCGTCAAGGCTTCCGTCCGGTAGCAATGTGTAGATCACCGGTGTGGAATCGCCCCAATCCACACTAATGCGAATTCCTTCCAGAGTGCCTTCGCCTTCGTAGGTATTTCCCACCGACCAGCGAAATCTATATGTCTCGCCGGAAATCCTGCTGATGATGCAGGTGCCCGAATAATTACTGCCATCGGGATTGGTGCCCTGAACGGAATAGGTGCCAGATAGATCCCGGGCCACAACTACGTCCGGCATCAGAGAGAGGGCCGAAAGCAAAAGAATTGAAGCAATCAATGATTTCTTGAACATGAATTTTCCGTCCTGCGCCCGCCCTTTCCTTACAAATCAGACCATTAGATCCAGAAGCTCGCTGTACAGTCGCGGCGTGCCCGGATCCAGAAGCATTTTCAGCTCCTCGTCGGTGACGGCGGCCTTCTGCCAGTTATCTACCGTGGTACAAAAATAGAAAAGATGCATCATTTTCGGGCTCCAGATGATCAGACGAGTAAATCGCATCCGGAAGGACGATTTTTTGCGGCTACTTTCGAGAAACTTGCCCGAACTGTGTTTCGAACAATGAAGGATTCCGATAATTACGGGGATCTAATCATAATCCTTTCAGGAATTCCCATGCGTCGAATTGCATTTATTTTGCCCCTACTTTTCCTCGCTTACTGCCAGCAGAATGGTAGTCAGGCCGAAAAACCGCTTCCGATTCAGAAGAACTCGGAATGGCAGAATCGAGCGCTCTTTCTCGCGGGCCTTCCCGTCTCCGAAGATTTTCAGGCCCGCCCGGAAATCCAGGAACTGCTGAAGCTTCCGGAATACAAAAAACATCGCGATCAGATGAATGCTTTCTGGTCCAGCGTAGAGCGACACCGGGTCCAGCCGATGACCGAATGGTGGAGAAGCGAACTCTCGCCAGGTATGGATGGATTGAAAACCCGGACGGCCCTTTATCCGCTTAGCGGCGGAGATTTGCTTAACTTCAAATTGATCTATCCCGATGCGAAGCGCTATGTTATGATTGCCATGGAGAAACCAGGGCAAATGCCGGATCCCTCCTCCATGTCCACAACACAGATGTACGGCGGGCTGGCTTCTGTGCAAAAGATGCTCAGCAACATAGCCCTTACCGGGTACTTCTTCTCTCGCTGGATGAACTGGTACATGAATCCGGAAAAATTCGGATTCTACGGAACTCTACCTACGGTTTCCGTATTTCTTGTAAGGCTGGGGCATGAAATCCGCGATGTGGAGCATACCTGCATTAGCGAGTCCGGGGAACTGGTAACAAGAACTGGAACTGCATGTAATTTGCCGGGCTATCGCATCCAATTCGTAGATGGCCGCACCGGCGAGGACAAAGAACTAATCTATCTTTCAACAAAGATTGACAACAGCCTTTTCGCCAAAACCACTCCAGGCGGACAGTATATCCATAGCCTGGGTAACGTAGCCATAATGATGAAAGCCGCCGTCTATCTGTTCCATCGACCGTCCCATGCAGACGGCGCTCGATACCTGATGGAAAACGCAGAAGTCATTGTACAGGATGATTCAGGAATTCCCTACCGCTTCTTTAACAAAGACTCCTGGGACATTACACTGTACGGAGTCTATGGTTATCCTCTTCCGGGCATGGGAGTCTATCCGCAAAGAGATCTCATTGCAGCCTATGCTGCCGGGGCAAAGCCCCTACCTTTCGAATACGGCTATGGTCCCAAGACCGCTGCGAAGGCATCCGGACTAATGGTAGCTTTTCCAAGATAACGGCTTCGCACAGCGCGGACCCGGACACGAAAATTCGCCGGACTATCCGGCGGAATAAGGCTCAAGGAAGCGCCAGGAAGCGAAAGGCATTCTGGCTATTTCCGCGCCAACTGGCGATCTTCCAGAGCCTGCAGTCTTCTTTCGAGCGAAGCGATCTTACCCTCCAGTTCGCGAATCCTTTCTGCGGCCGCGTTGGAGGTTTCCAGATTCTTGATCCGCACTTTTCCGTCCTCTACAATAAGATCATCGCCCACTGCAAAAGGGCCCTGGATATAGACCATTCCATCATTTGCCGTTACCACAAGGCTGGCACGAGCCCCGATTTTTACATCGCCGGCCGGAGTCACTTCCAGCACTGTGCCATCGGTCATCCTGTATTCGGATTGAGGTCCACTCTTGCGGCTACCTTCGCTACAGGCAGGACTGACCAGTCCAAACCCGGCCAATGCAAGACATGCCATCCAGGATACGATTTGCATCTTTTTCATCTTTCTTCTTCTCCTTCGTTCTGATGGGATCGCACTCTTACGATAATCTTTCCAAAAGGAGCGCGAATCTTTACGGGCCCTCGAATCTTCAGATCGCGCAAGGAATAATCCCCTGGAACAATGTTGATCTCTCCATTTTTCGGTGCCTTCGCCAGAGCGTTCTGGAGGTCCTGAAACGGAGCCTGGATTTCGCCAGTAGGTTCTCCGCGATCCGGGCCCAGAGGATCTACATAAACGGTAGGACGCCCGGAAGCGTCGTTTAATGCGCGAAGGAAATCTGGATGCAAAGTGGCCGTTGCAATATTGGGACATCCGCCGCCCCGGTGCGTTGCCAGTGCAAAAATGCCATTTCCCTTTTTATAGTAGATGGGCGAGCCGGAGTTCCCCATATGCGTGTCCGCATAGTGAATGAGGTAACCGGGACTGTGGTAGGCTGTCGAGGCACCGGTTTGCAGCGTTCGATTCCTGGACTTGCAGCCGTCGAAAGCGCGCAGATCCACTCCATATCCGGAATTTAAGACGCGCACCGGATTTTCCTTCGAAATCTGAAGATTGCTTATGCGAAAGAACTGCCCATTATGGAAAAGCGAAGGCAAACCGGAACCTGCATTGGGTTGTAAACGGAAGATAGCCCAGTCCTGCTGCGTTTTTAGATCCACGCGACTGACGATACTGCTTTGCAGCGTCCGATTGGTTTCATCTGCTTTCGGTAGACTGATGCGTCCATCGCAACTGGAATTCGGAACGTCAAACTGTAGAGTGTCAAATCTATAGTAGCCGGTGGTACAGTGGCCGGCAGTAACGAAAAATCCGTTGGGCGCCAGCCATGCAGTGCAAATGGCCTCTGCCCTTTCGCTGTAGTAGACCCTGGCTACCGGCAAATTCGTATCTGGCCCACGTTCATCCTCTTCACAGATGGTACCAATACGCAGTTGTTGATTTCTGGGGTCTTCGGCGCCCAGATATCGCGTCCAGAAAACGAGCAGCAACATCGTTAGTGGCAGAAGCAACGGTAGCATATGACGAATTGAGTGTGCAAAGGTCCGTATCCCCATGGTGCTCTGAAGAATCCACCGATTCCGAAAATGTCAACCGCAAAGAGCGCCGAGCAATACAGATGCAACAAACAATAAAACCCTTGACCCGAAGTAACTTGCCCTTATTGTATGAGGCCCGCAAAAAGCGAAGTGCAGACGCTTTTACTCTCGGTCCTCCAGGTATCTCTTACCTATGGTTTGTCCTTCGAGCGTTCTTTCTGTGCTTCCGAAACAAAAGGGAGCAGGCATGATTCAAACAGGAAGTTCCATTCATCGATTTTACCTCTATGTAGTCCATCATCCCCTGGTTTCCTCTTCTCTGGTACTTACCGCGCTGCTTCTCATAGGTCTTCTACTACAGAATCTAAGTCCTGACTTTGACTGGCCCAGTTATGGGGTTATGTGTCTTTTCTATTCGGCCATGTTTTACGTGGGTTCCCGAAGCGGTAAAAGGCGCGAAAACCTTTCGGACAAGAAAGAAGTGGAGGAGATGATTCTGGCGGGTCGCTCCCTTCCTCTGGGACTGGCTCTATTTACGATGACGGCCACCTGGGTTGGCGGCGGCTTCATTAACGGAACAGCAGAGTCGGTGGCGGTGGACGGTCTGGCCTGGGCGCAGGCTCCCTGGGGCTATGCGCTAAGCCTTATCTTCGGTGGAGTGTTTCTGGCCAAAAAGATGCGCTCCTATAACTTCTCCACTCTGCTGGATCCCATCTCCGACCGTTACGGCGATCGCATGACAGCTCTGCTCTATATCCCCGCTCTTCTGGGCGAAGTGTTCTGGACCGGCGCTGTGCTAACCGCTCTTGGAACAACCTTCGGAAGTATCCTGGGTATCGACTTCAATCTGGCCATCATCCTGTCGGCCCTTATCGCCATCACCTATACAGCCATTGGCGGAATGCGCGCCGTTGCCAACACCGATGTTCTTCAGCTGGGAATTCTTATCGTGGGGCTCTGGCTCACCATTCCTTTTTTGATTCCGGACGGACAGAGCCTGGGTGGGCTATACGGAAGTTACAAAACGGAAATGGGACCTCTGGCGAATTTCTTTCCTCCGCTGGATGGCTGGAAGGATGCAAACTGGGGCGATTCCTATTTCCTATGGTGGGACTCCGCTCTACTTCTAATATTCGGAGGAATACCCTGGCATGTGTATTTTCAACGTGTGCTTTCCAGTCAGAACGGTCATGTGGCGCGATGGCTTTCCATAGGCGCCGGAGGACTCTGCATTGTAGCGGCTGCGCCGGCAGTAATCATCGGAATGATTGGAGCGACGACGAATTGGAGCGCTCTGGGCCTGGATGGACCGGAAGTATCTGCCGTTGTGCTGCCCTATGTGCTTAAGAATATGGCGCCAGCCCTGATTGCCATTGTAGGACTGGGCGCTCTGGCTTCCGCTGTTATGAGCAGCGCGGACTCCTCCATCCTTTCGGCCTCTTCGCTGGGAGCCTGGAATGTCTACAGACCTTTCTTTGCAAAGGGCGATCATGGCAAAATTCCCCGGGTCATCAAACGACTGATCTGGATCGTTGGAATTGCGGCCACACTCATTGCTCTGCAGGTAAAGAGCGTGTATGCTCTGTGGTTTCTCTGTAGCGATTTTGTGTACTGCATTCTATTCCCTCAACTGATCCTCGCTCTCTTCGATAAAAAGACCAATGTAATTGGAAGCCTTACTGGATTTGTGGTGGCCCTGTTTCTGCGACTGGGCGGAGGCGAAGCGGTTCTGGGTATTCCCACGTTTCTACCCTATCCCATGATTTCGGAAGATGGCATTGTTAATTTTCCTTTTCGCACAACCACCATGCTATCTTCTCTGATGACCATCATGATTGTTTCCAGGTTGACGCAACGCCTGTCTCCTCCAAGACCGCTGGTAAAGCGAGAGGTGAGTCCGTAGAGCGGACAATAGAAGAACGGCCGGTCAGGTGAGAGGAATATCCGCCGTACTGGCGGGATCAGAGGTAAGCCCATGAAGTTTGGAACTATACGCAGCTACATTGATGGAAATTATGCCGACTCCGAAGGTAGCAGGGCCTTTCCCATTCAGTACCCGGCTACAAATGAGACCATCGGAGAAGCCAGACTGGCCTCAACGGACGATCTGGAAAAGGCGATTCGCGCTGCTCAAAAAGCGCAGCGGGAATGGGCCTCCCTGTTACCTGCGGCGCGATCCCGGCTTCTGTTTCGCGCATCCGAGCTAATCCGCGAAAGAAACGACGAACTGGCAAAACTGGAAGTATGGGATACCGGTAAACCAATTCAGGAAGCCCTTGCGGTGGACATCGTTTCTGGCGCCGATGCCGTGGAATACTTTGCCCACGCCGCCGCGCTATTGAAAGGCGACTATTATGCGCTGGGACCGAACTATGCTTATAGCGTGCCCGAACCCCTGGGTGTGGTGGTCGGCATTGGCGCCTGGAACTACCCCTTTCAGATCGCTTGCTGGAAATCCGCGCCCGCACTGGCCGGCGGAAATGCCATGATATTCAAGCCCAGCGAACTCACCATGATGAGCGCGCTCAAGCTCGCCGAAATCTATAAAGAAGCCGGACTACCGGACGGACTCTTCCAGGTACTGCTTGGCGATGCAGAGATCGGCAAAGCCATGGTAGCTCATCCAGAGATTCATAAGATCTCCCTTACAGGCGAAGTAGGCACAGGAAAGAAGATCATGGCCAGCGCTGCAGCCACGCTCAAGCATGTAACCCTGGAACTGGGTGGGAAATCGCCGCTCATCATATTTGATGATGCGGACATTCCCAACGCAGTTCAGGCCGCCATGATGGCAAACTTCTATACCCAGGGCGAAATCTGTTCCAACGGAACGCGGGTCTTTGTGCATTCCTCGATTCAAGAAGCCTTTCTGGAAGAATTGCGTCGGTGCAGCGAAGGATTGATCATTGGCGATCCCATGGACCCCGCTACACAAATCGGCGCTCTGATAAACGAAGAGCACTGTAGAAAAGTAAAAGGCTACATTGACCTGGGCCTGAAACAGGGAGCAACCCGATTTCTGGGCAGCGATGCGCCGGGCCTTGCGCCGTCGGCGGTGGAAAGCAGTGCGGAAGGAAGATCCCTTCAGGAATTGCAAAAGGGCAATTTTGTAGCGCCAACGGTTTTCACCGGCTGCAAAGATGAAATGCAGATTGTCTGCGAAGAAATCTTCGGTCCGGTAATGAGCGTCCTTTCTTTCGAGGATGAATCGGAAGTTATCCGCCGCGCCAATAACACTCCTTTTGGTCTGGCGGCCGGATTATTCAGCAAAGACATTGGTCGCGCGCACCGAGTAAGTCAGGCTTTGCAGGCAGGCATTATCTGGATCAACAATTACAATCTAACGCCCATTGAGATTCCTTTTGGCGGATACAAGCAATCCGGCATGGGACGGGAGAACTCACTGGAAGCGCTCAGGCATTACACTCAGATCAAAACCATATTTGTAGAAACCGGGGATGTAGATTCGCCCTATCGTATTTGATGGCTCCATCACCGGAACGGCGCAGCTCTGGAGGCACATTTCCATCGACCGGCAACGAAGGATAATCGGCGAATGGCAATGCAGAAGGATAGGGTTCCGGAGAGGCCGGATACTGACGGCGTTCAGCAGCCGGCGAGCCGCAATAAGGCGGACCGCATTAAGAAAGAAAAGGAAGAGAAATGAAAGAGAAGACCTATGATTTCATAATCGTTGGCGGCGGATCTGCCGGCTGCGTTCTGGCCAATCGACTGAGCAAAGATCCGGATCACCAGGTGCTGATGCTCGAGGCGGGAAGGCCAGACTACATCTGGGATCTTTTCATCCATATGCCGGCCGCCCTCACCATACCCATCGGAAACAAGCATTACGACTGGATGTACGAATCGGAACCGGAACCCTACATGGATGGGCGAAAGGTCTACCATGCCAGGGGTAAGGTCCTGGGCGGTTCCAGCTCCATAAATGGCATGATCTTCCAGAGGGGCAATCCCATGGACTACGAAAAATGGAGCCAGGTGCCCGGCCTTTCGCACTGGGACTATGCCCATTGCCTGCCCTATTTCAAACGAATGGAAACCTGCGTGGCAGAAAGACCCGGAGCTTCCAGCAAATTCAATTCCCCTCGCCCCAGCCGCAGCCGCCCATTTCGCGGCATCGAAGGTCCGCTCTGGCTGGAAAGAGGTCCGGGCATTAATCCACTCTTCTCAGCTTTTCTGAAAGCGACGGAACAGGCGGGCTATCCACGCACCGACGATGTGAACGGGTATAGCCAGGAAGGCTTCGCTCTCTTTGATCGCAATGTAAAGAACGGTCGTCGATGGAGCGCCGCCCGGGCCTACTACCATCCAGTGAAACATCGCAAGAATCTGGAATTACGCAGCCGGGTTCTAACCACACGACTGCTTTGCGAAGGAAAGAAGGTCGTAGGTGTAGAATATACAAAAGGCCGCAGGACTCATCGGGTTTATGGAAAGGAAGTGGTGGTCTGCGCCGGGGCTTTCAACAGCCCTCAGTTGCTTCAGCTCTCAGGAATAGGCGAAAGCGAGCACCTGAAATCTCTGGGTATCGATGTAGTCCATCATCTGCCGGGGGTGGGCGAGAATCTCATGGATCACCTGGAGGTCTACGTTCAGTACAAATGCAAGAAGCCGGTTTCCATGAATCCTGCGCTAAAATGGTGGCGAAAGCCATTTATTGGGCTGCAATGGCTCTTTCATAAAGGGCCCGCCGCCACAAATCACTTCGAAGCCGGCGGATTTATTAAAAGCAATCCCGCGGAAAAATATCCCAATTTGATGTTCCATTTCCTGCCCCTGGCCATTCGCTACGATGGATCCTCTCCGGAAGGCGGCCATGGCTACCAGGTCCATGTCGGCCCCATGTTCTCCGATGCCAGGGGACATGTGCGCATACAATCCACGGATCCCAAAAAACATCCGAAAGTTCTCTTTAACTATCTCAGTACCGAGCAGGATCGCCGGGAATGGGCCGAGGCCATACAGCGAGCCAGGGACATTCTGAGCCAGCCTGCCATGGAACCTTTCAACGGGGGAGAAATATCACCAGGGCCGGAAGTGAAGACAGGCGAGCAAATCCTGAAATGGGTGGCAGACGATGCGGAGACTGCCCTGCACCCTTCCGGTACATGTAAAATGGGTCTGGACGATATGGCGGTGGTTGATCCTTCCAGCTTTCGCGTCCATGGCATGGAAGGTCTTCGCGTGGTGGATGCATCCATAATGCCCATTATCACAAATGGCAACATCTATGCGCCGGTGGTCATGATGGCTGAGCGAGCCTGCGATGCCATTCTCGGCAGTACTCCGCTGGCGCCCGAATACCTGGAATTCAAGAAAGGATAGTCGGGCCCCTTTCGCTCCTTCCATCGCGCCATATCCTGGTCTCTTTGCTACCCCGGGCGGACTACTATGCCGCACCGGCATCTTATCTGCAGGTGGATTCCGCGGCCCTGTTTAGCGCAAATGCCATCCTCGGAGCCCATCGATTCCAGAACGAAAAAGAGAAGC
>JAGRNE010000209.1 GCA_020440915.1 Leptospiraceae bacterium | reverse complement strand
CCATCCCCGAGGAAATAGCACAGGATATTGCCCGTTCCTCCGACTATCAAATGGTCACCCAGGCCCTGCGGCTGATCAAGGCAGGAACACTCAAAGAACCTGTGTTTCCACAAACTCTGGATCAGCGGCTGAACCAGGGCGAGGACGAAAGCCAGGCCACCTTGAAATATGTCTATTTACTGGCGCCCATCCAGGAGAGCCCGGACTTCAATATCGTCCGCTTTGTTTCGGATGCTGATTACGAAGAGATCGATATGAATGGCAATGGGCAGATCGATGAAGATGAAGTGGGAGTACCTGCAGGTCTTCTATACAACATATCAGAACAACCTAACATGCTGCGAGCCTTTCGTGAGGGCACGGTGCAAAACATGGATGCGCCTGACGACGATGCCTGGGGCGTCTGGTACACTGCCATGGTTCCGGTGAAAGATGCGGACGGCAACCTCATCGCCGTGATCGGTCTGGATATGGATATCAATTCCAATCTGAATTTGCTCAATAAATTCTTCTGGCTCGCTATAACGGTAATGGTCGTAATCTTCTTTCTGACCGGAGCCGCGGCCTATTTTGTGGCTCGCTTTCTCGCCGCTCCACTGGATCAGCTTCGCGTGGCTGCAGAAAGAGTCCAGGAAAGGCAATTCGATACCAGAGTAGATGTCCGGCGAAAGGATGAACTGGGATTGCTTGCGGATGCCTTTAACTCAATGGTACGTGAGATTCGAATTTACTCGGAGCAGATGGAGCAGCTTGTTGCGGATCGTACTGCGCGATTGGAGGAGACGCTAAAACAGGTACAATTTTTGAAAGACCGTCAGGATGGAGACTATTACCTTTCCACACTTCTTACCAATCCGCTTTTTAAGAATCGCAATCGCAGTCGGATTATTACTACAGATTTCTTTATTCGACAGAAGAAGCAATTCAGCTTTCGCCGATGGAAGGCAGAGCTTGGAGGAGATCTTTGCGTTAGCGGCAATGTTCGGTTTCATGGCAGCTCATGGATTGTCTTCTTTAATGGAGATGCCATGGGGAAATCCATGCAGGGGGCGGGAGGGGCGCTGGTCATGGGCTCCCTGATCAACTCTATTATGGTTCGCTCTTCGGCAAACAACAGAGATCTGGACATTGATCCGGTGGATTGGATGTCGCAGACCCATGCAGAAATACAGCGAATCTTCGAAACATTTGACGGGAGCATGTTTGTTTCTGGCGTTCTGGGGATCATCGAAGAATCCACCGGAAGGATGTACTATCTCAACGCCGAGCATCCGTTGACCGTATTGATGCGAAAAGGTGTGGTTCGCTTCCTGGAGGAAGAAATCAGTACTGGAAAATTCGGCATGCCCGAATCCAGCGCTCCGGAGATCTTCGAATTTCAGCTGCAGCCCGGGGATGTGTTGATTGCCGGTTCGGATGGGCGAGACGATCTCGAAATATCTTCGAACATAGAAGGTCGCGTGATCAACCACAATGAGAACCTCTTTCTGGGCATTTGTGAAGCGGCAGGCGGGGATCTAAACGAAATCCTGGAGCGATTGGAGCAAAAGGGCACTCTTACGGACGATCTGTCGATGATCCGTGTGGAGTATCGTGCTGTTCCTCTGGAGGCTCCTGCCCTGGACGATGCGGACAGTCGCAGCAGGGTTGCAATGCTGCTCAGAGCAAAGAAGTATGAGGATGCGCTACGTCTTCTGGAGGCCGGCAAGCCCGCCGGCGCCGTGGACCTGTATCATCGGGCCCTGTGTTTGTGGAAGCTGAAGCGGCCCTGGGAAGCCCTGAAATTTCTGGAGGAGGCGGGCGAAGAGCTGAAGGCCCATGGAGCATTTCTGCGTTTGATGGCCCGGACTCAGCTGGAGGTGGGAAGCCTTTCCGAAGCCAGAAGTTATGCAGAACAGGCGCTCGCTCTTGATCCTTCGGACCAGAAAGCTAGACGCATTCTGGACAGCATCCCTTCCAGGGGTTGACCCAGGATAATCAACGTCGCCGGCCGCCGGACATAATGCGAAGGCAGTACCGGGGTATCTCTCCGGCGCTCAAAGAGGAACTCTGCGGTCGAATAACTCGAAAAAAAAGGCCATTAACTTGCGGTCGGGAATATTTGCTTGCTAATGCCTGTTATCCTCTTCAGGCTCAGGACATATGGATGTAGAAAGAGAAAGTCGGGCATCCATATTGCTGGTCTATTCTTTGCGCAGCGTTCGCCCGTTCCCGGTTATTACTGAATCCGGCCTTTTGCCCGGTGGAATCTCTCTGCAACGCCTTCTATCTAACGTTCCATGGGCCGTGCTGCTTGTTCTCATGGGGCTTCTTCTGCCTTTAAGCGAGTCGTCCGCCAGGGATGCTGTCCGCATTGGACGCTTCATCCCCATGGGCGCAACGGAGTCCAATACGGAGCAGGCTTTGCGCGATTCTCTGGAGCGATGGCTCGTCGATGCAGGCTTTGAAGTGCAGAAATCAGGGGACGAAAGCCCGGCCACGCTATCGGAGCAAAACCGCCAGGGTCTGCACCTATTCATTGGAGGGTATTATAATCGAAGCTCCAACGGTGTTCTGAATGTTTATGTTCAGATCTATCATCCAGAGACTGGCGAAGTCATAGATGCCTATCACCGGCAGGATATGGCGGAAAGAGTGAATCGGTACGCCGACATAGAACTCCCGGGAGATGAGTTGAAGGTTTCGGACCAGGAAGTCATCGAAACAGTGGCGCGCAAGGTTTCCATCCAGGTTCGAGTAAACGTTCGTCGTAGAGTCAAAACGGACAATCTGGACCGCCACCTTCGCACAACCGAACCAGGGCAGACCATGGGTTTTGATATCGCCAGCGAGGATCCGGATCGTGCCTCTACGGAGGTCTTTCAGCTTCTGGAGGAACAAGAAGTGGTGACGGCTACACGAACTCGCAGTACTCTCAGGGATGCTCCGGCCGCCGTCTATGTCATAACAGCCCAGCAAATCAAGGAACGCGGCTATCGAACGCTTACCGATGCGCTGCAGGATTTACCCGGATTCGACATTGTGCGCAACTACGGAATTTTTCCGGAGCTGATTCATCAGCGGGGGCTTGTGGGTAATAATCAGAAGACTCTACTTTACATCGATGGGGTTCTGGATAACAATTTAACCGAGGCCGCCATCCTGGCGGGCAGCGCCCGATTTCCTCTGCACAATGTAAAACGAATCGAGGTAGTTGCAGGCCCCGCATCCGCACTCTATGGAGCGAATGCATTTAACGGAGTTATCAACATCATTACCCAGGACTACGAAGGGGATCCTACAAACCAGATGGAGGTAATGGCCGGCGGCTATAATAATCTGCAAAGGCCAGGCTATAGCGGCAGCGTTTCTCTTCGCGGCCAGAGTCCCGGGGAAGTCCAGCCATTCACCTACAGTGTGAGCGGGTACATGTATCGCACGGTGGGGCCGGGTTTCAGCGGAGTGGGTAGGCTGGACCGTTCCGATATGGGAAAGAATGACCCCCTCTATGCAGTGGAATCGGAATTATGTGGCGGTCAGTGCAATCCGGACGGCAATTCCGTAGGCTACTGGTGGTCCCCCTACTTTAATGTTGCCGGGGAAGACACTTACAACATTACCGGAAAATTTACTCTAGGTAACTTTCGCTTCCAGACCGTTAACTGGCAGTACCTTCAGGGAGAAGGTACTTTCGCCAATGGAACCCAGCAAATCGATACTGACAAGCTCGGTTATGACGGATCTGCCTGGAACTTTGAGAATCATTCATTCACTCTGGGTTATCTTCATGAGTTTTCGCCTTTTCTGAATCTGGATACCGAATTCAGTATTCGTCATACGGAGATTCTGTCGAGTTCCGGAGAACAGTATCCTGCCAATCCAGGTGTGCAGACCTATTTCTTCCCGGACCCCGCAGGAGCCTCAGGCATTCATGACTATGCGAGGCCAGATCGCGCTTACGATTTCAAACAAAGGATTACCTACGATGCAGGGTCAAAAGCAACGACTGTAGTGGGCTGGGAGGGGAATCACACGGTGGTGCCCGAAGCGTACGGGTCCGAAAAGCGAATACGAACGTCCAACTATGCCCTGTACGGCCAGCAGAGTTATCGTCCTATTTCGAAGCTGCAATTCACTGGAGGGTATCGCTACGACCATAGCACCGACTATGGCGATTCGCATACACCGCGGCTGGGAGCCGTCTTTCATGCCACCGATAACCTCACTGTGAAGCTTCTACTGGGCACCGGTTTTCGCGCTCCTACAGCCTGGGAGCTCTATAACGAAACAGCTCAGCGACTGCGAAACGACCGATTGGAGCCGGAGCGTATGCGTTCGGTGGAAGTAGGAATTGCTTATCGCTTGAAGAAGAGGTACTACTTTTCTGTGCAGGCCTATCGGAATGACATCGAAAACCTGATTCTGGAGGTGCAGACATCCCAGAACAATCCTGCAGGAGGGAACTGGAATCAAAACCAGAACGTAGGAGATGCCCGGATTACCGGCGTGGAATCGCGGACGGATTTTCTGATTCTGGATAACCTCTCTCTAAATTTGAATCATACTTATTCCAGAGGTTACTATCTGAACCTTCCCTATACCCTGGCAGTTTCTCCTACAACAAAGGGAAGACCGGGGGAGGATCCCATTCTGGATGCGGCGGCCACAGCTGTGTCCCAATTGCGAAGTCAGGAAGCGGCCATTCTTGCGCAGCTGGAGCAAAGTGTGTTGAATGCCGTGGCAGCCTTCAATCCAGAACTACTGAACAACCAGGTATTTCTACGCAGAATTCGTAGCAACTTGCCCGCGCAGCTTCTGGATCTGGATGGCGTACCTGCCCGTGGGCCAATTCCCAACATAGCCAGTCATAAATTTAATCTGGGCCTGACATATTACCCCTGGCGCAACGTCTCTTTAAACGTTCGAATGAACTATGTTTCCGAAAGAAGGACCATATCTACCAATCCAGAAAAGACCATCCCCGCCTATTACTTCTGGGTAGCGAACGTTAGATGGGAGAACATCCTGGGAAATCCCATCTATCTGCAGCTTATGGTCAGAAACCTTACAAATGAGCAGTACTGGGATCCCGGTATTCGAACGGCCACAGGAGGATACTATCCGACGCGGCATCCCATTGAGAATAGAAATATCTGGTTAACCGTCGGTTATCGATTCTAACGTCCGTCCTGAAAAATGGTCCGGCGCTCTCTTCTGTATCCAGCGTTAGCCACAATTCCGCCTTCATTCTCCGTAAATGCTTGAATCTCCTGGACGATGTTCCACAGTACTGATTCTGATGAGCTGCTGCGTGAAATCCCTTCTCGATTCTGCGCCGCCGGCCAGGCAGGCCATGAAGGCCCGGTTGGGTGGCCTCTGTGGCTATTGCGTTCTCTGTCTCTACTTGATCCTTGCCGGCGCTCTTCGCGCAGAAAGCGAGGAACGCACCGTTGTTGTGGCCTCATTCCAGAGCTATGAATCTCGCACTTTACCGGAAATCCAGACTGGCATTCGTGAGAATATTCGCAAATATCTGACGGCGCATGGGTTTCGCGTGATCTTCGCGCGATCCGAATCCCTGGAGGGAGCCATGCAGGAGGCCAGCCTAGCCGGAGCCGGCTTTGTTGTCGCAGGGTATTACAGAGAGGGAAAGATCAATCTGGAGCTGTTCGGCCAGATCTATGAGCCAGAAAATCAGTACGTCATAGATGCCGTCAACGTTTCCGATAACCTGGATCGGTTGGGCGAAATTGAAGGACTGGGGAATCTAAGGCTGGATGAAGGAGAGCTAAAGGAATCCTCCCAGGACCGGATAAATGAATTTGCGCGCAAGATTTCCATTCGCATTCGTAGCAACCCACAACGGCAGGAGCGTCGTTTCAACATCGACGAATACATTCTGGGACATCCCATCAGCGACAGGCTTGACTTTAAGATCCGTGCCGATGGTGGGGACCGCTCGGAGGACGTATTCCAGGTTCTAACGGAGCAGAACATTACCGTAGCCTCGAATGTGGCCCGATCGGTGGAAAAGCAGCCGGCATCGGTAAGCGTCATTGATCGGCGAAAGATTGATTTAAGCGGCGCCCGAACAGTCAATGAATTACTAATGACCTTTGTACCTGGATTCTTCATGGTAGAAGACCAGGACGACGTAATCGCTGGATTTCGCGGATTGGCACCGGACAACAATGCC
>JAGRNE010000208.1 GCA_020440915.1 Leptospiraceae bacterium | reverse complement strand
TGGATTTCTCTTTTTTTCTGCTGGCCGTAGATCTGGCAAGCTCTGTGGCTCTTTGCACAGCCTGTTCAATGCCGTCCGGACTTACATCCGAAGTAGAAGAAAATCCCCAGGCCCCGTTCAGAAGTACTCGCACTCCTGCCCCTGTAATCCTCTTGAAGGAATTGTCGTTCAGCTCCCCCTTACGGACTCCCAGACTTCGTACCGAACGATTGTGGAAACGAAATTCCAGATATCCTGGATGCGCGGACGCTATACGCTGAATGATCTCATTTACCGGGGCGGAACTCATGCAGGCAAGATAGCAGAAAACGGTCCTGCGGGCAAGAGCAATCGACTAACCGTGCCGGGCCATGTTCTCAAGGAAGGTCCTGGCTTCTGCGGCGGGCAGGGGTCGGGAGATCAGGTAACCCTGGGCGTATTCACAGTTGCGTTCACGAAGAAAGTTCAATTGCTCCTCTGTTTCTACGCCTTCGGCCACCACTTCCAGCCCCAGGCTTTTTCCCATGGCCAGGATAGCGCTCACGATGGCCGCATCGTCTGAATTGTGCGGAATGCTCATGACGAACTCACGGTCGATCTTCACTGAATTGACCGGAAATTTCTTCAAGTAGGTGAGCGATGAGAATCCGGTACCAAAATCATCCACCGCTACTCGCAAACCCATACGATGAATCTCTTCCAGCTCTTCGATGGTTTGTTCTACATTTTCCAGAGCAACCGTTTCGGTGAATTCCATTTCAAGGGCGCCCGGCGGAAAGGTCGTACGTTTGAGTTCCTTTCGCAGATAATCCGCTACGGTACGGGCACGAAACTCAGTAGGCGACAGGTTGACAGCTACCCGCACTCGGAGTCCCTGATCGTACCATTCCTGCAGCTGCGTAATTGCCTGGTTCAGTGTCCATTCCCCGATTTTACCTATGAGACCAATATCTTCGGCCACAGGCAAAAATCGATCCGGGGCAATGATGCCCAGATCTGGATGGTGCCAGCGTATTAGCGCCTCAAAGCCCGTAATGCGATTGGACCTGAGATCCATCTGCGGCTGGTAAAAGAGTCTGAACTGACCGCTATCCAGGGCCTTGCGCACAAGCATCTCTAGCTGAAGCTTTTCTCTGGATGTTTCACTCTTTTCTTCGCAATAGACCTCAAAGACCGAGCCTCCCTTTCGTTTGGCTTTTTGTAGAGCCGAATGGGCATCGCGAATCAGAGATTCCGGTCCATCCTCTCTGAGCTCGCTGAATACCACTCCTGCGCCGAAATCGATATGCAATTCCTCTCCCTGGAAATAGAGAGGTCGATGCAATGCGCCCTTCAGCCGATTCTGGACCGCCGCAATACCGGCTCCTGGATCAACATCTTCCAGAAGTATAAGAAATTCATCGGAATTGGGACGCGAAATAGTATCGCCTATGCTAAGAGCGCTCTTCAGTCTTCGTGCAATATCGCCCAGGATGGCATCTCCTCCGCGAATCCCAAAGCTTTCATTCAGGCGTCCAAAGCGATTGATATCGAGATAGATGAGAGCAAAGCCTCTGGATGAATTGTTTTGAAATCGGATATAGGCCTGCTCCAGACGGTCGGAAAAAAGTAGGCGGTTGGGAAGTCCGGTGAGAGTGTCTATGAGTCGAAAATCCGTTATGTCGGTCTGGGATCCGGCAATTCTCTGGGCTCTGCCATCTTCGCCCCTCTGCGCTTCACCACGTATGAGCATCCAGCGATACTGACCATCGGGATGCTGCACACGATATTCGATTCTTAGCTGGCGAAGAGTTCCTTCCACGTGTTTTTGAATCAGGTCCAGAAAGGCGGGAGCATCGTCCGGGTGCAAAAACTGGCTCCATTGCTCCAGGGATTGCGGAGCTTCTTCCGGCTCCCGGCCCATCATGGACAGAAACCTGGGAGAAAAGTAGAATTCTTGATTTCGCACATCCCAGTCCCAGATGCCGTCGTTGGCTCCCCTGGCCGCTAGAGCGTATCGCTCTTCGCTTTCTTTGAGCTTTCTTTCAATCTTTTTCCTTTCAATGGCATGACGTACGGACTTATGCAGTAGCTCTGCATCCATTTCTCCTTTTACCAGGAAATCCTGGGCGCCTTCCTGCACCGCTTTGAGAGCTATACTATGATCATCCAGGCCAGACAGAATTACCACCGGCAGTTCTGGACTGAAGGCATGGAGGATACGAAACGATTCCAGGCCTTCAGCATCCGGCAGGTATAGATCTAGAAGAGCAACATCGAAGGCCGCATTCCGCAACAAATCCATGGCTTCGGCAAGGGAGATTGCCTGCTTTACCCGGAAGATTGGCTCCCTTTCCAGAATGGCCATGGACAGTCGGGCCGCCACGGGATTGTCTTCGATCATCAATAATTGGATGGGCCGGTCGGTTTTCATTGCCTGCGATCACTATAAAAGGCGAGTAGAATGCAGGGTAAAACGCTTTACCAAACGGCGAAAGGAGAAAAGTAAAAAAGCAGTAGGATACAGCTTACTGCTTTCGGACTTCATCATACCAGTAGAGCCATTGATTCTTGCTATAGAATTCCTGTTCGGTCTTCTGATGTAGCAGGGAATAGATCATGCTGGCAGATGTGGTGGAAGTATCGGTACCGCGTAAGATTTCAATCAGTATATCTACTACCTCCGGCTCCTTCCTGTACCTTAGTGCGCGAATGGCGGCCTGCTTCTGCTTTTCATCCGAAGAGCTGGCCAATTCCTTCAGCCTTTGCAGTGCCTCATCTCCTGGAATCTGCCCGATGGAATCAATAGCCATGAATCGGGCGGCTGAATCCTGTTCAGCCACATTGGCCAGAAAGCTCAGAGTGGAAGGATCCTTCATCATTCCCAGAGCTTCCACGGAGATCATGGCCAGCCGCTCATCGGATGATCTGGCTGCGCGCATTAGATCGGGGATGGCTTCTTTTGCCTCCAGTATGCCCAGGGACCAGGCTGCGCCGTACCGACCTTCGCCTTCATCCTCTTTCAGTACTTCCAGAAGCACCGGCACGCTTTCTTTGCTGCCCATCCAACCAAGGCTTCGCGCCGTTGTCTCCCGATCCGGATATTCCAGATTTCCCAGGGCTTTCTCTATCACGGGGCGCGCCGGCTGGTACTTTCTCTGTCCCAGCGCCAGAGCAGCTGGCGCCACAGAATGAGGGATGGCGCCGTCGAGCAACGCTTCCAGTTTCGGGTTCAACGAAGGATCAGCTATTGTGCCTATGATTTCGGCGGCGGCGAAGCGGGTCTCTCGACGATCGCTCTTTATTAGAGGAAAGCTCAGAGCAGGAGCCCGCGAATCAGCAATCTGAAGGGTGGCTTCCAGGGCATTTTCTCGCCCCTTGACAAATTCCCGGTCCAGCGCGGCAATCAATTCGGCAGTGGCCGGATGGTAATCCACTCGTCCCAGGGCCAGGTAGGTTGCGGCCAGATTTGGCCCGGGCTCCAGATGTCTGGCCAGATTGAGTAAATAGGCTCCGGCTGGTCCGTATCCGATCTTGCCCAGAGCCATAATGTGTGCCCGTTGCATATCCGGATCGTTCGAGCTGATCGTCTGAAGCCGCGAAAGGATTCTTGGCCCCATGGCTATTGCCTTCATCTGCTCCAGGGCTCGCACCGCCTGCAATCGTACGGCATGGTTCTCATCGCCAAGATAGTCTACAATGACCGGAGCAGTGGAAGCGACGTTTAGCTTGCTCAGTGCATCCAGTAAGAATGTTGGATTCTCGCCATTCTTTTTGCGGAGCATGGCTGCGATTTCTGGAGCCGCCCCTTTCTCCCCGAAATCGGCAAGCGCAAGTGCTGCAGTCTGTCGAACCGCAGGATGTTCGTCTTCGCGCAGCAGGCGATACAGCTCGGGTATGACCTCTCTGTAATTGGCATCAATGGCCGCCAGAATGGCCGTGGAACGTTTGGACCAGACCTCGGATTGCAGGTCGGTCTGTACTTCTTCCAGACTTCTGGTCTCATTATACTCACTGTCGGATTCGGGCATGCGGTCCGGCTTATCCGGACCGCAATTAAGAAGCCATCCGAGCATAATAAACGTAACTGACAGTGATAGAATACTGGATCGGGTCATTAGTTCTCTGGAATGCTTTCCATTACTTCTTTGTACTCGTCCAGTTCCTTTTGCCAGGTTTTGATCTCTTCAGCGGCCAGTTTCTTCTGTTGCTCGTCGGGCTCGCCGTTAGTGATGAAATAGTCGATGAGCTGAATCCTGGATTCCAATTCCTGGATTCGGTACTGGAAGTACGCTCTTTGCTCTTCTGGAGTGACGGGACTTTCCTCCGGCGCATCCGGTCCGTCCTGTCCGGGCTCTGCAGAGCGGGCCTTAGCCTTGTTTGTAGCGAGCCTGGATTCCACCGAAGATACCAGATCCAGGGTTTCCCGGCGATCTTTCTCCTGTTGCTCGGTCAGCGGCTCCCTGAAGCGATTGGGAATATAGAAGTTCTCCGGATGTTTTGCGGCAAAATCTTTCCACTGACGGGCTACTTCTTCGCGATCGGGCCGGGGTAGATAGAGATCGGGCCACAGACGGCGGATTTCCTCTGCAGATATCTCCGGAGCAGGCGCATCCGGCCACTCCAGTCCGGAAGGATCGCGGTCAAAGGATTCCCGCGGAGGACTTCCGGGAGGACCGTCATCCGCAGTCCGGTCGCGGTCCCCCGGGGAGGAAAGAAGCCAGATAATGGCTACAAGAAGAACCGCTACAACAGCAATAATAATGTAAAGTCTTGATTTGGGCATGCTTAACCTCTGTCGCACATTGAGATGGTTAATCGAGATAGAGTCAAAGATAAAAAAAGCCCGGCCACCAGAGGCAGCCGGGCCTTTTCAGGCGGAAGCTACTGGATTAGATAAAGATGTTAATAATCCAGGAAATAGCCTGTCCGATGATGTTATCGCTCAGGAAACGCTTCAGATCCACCGGATTACGGTTCAGAGAATCGTAATACCAGGCGGCGTATTCGCTGGCCTGAGGAATGTTCACGCTGTACTGACGGTTGATGTCTTTGATCAACTCGTTGGCCAGGACAGTATGTC
This sequence comes from Leptospiraceae bacterium, assembly GCA_020440915.1. Taxonomy (GTDB): domain Bacteria; phylum Spirochaetota; class Leptospiria; order Leptospirales; family Leptonemataceae; genus UBA3465. Next base: position 1,156 of record JAGRNE010000208.1, on the reverse strand, counting down.
CGTATCGGTTCGGGTGAACCCCATCCAGACCGAAAACGCCGGGCTTCCCGGGTAGGGGCCAGTTGGCGCCTGCTGTTCCCGGGCTCCATCCGCTGGAATGGCGAATAGGTCGGCCGTTCTCTTTGATGTCATTGAAGATTGCTTCTGCATCAGTAAGAGCGTAGTTTCTGGCAGCAGCCTGACGACGAAGCTCGCCATTGAGCATACGCAGGAAGTTGGTGATTGTAGCCACTTCGTTATTATCCAGAACGTGATCCGGGCTGGAAACGCCACTTCTGTAGAAGGCTTTCAGACCGCTATAGTTGGCCCGGCCTTGCGGATCATTGTATCGTTCCAGGTAGTAAATGGAAGTTACGTTGGGCACAGTGAAAATGCTACCGCCTTTGATAGTGCCAATGGCATCCAGGCGACGCATTACTTCAGCTACGTCTCGTTTGAATCGAGGCTCATCCAGGCAATCCAGAGTCGTGCTCAGCGCGGTGCACAGTACGTGGTTTGCGCCTACGGATGCGAAAACGAAGCTGGGTTTCACCTTTTCCATGACCTGGATTTGAGTGCCAGCGTCACGAAGACCAAAGCGGTGAAATTTATCCGGGTCCTGGCAATCCTGTACCTCGACCCATCGATATGTGTACCAGTACCATTTTTTCCAGTACCAGTCCTTCTCCCATTTTTTGGCTGTAATGTCTTCGCACTTTCCGCTGGTTCGCAGAACGGATGTGTACTCCGCTCCGGTAATACCTGCATGAGTGGGCAGACTGTAGGTCTTTTCATTACCGCCGAGAATAGAAGAAGCCAGACAGAATACTCCGCAGTCTCCTTTTAGCACGTCTTCCAGGTTCGCATAAGGACCTTTCAGTTCGTTGAAGTAGACATTTGAACCTGCTTGTTTGGAAACAACAACAGGATAGGCCCAGGTCTGTGTTTTCGCTTCAACAGTTACGCCATAGAAACCCTGAGACAGGGAATCACCCATAACTGCCGGACGCCGAAACAATTCGGACACAGATTGAGCTGAAATTGAAGTGGCACTTACCAGAAGGGCGGCCACAATCCATCGACCCAGTTTCATACACTCCTCCGTATAGGTACGCTGCGGTGGCTACATCCTGTAGCCATCCTCGCGTGGTTTTATTTGCGGGCCTTTGGCCCTGGC
>JAGRNE010000207.1 GCA_020440915.1 Leptospiraceae bacterium | reverse complement strand
CCCCGGTAGCGTGATGACTTTCGTAGGACTCCGACATGGTCTTATCCAGCGAAGTAAGAAGAGCGGACGGCGAAAGTCGGTTGCGATAGGGTATACGACTGAGAACCACCTTGAGAGCGGTGGACATCATGGCGCTGGAAATTCCGTGACCGCTGATGTCGCTCAGAAAGATGCCCAGGTTGCCTTCGCGCAAGAAGACCAGATCATAGAAGTCTCCGCCGATCTGATTCTCTGGTAGGTGATATTTAAAGATTCTGATACGTTCATTGCCAGAGAAAGCTGGAAAGAGACTTTCGTGTACCTTGCGAGCCAGATCCAGCTCATTTCCTTCCCGGATACGGTGCTGCTCCAATTCCACAAAGCGTAAGGAAAGATAATGAAACGCAGTATGAAAAAGGACGGCGCAGGGAATGATCAGAAGCAGAATTCCGATCTGATCGGGATGAAGCAGGGCCTTTTTTGCAATCAGGCTGTAGATGGCCGGGATCAGTAGAATCGTCCCTACTGCCAGCGCTTTGAAGCGACCGGGTCGAATGATCTGAAACAGAAGTACCAGAGCGTAGAGCAGAGCCGGTCCCAGCCAGTGATCTCTCTGTATGGAAAGCTGAAAATTGCTCACAATCAGAATAAGAACAGTTAAAGCATGACCCGCATTGTAGAAACCGGATTGGTGCCGATGAGGTACTCGTACAAAGAAAAGAATGAGCATCGGAAGCACGGCTCCGGCGGCCCACAGCGCGGCCGGAAGCGGCTGATCCCCGGACAGTAGCCGCACAAAGATGACGCCCGGAAGCAGAAGACCGGCGAGCAGGGCAGCAACCAGACGTTCCAGGGATTTCTCGAATCGCCGAAATAGCGGTTCGAATTGCACCGGTACGGGCCGTACAAGATAGCGCAAGGTTGTACCAAGATATGGTTTTTTTTGTGTGGCAGCCGTCATCGGTGATTCGGATTTAAGAATTCTAACCTGACAATCCGGGATCCCTTCAGTTTTAAACCCAGATTGTAACCGCTTCGTAGGTGTACGTCAATTCGTCTAGACATCTCCAGGCACTGGCTTGCCTGACCGCAGAAAAAGTGCAGAGCATGTGGTTTATCGTGGAAGGCGTTGTAGTTGGGTCCATGAGAAAGAAGCAAAGTGATTGCGTTTCGATTTTGAACCACTTCGAAAAGGATGTGAGAGACAAATCTTCGGTTGGTGATCCGCAAATCGAACTCGCTCAGAGCTGGCGGGTACGGAGTGGACTCAAGCGGGAAATCAAAAATGGTAATTAGACTGACTGCGGCCAGAAAAACTGGCAGAAGATGGCGCCGTCGGCTAGCCATCGGAATCTTTGCTTTTGTTTTCTTTGCCCAGGAGTTTCTGAATGTCCCGGAGTTTGTCCGGATGCACAGACTGGGCTGCTTGCTTGTTCTGCTCCTGGATTTCCTGATAGATTTCAGTACGGTGGATGGCTACATCCTTGGGGGCTCGGATGCCCAGCTTCACCTGGTCGCCTTTGATATCCACTACCACGACCTCTATGTCGTCGCCTATCATGATCGATTCGTTGACTTTTCGTGCGAGTACAAGCAAATCAGGCCTCCAGAAGCTCCATGATAGGAACGCGGACCAGATGCGACTCGTCCATGGAAATCACCTGTCTTGCCAGACGATTGCTTCGATTCATTAGAATGGGTCCCTGAAGATTGGCCGTCATCTTCTCCGGGCTATCCCCGGGGATAGTCACAATCAGAAAAACTTCGCATTCTTCTACAGCTTCCACCTTAAGGCTCTGGAGTTCCATGGCCAGGACGTAAGGCTTGTAATCCTTCATTATAACCTCTGGCTTGAGGATAATAAATGCCAGACCGGCCTCGTCCACGCTCTGCAGCCACAGGAAGGGACCTTCTTTTTCTTCGAGGATGGCAAATTTTCGATAATCCTCGAATCCCAGAATGCCTTCCGGGAATTCGAGGATGTTGTCTTCGCTTACTTCAATGGGGCCAAACGGTTTGGTTTCTAGTTGCGGCATAGTCTTATCGGATGAAGTCCACCAGAGTAGGTTTGATGACCCGAGCCCCGACATTCAGGGCGTATTGATGTACGGATTCCAGCCATTTCAAATTCATGATGGATTCTGCAACGTCAATCCCTTCCGACTCGGCCAGAAGCTCCTGCATGTAGGTCTTGTCCCAGGCAACTCGCTTGGTATGTTCATCCATTCGATTCTGCTTGGCGCCGATTTCGGCCCGGAAGCGAAGCACGTTTTCCAAAGCTGAGTCCAGGTTACCCAGGTCCCGACCGGAAATCTCCAGTTGATCCCCGGCTATCAGATCGTCCCGGAATTTGATTAGCACATCAAAGATCGACCGCCCGTTTACGCGAGCCGTTTCGGCAAAATTGTTGGGCGGCTCGGATTTGTCGGCGCTGATCAATCCAATATCGCGGAGAACGGTTCCGCCTTCCATGTCCTCCAGCCAGATCTGATGGGGCTCGGATGTAGACAGGCTTATGTAATCCTGGCCGATTTTGGAAGCCTTAACTTCCACACCCGCCTGGTTTATCTTATCGATGATGTCGTCGATGGTATCGCCTGCGGCCACCCGGATTTCCACTCCGTCGATGCGAAAGGCCTGATCGGTGGTGCTAACGTAACCGGAATTATCCACGGCGCCGGTGACAGTCATATTGGTGCCCCAGAAGGCCTGGTTGCCTGGAAGGTTTACGTCGATATACTGGCTGCGCTCCACCTCGGTGAGACGCTTACCGTTGTCTCCGCGGTACTCGACGCCTACAATCTGATTATCCAGCTCGATGCCTTGCAGGCCGCGGATGGAGCTTAGAATGGGCTCAAAAGGAGGACGATCTACTTCATGGCCTCCAAAGAGGGGTCGGCCGGTAGCGTCCCGGCCATTGGCAATGTCTATGAGCGCCCGCAGGTGCTGGTCGATTTCCTTGGCGATGGCATTCTTAAGTTCGAATCCGCTGTCGCCCTGATAGATGCCGTTGGAAGCCTGCACTGCAAGGACACGCACCCGGTGCAGGATTTCTGTTACGCGTCCCATTTCGCCATCCATATGATTCAGGCGGCCGATGGCAGCTTCAATGTTCTGGGCAAACTGATCCAGTTCGTTCACCCGGCTGCGGTAGTACATTTGATTGGTAGCAGCGGAAGGATCGTCCCCCGGCCGGCTGATTCGCTGCCCGGTGGCCAGCTGGTTTTGAACCTTGTCCATTTCATATTTGTGTCTTTCAAGGTTTCGCACCAGCGAATTGTTCTGCATGATTCCGGTGGTTCGCATCATAGTCTTCTAGTCTCCATTCCCATTGCCATTTCAGTTATCAGGCGCCCAGACGGTTGATAATCACATCCAGCATTTGATCCATGCTATTCAAGATCTTGGCCGCCGCATTGTACGAATGCTGGAACTGCACCATGTTAGACATTTCTTCGTCCAGGCTCACGCCCATCACGCTTTGCCGCAGATTCTTGAGGGAGAGTAGATTGTCTTCATGCCTTTGAATGGCATCTTCGGCCGTACGACTTTCGGTTCCAAGTTTTGAGATCAGGGCATTGTAAAACTCTTCTGAGTTATCCGAATGACCGATCATGTTGTTTCCCTGCTTCAGCGACTCGGCAATAAGCAAGGCGTTGGTTCCGTCCGCAGGTCCGTTGGACTGATTATAATCTCCGGTGCCGCCCACGTCCTTTCCACGAGCCGCAGCCAGAGAGGCGGGATCTCGCAGGATTTCATCCGAAACCTTTATGTAGGCAGAGGGATGATAGATGGGAGTGAGCGTAATGTCCTGTAGCGGCGCCTGAAGCTTGGAGATCTCGTCGATGCGGCGAAAATCAAATGCGCCCTGCGGTCCCGAAGAGTTCAAGATGCCCGTATAGCCGGCCAGGAGCTCGCCGGAATCTTCCAGATGGCGAATCATGAAATTGGTTCTACGATCATCGGTAGCCGTAGTTCCTTTTAGCGCGAGCTGATTGTCATGGGTCATGTAGGCCACTACGCCAGCATCCTGGGAGTTGATCCGCTTGATGATGGAATTCAGGGTGTCGTCTGCGGAGTAGTCTACCAGCACCGGGGTATTGTTCTCATCGTTTCTGTAGAAAGTAAGCGTGCCGTCGACCCCCACCGGTTTTGTGGGATCGACGGTATTGGAGCCGGTGACGCGGAATATCGCAGTAACTTCGGCTGTGCCGTCCTGGTTCAGGTCATAGTTGGCTGCCTGCGGACCGAGATCGTAGATGCCACGGGAATTGCCGCTCAGATTGCGCACGTCAAAGAAATTCTTATTGGTGGCGCCGTTCAGGCCGAATCCATCTTTGTGGATTTCGTTGACCACGTCGGCCACATTCAGCGCAAATTCATCCACATTGTTGATGCGCTCTACAATGGCCTCATCGCGCATTTTCTTGAGTCCGAAAAGATGTCCTCCGCTAAGAATCACTTCCTTATCGTTGTGCTCCCATAGGATTTTGGCCATGCCATCGTTCGTAGAATCCGGTTCGGTTTTCAATTTGCGATGAATTTCTCCCTGCACCAGAGCCTGCTCGCCAATGAAGACGATGAGCTCATCTTTGTCGCCCCGACCAATGCGGATGTTTGCAATGCCGGAGAGCTTTTCGATGGCCGCATCCCGGCGGTCCATCAAGTCATTGGGCTGATCGCCCAGGGTCTGCAGTTTGAGAATTCGTTCGTTCAGGTCGCGAATATCGGCAGCCAGGGAGTTGATGGTTCGGACATCCTGAATTACTTCCCGGTTGGCCCGCTGGCGAAGATCCGTGAGCTTGTTATAGATATCTGACATTCGCGTAGTCAGCGCATTGCCTCGCTCCAGAACGACTTCGCGGTGAGCACGATCCGAGGGGTAGGTGGACAATTCCTGCCAGCTCTGCCAGAAGTTATCTCCTAGAGTGCGAAGGGAATTATCAGAAGGCTCGTTAAAGATCCGCTCCATTTGCTGTAGATAATCCGAGGAGGCCCCCCAGTATTCTTTTACATTGTTGGCATCGGCTATCTGGTCGTCGTAGAAAGTATTTCGGATACGTTCAATGGAAGCAATCTGTACACCCTGGCCCTGCTGCCCCTTTACATTGGCGCGGTTCAGAGCGGGAGCATAGATCGGATCCATACTCTCCAGATTTACTCGTTGTCTGGAGTAGTTTTCGTTATCCGCATTGGATATGTTGTGACCAGTGGTCTGAATAGCAGTCTGGTGGACGTTAAGTCCCCTTTTTGCAATTTCGAATCCGCCAAATGTTGAGCCCATAGAAGCCTCCACTTTTCTTTTCGGAACGGCAAAGAAAAGGATGAGGAAAAAAAGAGACGCCCACCGGACGAATCCAGCGAAGCGAAAAGGGCAAACCTTAAACGGTGGCGTTAAGAATCAGGGACTGACTGCCAGATTTGTTTTTTGAAGTGCCGGCCGGAGTGTAGACTCGTTCCTTTCCGGACACATCTTCCAGCACATCGTGCAGATTGGCATGCGCTCTTTCCAGAGCATACTGGTTTTCCTGATTGAGGGTTTGAAGCTTCCTGAGATCCAGCATCAGAAGACTTAGAAGATCTCTTTCCTGTTCCACTGGTACACCCTGTTCTTCCAGGAGGTCCAGGGCATGGAGCAGATCGCTGGCGCGCAGTTCGCTCTCTACTTCGAATAGATCCGGCCGCTGCTTCTGCAGACGACGGCAGCTTACTATTCGCTCATTTTCCGCCTTCTCCATTGATTCTACAATAGATTCCAGGCGGCGGCTCAATTCATTGAGCTTCTTTCCGTTAGCCTCTGCAATGGCCCGTCCTTTATCCTTTTCAATGGAAAGCGCTTCCTTGACCAGGCGGGACTGCTCTCGCAGAGTTTTTTCAAGAGCCGGGAAGATCATCGATTAACCCATCGGAATTCGCTACCAATCCATAAGAAAAAAACGTATATACTTGACCCGGAATCCGGCTATTGCCTCTAATAGATATGCACAAAATGGTGTCTTCTTTGAGATCTACTCTCTCTCATTCCCCGGGCGGGCGGTTTGCTTCCCTTTTGGGCGCCTGGACTGGTCGTGGACCGGTTCGTCGAGGCGCATTTTTGGCGATGGCTTTTCTTATCGCCCTGACCTTCGTAGCAAGTTCCTGTTCCGGTCCATCCGCCCGAGATGATTCTGGTATTCCCGGCGACTTCCGGGAAGCCTGTATGCGCGGAGAAATCACGGTTTATGGCGAGGCCCCGATTTACA
>JAGRNE010000206.1 GCA_020440915.1 Leptospiraceae bacterium | reverse complement strand
TTGTAGTATCTTTAGAATTGGCCATTCGAGAAGATCGGCGGTCCACAGCAAGGGAAGATTGAAGCTGGGAGCTATAAAGGGTTGCATGAATCACTCCTGTAGGACAGCTGTCGCTACGACATTATTTTTTGCATCGTTAGCGCTTTGATCCGGCTTCCGGACCACAGGGGATTGTTTGTATTCTGGTTCAAGGACCTGTCAATCCCAAATCCCAATTCTTCTGGAAGCATAGCGGACTCTTGGCCAAAAGGAGTAACATTCTGTCACAGGAAAAAAGAAAGTACCCAAGGTTTCCGTTCAAACGTCGGCTCACGATACTTGCGGAATCGCCACAACTCAAAAAAACCATCGAGTACGATGCATCGGGAATCAACCTGTCTAGAGGCGGTATCTTGCTGGAGAGTCGTGCCGACTTCGCCGAAGGTACCGGCTGCGTAGTAACATTCCTGGATTTTGCCGACAGCCAGGTAAAGAAAGACGGCACCATTCGACGAGTGGAGGCCCCGGAAGGAATGAGTCTGCCGGAAGCTGTTCGATTGTACGGGATTGAATTCGAGAAACAATTGGAAGAAGTCGAGCTCAAATCCATGGTAGGCGCTAGCGAATCATAGGGCTTTCCGAAAAGACCGCTACCAGAAGCGCTTCCAGGACAATGAGCGGTTGGAAGCATCCCGGCGGTTCAAGGCTGTGGTCCTCCGAATTCGCTGACAGGTAGGATAAATACAGGCCGGAATTTCGGTCTTCGCTTGCCAGCGCACAGCCCGCCAGGCCATAGCCCGGAAGCCTTCGCCTTCTATATATCTTTGCCGCCGAGAAAATCGCGAAACATGAAAGCCGAGTCCTTGGGGATCCGCTCCTGAGTCTTGTAATCCACGTATACAAGACCAAAGCGAGGACGGTATCCTTCCGCCCATTCAAAGTTATCCAGAAAGCTCCATACGAAGTACCCCTGAATCTTTTCTGATTTTCGCGCAGCTCTTAAAGTAGCATCCATGAAGTCTTTCAGGTATTGTTGCCGATCGGTGTCCTGCACTCTTCCCTGAACGGGTTGGTCCTTGAATGCGGCGCCGCTTTCGGTGACGTATATCTTTTTGATTTCCGGATATTCGGCGAACTGCAGCAAGAGGTTATACAGTGAGTCAGGATAGATTTCCCAGCCCATCTCCGTAGTTTGCTCCACTCGCTTTGCCGGCTCGATGGTCTTGAACCATAATACTGGCTGAAATGGCCAGAAACGCACAACATCTCGAATATAGTTTTGCACTCCAACAAAATCAAAATCAAATGCCAGCTTCTCTTCATCGCCGGGTTTCGCATATTTCCAGATTCTCTTGAGACCGGGCATTACATCCAGAGGATATCCGCGACCGCAGACTGGATCAAGAAAGAAGCGATTAAAAACCGCATCGTAGCGCGCCACTGCCTTTCGATGCAGCGGGGTATCCCGATAAGGAGTGGGGTAAGCGCAGGAAAACGTTGTACCTATCTCTGCATCTACCGAAGCATTGGCTCTGGCGATTCGGCCACCCTCTGCTTGCGCCAGAGTAGTATGATGAGCTGCAGGAAGAAAATTGCCCAGGCCTTTCCGACCGGGAGCATGAATACCTGCGAAGTGTCCCACCGCAGTAAAGACAAAAGGCTCGTTTAGAATCATCCAGCGCTTCACCTTATCTGAGTATTCCCTGGTGACAACATCTACATAGTCGCAAAAGGCATGATACGTATCGCGACTGGTCCAGCCTCCTCTACTTTCCAGGGCGGAAGGCAGGTCCCAGTGATAGATGGTTACGAAAGGCTCAATACCTCTCTTGATACAGGCATCCAGCAGTCGATGATAGAAATCCACTCCACGGGGATTTCGAGCCCCCACCCCATAAGGAAGAATGCGACTCCAGGAAAGCGAGAAACGATAATGTTTGATTCCCAGATCCTTCATAAGATCCAGATCGCTTTCAAAGCGATGATAATGGTCGCAGGCAACATCGCCGGTATCCCCTCCGGCAATCTTTCCAGGAGTATGCGAAAAATCGTCCCAGATGGAAGGCCCCCGGCCATCTTCTGCGGCTGCCCCTTCGATTTGATAGGCGGCCGTAGATGTGCCGAAAATGAATCCTGACGGGAAATCCGATTTCTTCATGGCCCCTCAAGGGCGGCTATAGGATTCAAATTACAAGAAGAAAAAATACCTGACCGCTGAGGGGGCCGCTGAAAAACTCAACCGCAATGAAAACTAGAGGTCGCATCGTAGCGCTACTTATGTTCGGTGTTCTGGGCATGCATTGCAGTTCTGCAGCACAGGAAAAGCAGGAAGAAGTCCAGAAGCCAGCAGGTCCCATGCGGGGAATCTACCTGGACGTAAACCGGGGACGAAACCTGGAACTGGTGAAACGTCTGGTGGACAAAGGCCAGCCTTTTGGCCTCAACTATGTCGTTATCGATGTACAACCCTACGGTTCGCATCGTTTTCTCATCAACGAAGAGGTTATCGCCTATCTCCGATCTCGAAACATCTATGTGGCCGGCCGAGTAGTCTGCTTTCAGGATGGCCTGAACCGAAAAGCGAGCGAGGAAACACTCAATCAGATTTATGCAGTGATCGAAAAAACGGCGTCATCGGGATTCAACGAGGTTCAGCTGGATTACATACGATTCGCGGACGATTACACTCCTTATTCCCTGCAGCAGAAATATGACTATATAGAGAGCATACTCAAGCAGGCCCGGACCATTGCGGACAAACATCAAGTGAAGCTCGGGGCGGACCTCTTCGGACGTGTTGTGTACAACCGCGACGACCTCATAGGTCAGAAGCTGGAAAACTTTGCAAAGTATGTGGATGTCATCTATCCCATGCTCTACCCCAGCCACTTCACCGGAGACAGAAAAAGACTATCCAATCCCGGCTTTACCATACATGAAGGGACAACAAAGGGTCTGGATCGTCTAAAAGGCACGCGCGCCACCATCCAGCCCTTTATCCAGGCGTTCGGGTATAACGTAGGCTATGCTCGCATGTCTTATGAAGACTACATCGTGGCTCAGATACGAGCGGCGGAAAAAACGGATGCCCGGGGATGGGTAGCATGGAATGCAAAGGCCGAATACGATACACTGTTTCAGGCGTTAGAAGCGATTCACATCCAGGACTCGGCCCAACCCACCGAGCTGGCTCAGTAAGACCTTTTCGCACGGGTCTGCTTATAACGCTGGCCCTTTCTCTGTTTGTATTTACTGGCTGCGCGGATCGAGAGTTTTCCGGTGCCGGACCAGTTTACCTGGACGGTCAGGTCTCATATATGCGCGCGGCCCCTGCCTTTCGTTTTGCTTTCTTTCCGGAAGAAAGCGGCATTGAGGAAGTAAGATCCGAATCCAGCCGTTTCCAACCTGTCTCTTCCGCTTATCCAAACTTTGGACTCAGATCTCAGGCCCTGTGGCTGGAGGCAGAAGTTCAATTCGAGCCGGGCCTGAGCGAACTTCCTTTTTTTCTGGAGATTGCAACACCGCGACTTCGCAGCATTGAATTCTATCAGATCTCAGGGGATGCCCTGCTTTCCTCCGAGAAGGGCTCGGAGGCCAGCCTTCGGGAGCATCCATTCTTTCGTTTTCACTTACTGCCGGAAAAGGGAACCAGCCAGATTTTTGTTCGCATGGTATCCGACGATGCAATGACGATCCCGATCTATATATGGTCTGGCCCTACGCTGCATCGCACGGATTTGCTCAGACATTTTGCCTTTGGCGCATTCTTCGGACTCATGATTTCGCTGAGCATCTACAATTTCTTTATTTTTCTTTCGATTCGGGACAGGGCCTATCTTTACTATGTCCTCTATATTCTTGGCTTTGGAGTGTTTCTTTCCGTTGTGTACGGCTATCAGTCCTATTTCTTTCCTCTGCCAAGCTACAAATACCAGGGATTGATGGCTCCAGCCTTTAGCCTTATAACGTCATCCGCTGCCCTGCAATTCAGTCATGGCTTTCTGTTGATCCGGAAATACAGACCAGTTTATTCCAGAGTGTGCGTGGGCACGGTTCTGGCAGGTATTGTATTGCTTCTGATTCTTCCACTTCCGCCGGTTCGCATTTCGGTGCTCCTGGCCAACATCTATCCGGTAATCACGGTAGTTATGGTTACGGCGAACATATTTCTGAGCTGGAAAGCTGGCTTCAAACCGGCCCGCTATTTTGCCATGGCCTGGTCATTGCTGCTTGTAAGCGTCATCTACTTCGTTTTCGCCAACATGGGGCTGCTGCCCGGTAGCTTCTTAAGCCACTATGGCAGCATCTTTGGCGCCAGTGTGGAAGCCACTCTGCTCAGTCTTGCCCTGGGATACAGGATTTCGGATCTAAGGGAAAGACAGGAAGAGGCTCAAAAGAAACTACTGGAGGAGCAGGCCAGGGCCCTGGCCCTCCAGCAAAGTTATACGGAAAGCTTCCGCCGCTTTGTTCCGGATCAGTTTCTGGAGTATCTGAAAAAGGACAGCATTCTGGATGTGCGAAGAGGCGATTCCATTCAGAGCGAAATGACTGTCTTGTTCTCCGATCTGCGAAACTTCACTGCCTTTTCCGAGCAAGCCGGCGAAGAGCTGGTATTTCATTTTCTGAATCTCTACCTGGAACAGATGCAGCCCATAATTCAACGAAACGGCGGCTTCATAGACAAGTTTATTGGCGATGCAATTATGGCACTTTTCCCGGATCCCAGGATGGCGGCCGGCGCCGCCACGGAGATGATACGTGAGTTGCGGACAATGCAATCCGGCGGTAGCGGAAAACCTTCGCCAGGAGATTTCGATACCGGCGAGGCGGACAACTCCGGCGGGCCCACTTCGGCGCCCGCACAGGTAAGGCAAAGCGCCCTCATGGAATCAGGTTGCGGATTACATCATGGTCCGCTGATGCTGGGAACGGTAGGCGCAAGCGATAGGCTGGAAACCACCGTCATCGGCGATACAGTGAATCTGGCCAGTAGGCTGGAGTCCTTGAACAAAACCCTGGGGACCAGAGTCCTGGTTTCGCGCAGCGTTTTCGATCGCCTGGAGGCGCAATCGGAGCTTGCTCAATATTCCCGGATGATCGGCGCCTGGAACATTAAAGGAAAGTCCGGCCACCAGGAACTCTTCGAAATCTTTGCCGGCGATCCAGAAAGCCTGCGACAGCATAAGCAGCAAAGCCGGCAGGAGCTGGAATCCATTGTTCACAGTATGCCCGGCTCCCGCCACGATGTAGGTCTGCGAAGAGCGCTCAGAGAAAGACTGGAAGGGATTGTTTCATCTGCGCCGGAAGGATACTCCGATGGACCGGCCGCCTATTTGCTGAAGCAACTTCAGGAAAACCTCTGAGCCTGCGCCTGGAGCACTAAATCGTTTCGGTGATAGAATCCTGGGTTGCGGTGAAACTGCGGTTAATTGCATCCAGGTACGCCCGGGCTGAAGCTTCTACGATATCGGTGCTCAGAGCTTTGCCGGCAAAACTGCGATCCCCGATCCTGAGTAAAACGCTGGCCACAGCCTGAGCATCCCGTCCTTCGCTCACTGGTTGAATCCTGAATCGCTCCACCTTGATAGCCAGGCCAGTAATTCGCTCCAATACATTGTAGATGGCATCCACAGGTCCGTCGCCGCAGGCTGCATCTGTAACGGATCTGGGTTCGTCGGGGTTTTCTCGATCGATCAGCTTCACTGTGGCAGTAGGCACCGTTCCGCTGCCCGCAGAAACATGCAGGCTACCCAGTTCGTACCGCTGAAAGTCCTGAGCTGCCTGGGTATCGTTTACCAGAGAAAGAATGTCCTCATCGTACACTTCTTTCTTCTTGTCTGCCAGGTCCAGGAATCGGTTCCAGACTTCCTGAAACTCTTCCTCTTCCAGCACGTATCCCAGGCGGGTAAGCCTGTCCTTAAACGCATGGCGGCCGCTATGGCGTCCCAGAACCATGCGGTTGCTTTCCAGACCCACCGACTCTGGAGTCATGATTTCATAGGTGAGCCGGTTTTTCAGAACGCCATCCTGATGGATGCCGCTCTCATGTGCAAATGCGTTGTCGCCCACTATCGCCTTGTTGGGCTGTACATTCATACCGGTAACCTGGCGCACCAGTCGACTGGATCGCATGATTTCTTCTGTGCGAATACTGGTATGAAGATTGTAGAACTCCCCTCGGGTGCGAAGAGCCATAACCACTTCTTCCATGGCTGTGTTCCCAGCTCTTTCTCCAATTCCGTTTACGGTGCATTCAATCTGACGCGCGCCGTTCTGCACAGCGGCCAGACTATTGGCGGTAGCCATACCCAGGTCGTTATGGCAATGGGCGCTG
>JAGRNE010000205.1 GCA_020440915.1 Leptospiraceae bacterium | reverse complement strand
ATTCGGTAAAAGACTCCTCATGGGTGGGTCCCAGCACATTCCAGACTTCGTGTCGATCCTGGATGCGAAACATCTCCTTTCCCATGGTATCCCAGCGGCCGGAGGTTTCCCAGAGCTCGGAAGGAATGAGCACAGGAAGCTGAAATTCCAGGGCCCCGGTGCGATTCATTTCCTCTCGCACAATTGCTTCTATCTTTCGGATAACTCTCAGGCCGGCGGGCAGAAGATGATAAAGGCCGGCACCGACCTTGCGCACCAGCCCGGCGCGCATCATCAGCCTGTGAGAGGAGACCTGGGCATCCTGAGGATCCTCGCGCAATGTGGGAATAAGGTATCGGGAAGCTTTCATCTGGAACTAGATTTGCTACCGATACCCCGACGACAATCAGAATGTAAGAACATCCACCACGTCTTTGTACATGATCCAGAGCCCCAGACTCACAAGCACTATGAATCCGAAACGATACATCCCTTCCATGACATTTCGGGAAAGCGGTCTACCGGCAATGGCCTCCAGCAGAAAAAATACAATATGACCGCCATCCACTACAGGAAATGGCAGAAGATTAATAACCATCAGCGCAATGGAAATAGCCGCCATCAGATGGAAATACTCGGTGAGACTGGAACGGGCGATGACGCCTGCATAGGCAAACATCCGCACCGGTCCGGCCGCATTTTCAATAAAGGATACCCGGCCCGCAAAGATCTGACCAAAAAACTGAGGATACAGCATAATGGCCTGGTAGGTGCGCTCCAGGCCTCGAACGAAGCCCTCGCCCAGTTCCGGTCTTTCGCCGGTCAGAGGATCGATTTGCTGGGCCGGGCGAAATCCCATAAGTCCGAATTTCTCTCCCAGCACGTCCGCTTCATACTGCTGGTCTCCAAGAGAGACCGTGGTTCGCTGCTTTTCCGGGAATCGTTCGCTCAGCCCCACGTAGGAACCCGCCGGCCTGTCCCCTACACGTAGATCGGCCAGTACTCGAAGGTGTTCCGGTACGTTGGAAGCCAGTTGCTGATCGGGGACGGATGCATTGTACTTCAGATCCCGAATGTTGGTGAACCAGACCCGGTACTCTTCCTGAACCGGCACTTCTACCTCGGTTTCTTTCGTAAACCAGGGAGCGATCCAGGAGGCGGTTTCGCGCTGCACCTTCACAGTCACCGTACCGTCTCCATGCCTGCCCAGAAGACGTTGGAGATCCAGGACAGAGGCAGGCGTTTCGCCCTCCACAGACAGTATTACATCGCCTTCGTTCAGATAGGGCAAGGCCTTTAGATGAGCGGGCGGGGTAGCATCGCCAAAGATCTCCTGGAAGCGATAGCTCATCACCGCTCCAAAAGGATAATCCACGCGCAGCAGCCTGTCTCCTGGCACGCGAATCCCGATGGAAGCGCGGCCCGCCGAATCCACCGCCGGTGTGACGAAGAACGATTTCTCTTCCTGGTCACGCATTACCTGAAATTCCAGAGGTTTGCCGCCGGACAGAATAACCTGATTTTGAATGTCGTAGAAGTTTTCCACCGGAGCGCCAGCTATTCCCACCACCCGGTCGCCGGTGCGAAGGCCGCCCTGGTAGGCAGGCGAATCTTTTCCCAGCTCCTCCAGAATCACCACTTCGTTGGAAGGAGGAGCCGTAAAGATGCCCAGCCCCAGAAAGATGATAATGCCCAGTATGAGATTAAAAAGAGGACCGCCCAGCACTGGAATGATTCGCTTCAGAGGCGAAACGGAGAAGAATCCGCCCGGCACATCCCGGCCCTCTTCGTAATCGTCGCCGTAGAATTTGACGTAACCGCCCAGCGGGATGGCGGTGATCTGCCAGGTGGTATCTCCAATTTTCTTTTTCCAGATTCCTCGCCCGTAGCCCACGGAGAAGATCTCGGCCTTTACGCCTACGGCGCGGCCCATGAGAAGATGGCCCAGCTCATGAACAATGATACAGACTCCCAGCATAAAAATGCCGGCCACTATGGTTAATAGCATTCCTTACTCCGTCGCACTTAAGGCGCTCAGCTTTTGCTCTAAATCGCTTCTTGTTTTCTCGTCTGCCTGGATCAATTCTTCCAGGTCGGTGGTATTGCGTATGGGCTGCTCCTGCAAAGCGCGATCAATCCATTCAGGTATTTCGCTGAAGGAAATCCGTTCTCTCAAAAAAGCATCCACCGCCACTTCATTGGCCGCATTCAGGATGGCGGGGGCGGTACCGCCCTCCTCCATGGCCTTTCTGCACAGCCCGAAGCCGGGGAATCGAACATCGTCCACCACTTCAAAAGATAATGCAGGCCACGCTTCCGGAAAGGACATTTCCTGGTGTTGCTCCGGAACGGCTTCCGGATAATGAAGTGTATGGGCCACCGGGAATATCATATCTGGCTGGCTACAGGATAAATGAAAGCTTCCGTCGGTCATCTGGATCATTGCATGGACGATGGAATCCCTGTGTATACGCACATCCAACTGATCGGGCCGGCAGGAAAAAAGAAAACGTGCTTCGATTAGCTCCAGGCCTTTGTTGATCATTCCGGCGGAATCCACCGTTATCTTTGGGCCCATGGTCCAGGTAGGATGATTCAGCACTTCCTCGCGACGAGCGCCACGAATTCGCTCCGCATCCCAGTCGCGAAACGGCCCACCGGAAGCGGTTAACAGGATTCTGTGAACATGGGAGAGGTTCTGGCCTTCCAGCAACTGGAAAAGAGAACTGTGCTCCGAATCCACCGGCACAATGCATGCCGTGCTCCTGGAGTTTTCCGCGAATGCCGGCAAAGCCTGGATGGCCGGTCCCGCTGTTACCAGGGTTTCTTTGTTTGCCAGAGCGATTTTCTTTCCCGCCTCAATGCCGGCCACGGTGGCCCGAATCCCGCAGGCCCCCACAACAGCTGTGAGTATCGTATCTGCCGCGCTTTGCTGTACCATTTCCACCAGACCGTCGGCACCGCGAAAGAACTCCACGTCAGGGTACTGAGATCGCAATCCATCGATGGCGTAGTCAAAGGCGTCTTCATGGCTAATGCAGACCCGGTGAAGCTGGAACTCCTGAATAAGTTGCTCCAGTCTGTCAATGGAAGAGTGGACGCTTACCGATTCCAGAGCGATGGATGGGTTCCGACGAAGGTAGCGAATGGCTGTGCCGCCTACGGAACCAGAGGCGCCCAGCAAACACAGGGATTGCGTGGGTTTCGCCTGGTTTCGTCGTATGAGCCCAAAATCCATTTTATCGATACAGAAAGTAAATTGTGCCCAGGGGAATGGTAAATAGCAAAGCGTCGATTAGATCCAGTATGCCGCCGTGGCCTGGAATCATGGAAGCGGAGTCCTTGATTTTCGCATCCCGCTTGAGCTGACTCTCCACCAGATCTCCAAATACGGAGACCACGGAGAGAACGGCAGTAAGGATGCCCGCTTCCAGGTGAGAAAGCATGCCCGGACCTGCATCGCCGGTGAAATGCTGCCAGCCGTAGAGAAATCCCTGGTTGAAGGCGATGGCAAAGACAACGCCGCCAATGTAGCCTTCGTAGGTTTTTCGCGGACTCACTTTCAGCCCTGCATTGTGTTTGCCAAACCACTTGCCGGCAAAGTAGGCGCCAGCATCGGTCATGATAGTAGCCAGAGCGATAAAGACAAAATAGAAAACCCCGTCCTCCATCTGAAACAGAGGGAAGATCATGGCCATGGGAACGGCTACATACAGAGGTCCGAATAGAGTGACGGAAGCAGAAAAAATGGCGCCGTCTATGGGTCGAAACACCAGCTGAAGGCTGGTGGCCAGGACTACAGAAATAACAAGAATGCTTACAATGGTGCCGGTCCAGGGATCAAACCATTGCTGCGGTAGCCCCATTGAAAGTCCCAGATCCGGATGCTTCCTGGCGGCATAGATCAAATAGCCATTGCCCAGTATCAGAATCACCATTATAAAGCCCGGGAATCGCAATGGTCGGCCTTCCAGCCCACGGTCGCTAAGCCGGTAGAACTCCTCCACTCCCAGAAAGGCAAACATGGCCACAAGGATCACCGCCCCCAGGGAATAGAATGCCGTGTTGAAGTACAGAGCCACAATTACAATGGCGCCGATAGTAAGGCCAGATATGATTCTTTTGGTGGTTTCGCCCATGGGCGTGTTCTCCTTGTTTCAGCTCTGCGAGGAAATGACCCCGCAACTCTCTAACGGAATGGTCAGCGGAAAAGACTTCAGCATCTTTCCCTTCTATCAGAATCCGGATCTCTTGCGCCGGTTCTGGTTCCAGGCAAAGTAAGGCCCTGCTATTCGGGATCGGCTCCAAGGCCGCCAAATCGGCGTTGTCGGTTCCGGTACCATTCCAGAGCCCTCTTCAATTCTGTGCTATCAAAATCCGGCCAGTAGACCTCTGTAAAGTAGAGTTCCGCATAGGCGCATTGCCAGAGCAGAAAATTGGAGATTCGAAACTCTCCTCCCGGGCGCACCAGTAGGTCCACATCGCCCAGGCCCGCCGTATAAAGCTCCGATTCCAGCTCTGCCTCCGTAACAGGCTGAAAGGCGCCCTTGATTCGACGCCAGAAGCTTCCTCGCCGTTTCTTGATAAGATGATTGCAGGCCCGAACAATCTCTGCCCGGGAACCGTAATTGATACAGAAATTTGCTGTGAGATTGTTCTGGTCCTTTGTGACTTCGATGGCCCGTTTCAACACCCCGGCCGGACCTGGCGGAATTCTATGGATGGCCCCGCTACAGCGAATGCGAACCCCTTTTTCCAGACAGACGTCGAGGTATTTCCGGAAGAATTCTTCCATCAGGCCCCACAGGGCCGTTACCTCGGTGTCCGGCCGCTTCCAGTTTTCGGTAGAGAATGCGTAAAGGGAAAGAGCGGGAATTCCTTCTTCCAGCACGTCATCCAGCAGTCGGCGAAGCGCTTCTCCACCGGCTCGATGGCCTTCAGGACGGGACAGTCCACGGGCCCGAGCCCATCGACCGTTGCCATCCAGGATTATGGCAATATGCTGAGGATTGGTTTGGGACTGGCCCAGGGGATTACCTCAAACGGTAAGAATGCTCTCTTCTTTCTGCTCGGCCAGCTTTTCCGCTTCGGCTACGTGCTGATCGGTGAGCTTCTGGATCTCATCCTGATGGGCCTTTACGTCGTCTTCCGGCAAACCTGTGAGCTTCTTGATATGATCGTTGGCATCCCGTCGAACATTTCGAATGGCCACCCGGGTTTCTTCCAGTCGTCCCTTCACTTGCTTCACCAGTTCCTGACGGCGTTCCATGGAAAGCTCAGGAAGCACCAGTCGGATGATGGTTCCATCGTTTTGAGGGGTAAGTCCCAGATCGCTTTTTTGAATGGCCTTTTCGATATCTCCCAGAGCGCTTTTATCGTAGGGAGAAAGCAGCATCATTCGCGCTTCCGGAATGCTCAGAGATGCCAGCTGGTTTAGAGGAGTCATGGTTCCGTAGTATTCCACCTGAATGCCATCGAGCATACTGGGAGTGGCCCGCGCCGCTCGAATGGTGCCCAGGTCTCGTTTGTAGGCTTCGATGCTTTTTTGCATCTTCTCTTCTGCTTCCAGCAGTATCTCTTCTGCGCCGCTTTCTTCAGGCATATTCCAGTCCTTCCTTTGACGAGATAAGTGTGCCGATGTCTTCTCCGGCAATCAATTTCTCCAGGTTGCCCTCTTTAAAGATATCAAAAACAATAATAGGCAGATTGTTTTCCATACACAGCGTAAGAGCCGTGGTATCCATAACTTTCAGCCGACGCTGGATGGATTCCATATAGGAGATGTGTTTGAAGCGTTTGGCCCCTTCGTTCTTCATTGGATCGGAATCGTAGACACCATCTACTTTTGTGGCCTTCAAAATGACCTGGCTGCCGACTTCTACTGCTCGCAGCGCTGCCGTTGTATCTGTGGTGAAATAGGGATTGCCGGTACCTCCGGCAAAGATGACGATTCGATTCTTTTCCAGGTGGCGCATAGCCTTTCTGCGAATATAGGATTCGCAAATAGACTTCATTTCGATGGCGGATTGGACCCGGGTGATGAGATCGATGTTTTCGCAGGCATCCTGCAAGGCCAGGGCGTTGATTACGGTTCCGATCATACCCATGTAATCTGCGGTGGC
The DNA here is from genome assembly GCA_020440915.1 of Leptospiraceae bacterium. Taxonomy (GTDB): domain Bacteria; phylum Spirochaetota; class Leptospiria; order Leptospirales; family Leptonemataceae; genus UBA3465. Next base: position 254 of record JAGRNE010000205.1, on the reverse strand, counting down.
CCGATCCATACCGGCCTCGGCAAATTGTGAACCTCGAAGGATGTTTCCACCGCCGATAACTACAGCCACGGCGATGCCCGCTTTGTGGCAAAGCTTGATCTGCCCCGCCACCTTGCGAATGAGGTCCACTTCCAGTCCATTGCTTCCCCTGGTGGTGAAGGATTCTCCGGAAAGCTTCAGGAGGATTCTTCGATAGGGAAAACCGGACATTTGCTTACCCTACCTGATAACGAGTAAACCTGCCAACGGTGATA
>JAGRNE010000204.1 GCA_020440915.1 Leptospiraceae bacterium | reverse complement strand
CGAACCATTACCTGAAAGGGGTAGGTCGCAGCTCTGAACGCATTTTTCTCATCTTTAATCTTGCCATTCTGTTCGCTCAACAAACCGCCGAGCAGGATGATGAAATCCTGGATACCTGATTATGGCGGATCGATATACCGAACTATTCCTGGATGAAGCATCCGAACACATCGAGGATCTAAACCAAAACCTGTTGCGTCTGGAACGGGATGGATTCGATCAAGAAACGATCAATGAAATCTTTCGCTCCGCGCATACATTGAAATCCAGCGCCGCATTTGTAGGTCTGGATAGCCTTTCCTCGCTTGCCCATCATATGGAAGACCTTTTTCAGAAGGTCAAAGATGGGGATCTCAAGGTTAGCACCGATGTAGTAAATCTTTTCTTTCGTTGCCTTGATCGCATCAAAGCCGCGGTGGCTGTGGTTGCCGATGGCGGCAAACCGGACGACAGATTCCAGGATCTTCTGGAAGAATTGGAAACCTATGTAGTGGCAGATTCTCCGGCGGCTTCCAGTCCTGCTCCCACTGCGTCTGAACCAGGAGCAGCGGTGACGGCGCCTGCACTGACCTCCATTTCTACGGCTCCGGAGAGCAAGCAGCATTTTATTGAGCTAAGCGAAAGCGAACTGCCGGATCTTGCGGACAAGGCCGGCAAACAAACGGTCTTTGACGGACACGTTGTATTGGATAGAGAAGCTCCCATGCGAAATATGCGGATGCTTCTTCTATTAATGAATTTGCGCAAGATCGGTCAGGTATATCGCACCAATCCTCCGGAAGCGGACCTGGAAAGCGGCGCCTACGAAGGCAATACCATGGATTTCATTTTCTATGGCGACGCAAAGAAAGATACCGTCCTGAAAGTTAGCCAGGTGGATATGGTAGAGGAGGTCTATCTCAATGAGCGATCCCTTCCTCAAAAAGGCGAAACGCAGGAAGTGCATCAGGCTCGGACAGCTTCCAGGGCCCTGAATACCGATGAAACCGTAATCAAGACAAGAAACATAAAGGTCTCTTCTGAAAAGATCGATTATCTGCTCAATAGCGTGGGCGAACTGGTAATTACGAATTCCGGATTGCAGAAGATTTACGAAGACCTTACGCGTGAAATCGGCGAATCCCATGCCCTGGGAGAACTAAAGAGCAAGATCGATCAGGCCGCCCGCATTGCACGGGATCTGCAAAGCGGCATCATGAAGACCAGGATGATACCGGTAGGACTGGCCTTTCATCGATTTCCCCGGCCTGTACGGGACCTGGCCTTAAGTCTGGGCAAGGAAGTGGATCTGGTTTTTCAGGGCGAAGACACCGAACTGGACAAGAACATCATCGACGCTTTGAACGATCCTTTGCTTCATTTACTTCGCAATGCCCTGGATCATGGCATCGAAAAGCCCGCAGAGCGCGAGGAAAAGGGCAAGAACCCCACCGCCACCCTTCTTCTGAATGCATTTCAAAGCGGCAACAACATCTACGTCGAAATCAAAGACGATGGAAGGGGCATGAATCGAAAAGCCATTGCCGAAAAGGCAGTTGCCCTGGGTCTAATAGATAATACCGAGACCATGAGCGATGAAGAGGTATACAACCTGATCTTTCATCCGGGTTTTTCCACGGCACGGGAAGTCACCGATGTATCGGGCCGTGGCGTGGGCATGAACGTGGTCCGAAAAATGGTTCAAGAGTTCAAAGGAAGCATTCAGGTGCAGAACAATCCCGGAGCGGGATGCAGTTTTATCCTCTCTTTCCCTCTTACCCTGGCCATTATTAGCGCCATACTGGTCCGCATTCGCGGCGAAGAGTACGCCTTTCCCCTTTCCGATGTGGTGGAAACCATTCGTCTTACTCAGTCCGACATTACCACTCTGCAGGGAAAAGATATCATCAACCTTCGAGGTGAGATCCTTCCGGTGTTTCGCCTGAGGGAACTAATGGGTCTGCCTCTGGATGGAGAGGAAGAGGAAGAATTTCCTGTGGTCATTGCAAACGTAGCCGGCCGCAAAGTAGGCTACATCGTGGATGGTATGGCCGGCAAAAAGGAAATCGTTATCAAGAGCCTGGAACAGAACTACAAAAGCATTCGCGGCCTTATAGGGGCCTGTTTGATGGGCGACGGTTCCATTGTAATGGTGCTGGATGTTCATGGCCTTCTGGATCTGGCCACCCGGATTCAATCCAGACGCAGGGCGCAGGAAGAAGTGGGGCAGAGAGCCTTTGAAGGGGTGCATGCTACCGACGGCTACAACGAGCGAGTGCGTAGCATCGCCTGGTCCGGCCGACGCAGAAGAGGAGCTCGCTCCGAATCGGATGCGAAGGAAGTGACCATCGCCTCGGTGGCAGCCCAATCCAATGGAAGCCAGGCCAATGGCAGCGCTCCTGTTGCGGGATCTGCTTCGCTGTCCGTGGAGCAGGCCGGCCCCTCAGGCACATCCCATCTTTCAACTGCCAGTAGCGATTCAGGATCTGCAGGAACCCTTCAATCGGTGACCATTTTCGGCCAGGAGGATTCTGGAAGCTCCAAGACCCTGGACGGTCCGCAGAACGCGGCCGGCTCGGCTGCAACGGATCTGGCCTCTGACGCGACTGCCCGGGGCGGGAATGCTGATGGAGGAAATCGCTCTTCGGTGGAGTTGCTCTCCGATGAGGATTCAGAAGGAATTAGCCAGGCGCTGCAGGAATTTGAGAAGGAGAAAGCGGACCGAATTCGTACTGCAAAAGAAATCTATGGCGGCAGGGAATCCCATGGAAGGGATCTTTCGGAAGACGAATACAACAAGCTCTATTCTGTAATCAACACTGGAATGATAAACGCCGGTCTGGTACTCTCGCAACTTCTGGGAGTTACCGTGGAAGTGGCGGTGCCAGAATTCACCACCGTTGAATATTCGGATCTCACAAAATATGTGCCCGGCGAAAGACTCATTTCCGTTGCTCTGGAAACGGAAGGGGACTTCTATGCCATGCTGCTGCTGGTCTTTGACGAGACCACTGGCTATGAAGCGGCTGGAGAGCTTATGGGCGTTCCGGAAGGTCAGCGAAAGCAGGACTCTATGTCCGTGGAAGACGTGGAATCTGTTCTCAATGAGCTTACCAACATCGTAGGCTCAAGCATACTGAACGAACTGGCCAATAAGACCAGCATGGCCATTACTCCTACTGTGCCGCTATTCATGTCCGGTTCGGTGCAGGATCTACTTAAAATCGTGCAGGAAAAGAGCCATCCGGAGATGGACTCCAGGCTGATCTATATTTCCACGGACTTCTTCCGCGAAGATACCGAATTGCTGGGAAGACTGTTTATGCTGCCTTCCCGTCCGAACCTCGTGGAACTGGTTTCCCGACTTTCGGGTTGATTGCCTATGTCCTTTCGCGTACTCATAGTCGATGATTCCATGCTGGTTCGCCAGATCGTGGGCGACGTGCTGCATCGCATTCCTGGCGTTGAGGTAGCAGGCGAAGCCAGGGATGGAAAGCGTGGCCTGGAACTAATGGAAACGCTGAAGCCAGACCTGATGATCCTGGATGTGGAAATGCCCGTCATGGACGGCCTTTCTCTACTGGCAGAAAAAAAGAGGAGGGCAAACCACACTCCGGTGATGATGCTTTCTTCTCTGACCCAGGCAGGAGCTGACATTACCATGCAGGCCCTGGAAGCCGGGGCCCTGGAATTTGTGCCCAAACCGGCCAGCGGTGCAGGACTGGATCTCTCGGACCTGGAACACCAGATTGGGATGAAGGTTAGCGGACTAATCCAGTCTTTAACGGAGCAGGAATCCCGCACCAGGCACATAGTTGGACCGCGATTGCAGGCGGGCGGACATGAATTCAAGATGGCTTTGATTGGAGCTTCCACCGGCGGACCGCAGTGCCTGCATCAGGTTTTCTCCAGTCTATCTTCGAGTTTTCCTTTGCCTCTGGTAGTAGTACAACACATGCCTCCCATTTTTACTTCTGCTTTCGCGCAGCGTCTGGACCGTGTTAGCGGTCTTCGCGTGTACGAGGCCGAGGACGGAAAAATCATTCAACCAGGAGAAGCCTATGTCGCTCCTGGCGGAAAACATCTGTCCTTTCGCCAGACTGCGGCCGGCGTAGCACTGGAACTGGATGAGAGCAGCCCCGCCTCCAATGCGCATCGACCTTCTGTGGACTTCACTTTGAACCGGGCCATGGATGTCATGGGAGAGAAGATACTGGCCGTTATAATGACTGGCATGGGAAAGGATGGTGTGGACGCACTTAAGCGACTGCATGATCGGGGCGGGGTGGTTCTGGCCCAGGATGAGGCTTCCAGCGTAGTATTCGGTATGAATCGCCGGGCCATTGAGGCCGGAGCGGTGGATGAGGTGCTGGAGCTGGAGAAACTGGGGCCCAGAATGGGCGAACTGGCCGGCCGACTACAGGGCCAGAACGTATGATCCATATTTCTCTTTACAGAGAAAGGGAATTGAAGCGAGACTACAAAATCATTGCTGCAGTGGGTGAAAAATGGCGCGAATATTAATCGTAGATGATGCAAAATTCATGAGGACTCTGGTCAAGGATGCTTTGACTGCATCCGGACACGAAATCGTCGGGGAAGCAGAAAACGGAAATCAGGCGGTGCAAATGTACGGCGACCTGAAACCGGATCTTGTGACCATGGACATTACCATGAGGGAAAAGGATGGGCTGGAAGCAGCCTCGGAAATCTTGAAAGCGGACCCGGCCGCGCGAATCATCATGGTTACCGCTCTGGGACAGGAAGACCTGCTTGCTCGCGCCATTAAGATGGGCGTAAAGGACTTTGTAGTGAAGCCATTCCCTCCGGAGCGCCTGCAGCAAGCCGCGCAAAAGGCCCTATCCTGATCGTCCATTCGAAAGTGCAAGGACTGCGGTGAGTCAGGAGGAATCCCCCCGGAACAAGGATCAATCAGAGCCAGCAGGGGCTGCAGCAGGCTCAAGCGCGCCTTCCTCCGAAACCAGCAATGTTACCGGCTCATCCGGAAGCGCAAACGAAACCCCTGGCGCTTCCGACCAGAAATCCGGGCCATCCAGACCGACGGCGAATTCAGACTCAGAGATGCAAATTCCGGACGCCGCTGCCGACGCTGCCGAGGGTGAATCCGAAGAAAAAGAAGAACTGGGAGAGTTCATCGTTCATTGGACCGGTCCGGATGGTGATGAAGAAGGCCCACTGTCTGTACTCTGGAAATTAATCGAAAGCTACCGTGTGGATATCTTCGAGATTTCCATTCATCGCATTACCGAAGATTTTTTATCGTTTATGCATGGAGCCCGGGACCTGCGAATCTCTCTGGCCTCTTCCTTTACCGTAATGGCCGCCCGGCTCATCTACTACAAGAGCAAGGCTTTGCTTCCTGATCCAGGTTTTGAGGATACCGAAGCCGATTCCAGGCTGCCTCCGGAATTGATCCAGCAACTGCTGGAATACCGCAGATTTCAGATGGCTTCGGAAACCTTGCGGGAGATGGACGATATCTCATCCGGTATTTTTGGCCGTCCGGAGACGCCCGTGGTGGAGACCGGCGACGAAGAGCGGATGCTGGAAGTGAGCCTGGTGGATTTGATCCGGGCCTACCAGAAAGTCCTTAAAAGACTGGAGCCGGAAGAAGAAGAGGACGGCTACGAAATCTCTGGCGAAGAATGGTCTGTGGAACTCAAGATGGATGAGATCCGCAAACTGCTGGAAGAGGCCATCTCCTTCGCATTCGAAGACCTGTTTGAGAATATCGAGATAATGAGAAAGGGAGAGGTAATCGCCACCTTTCTGGCCATTCTGGAGCTGACCAGGCTGGCAGAGATAATACTGCAACAGGAAGGAATCTTTGGTCAGATCATGATTTTCAAGAGGGCCGCCACCGTCTCTTGAGGCCGCTTCTTCAGGGGGCGCATGATCCGGCACAAAACAGGACTATGTCGCTAAAAAACCGCTTGCTGTACAAAGGACGGGCGAGACATAATCCCTGTGGCTATGGCGAAGAAAAAGAAAGATACGCTGGAAATTGAAGCATCCAGGGACGATGTTGATACTATGGAAGGGGCTCTTCCCGAACAGATTTCAGATCCGGAGCAAGATAGCGCCGAGTCGGTAGAGGTGCCGGTACACTCTACCAGCGAAGCCGGTTTGCCGGAATACCGTGAATTAAGCCGGGAAGAAATGGATCAATTCCGTGGACTCCTGGAGGCGGTGCTCTTTGTGTCCACCGAGCCTCAGTCCCTTTCGGTGTTGGCCAGACAATGTAATCTGGATCGTGTGAATACTCGCATTCTTGTAGATTCCTTGATGGATGACTATGCGGAGAGGGATGGCGGCGTGCTCCTACGAGAGATCAGCGGCGGTTACCAGTTCGTAA
>JAGRNE010000203.1 GCA_020440915.1 Leptospiraceae bacterium | reverse complement strand
TAGTCGTACGGGGGCTTCGGCCAGAAGGCCTTTGATTACCGGAGCATTGGCCAGATCCAGAGCATTTCCCGGGTAGCCCTGGTCCTTTCCTTTGAATATTCCTACGCCATCAAGTATGACCAGAACCAGGGGACCTGAAATGCCGTTTCCGTTGCTCTTAAGGGCCGTAACACTCATACTTCTGGAATCCGGGCCCGGGGTCTGATTACAAGTGCTTTTTAGGATGGGCCATTTGCCTGAGCTGTCGCTTTTTTCTTTCTACGCGCAGGGACAGATAACCCAGAAGCTCGCTGCGATCCATTCCCTGTTCCAGCAAGAAGCTAACAGGCAAAAAGGCGCCAGGGGCGCGCAAGTACTGCAGTATTCGCTTAAGACCAATATGCGCTCCGTCCCGTGCTGCCCGACCCAGGAGTCGATTACCCAGGGTTTTCCAATCCACGCCATTGCCGGAATCCATTTCGGTAAGAATTACACCGATCAACGGAAATCCGGGCACCAGCTGCGAAAGAACGCGCATCCAGGTGCTGTTCATCATCTTGTTAATTGGAGCTCCCTGGGGCGGCTCCTCGAAGCGGGAGATCAAGCCCTTTAGCTTTTCCTTGAGCGCCTCCTCGGACAGGCCTTCGTTCAGCAGTTCCATGCCGGCATCGAAGTAGGCCAGCACCTGTTCGCGCAATTCCAGGTCCAGACTTCCGTCCTGGTTAAGAATTAAAGGGCCTTCGCTCTTCTGGTTGGACTCCTTCCTGGGCAACTGGCATTGCTGCAAAGGCTCCAGATACAGAGGGCCGATTCGCCTGGTTTCCTGCAGCAGTTCTACAAAGCGCATTCGGTAGATATGTTTGCGAAAGATCGGATCCGGTTGTTCCCGGGCTACCAGAATGGCCTGGGTAAGCGGTCGGTAGCGGCTGATGATGGCTTCTTCATAGAGACGACTCAGGCCCGGCTTAAGCCTTTTGTAGTTCTTTCGCCAGAAACGATTGCGAATCCCGTAGCGCTTCTTCAGGGCCTGGAAAGCGGCGGAATCGTGGAAATACTCTCTGGGATGTTCGGATGTTCCGGTGGACGGCAGTACGGCCTGCAAATCGCGACTGGGCACCGCGCCACCGCTTCCAGTGCTGTCAGGTTTCCGGGCCTTGTGAACAGCTTTCTTTTCTGCGGAGGTAGTTCCGTCCAGTTCGTGAACCATTTCGTCCTGGATTCGCTGAGTTTCCTGGAGGGCCTGCCAGAATTCCGTTTCCAGGTCCCGCGCCGTTTGCTTTTTTTGCTCTTCTTCTTTGCTCATGACTTCAATCGTATTCCGGGATTCGCATCTATCCTTGTTGCATCCGGCCGTCTCTTTGCGGCCCGGCAGAAGCTGACTTCTTCTACTTTCTGGGCCTGCCTGGCCGCTGCGCCTTAAGTTATGTCAGCGAAAAAGCGCGGCAAAGAGGGCGCCCAGAGAAAGAAAAAATGCCAGAATGGAGAATATGCGGGCGAACTTCGCTTCCGAGCGCAATCGGTGCTGGGTTTCCACTGTGAAGAAATCCGGATCCTTTTCTTTCATCTCTTTGAGTCGGCGAATGAGTTCAGGACTGAGACGAACCTCCTCCAGGCCCGATTGCCGACGCTCCAGTTGATCCATGCGATCGTTAATATGGAGAAGTATCTCGCCGTATACCTCGGAGTATTCCTGGATACGATCCTCCAGGGTCTTGCCGGTAAGACTTCCGGCAAGATTGCTGAGACTGTCACCCACGGCCCGGGCCGCTTCCGAAGTGAAGGAAGCAAATTTGCTGAATCCCGATCCAGCGCCGGGATCCATGGCTTCGGCCATATCCTGGCCCATTCGTTTCTCTTCTGCGCTCATTGGGAGACTGTAGAACAGAGCCGCCAGACCTTCGATTACTTTTTCTCAATTTCTCCCAGTTCTTTGAGCACCGTTTTCTCATCGTAACGAGCAAAGAAGATCACAGCCAGCAAGCAGAGCGCCATTCCGGCAAAACCGCTGGCCCGAATGCCCGCATCGTCCCCGGGGTTGATTCCAAATACCGTCAGTCCTGCAAAGATGAAAAGACCTGCTGTCTGGCCGAACTTTTGCATAAAGGTCCGGGCTCCGAAGTACATACCTTCCTGTTTGATTCCTGTTTTGTACGCATCGTGTTCAGCAATGTCTGCCAGTACGGCATTTTGCAGAATGGCTAAAAATGCGTTGGGCAGTCCTGCAAAGACTGCCAGGATCAATCCCTGGCTGAAGGGAGGCAGGGGAAGTTCACCCAGAAAGGAAATATACAGAAATACCAGCGAGTAAAAGGCGAAAGCGGATAGCACAAGAAGCTTCTTTCCAATCTTTCGTGCCACAAGATTGACGATGGGATAAAACAGAAATGACGTTAAAGTCATGATTCCCATAAAAACCACAACAAGACCTTTGCCGGTTTCCGGATCGTCTGGATAAAGAAGCACTGTGCTAAAGTAGAGAATCCCGGTTGTGATCAATGCAATAGCGCCAAAGTAAACGAAGTCGGATACGATAAAGGGGATGAAGTTACGGTTACTAAAAGAGGTCTTCAAGGCCTGCATTACCGGCACCTGGGATGGCTCGCTGACGCAGTATCGTTTTTCATCAATCACCAGCACGGGAACAAACATAAGTACCACCGCTATCGCGGAGAGAATGCCTGTGGCCCATTGAAATCCCTGCACCGCACTGAGCCCAAATGCGCCCTGCAGATAGGAACCCAGGCCGGCTGTGCTGGCTGCCAGCATGAGACCCAGCGCCCAGGTCACTGAGATGTAGGTAGCCAGATTCAGCTTCTGAGTAGCGTTATGCCCCAGCTCCGGCAAAAGAGCAAAGAAAGGAGTTACATACATGGTTACGAAAAGAAAGAATAGAAGCTGGACTACCACCAGGTAGGTGAAGCTTAACCAGGTGCCGGGTTCGAAGATCGGAATAAACATCAAAACACAGAAGACTGCTGCAGGAATGGCCCCCCAGGCCATAAAAGGAATTCGACGCCCTCTGGGATTGGTGGAGCGATCGCTGAAGTTGGCAATTAGAGGATCGGTAATGGCATCAAAAAGGCGACCACTTACTGTGAGCAGCACTACAGAAGTAATCACCACCAGGATGCTGAAATCGGGCAGAAGGCCAGGGATGCCGGCATCCTCCGGTGGATTATAGAAGAATACCAGCTGAACGCCCAGGATGTTGACTATGGTAGACCAACCCAGTTGACCAATGGCATAAGCGATCTGTTTGGAAAGAGGCAGATCCTCTACTCGGGACTTACTTTGCATGAACGTTATCCTCTGGCTTTTATCCGCTGCCCGCGGTTGCGGCCTGAGGGCTCCAACCGAAATACTGTTCAGGCATACGAGAGGGCCTTTTTTACCCAGGATGGTAGCCTGTCATTCCATCTGACAAGCAATTCCTGGAATTCGCTACTCCACAAAGGATTTTTGCCGGTTTATGCGATAGCAGGATCTCTACCGGAACACTGACAACGGGTCAGAGAAGCGCTTTCGGGTCAGGGGAATATATTGACTCAGGAGTCAATTTTGCGATCCTGGTAATAGGGAACCGGTAAGTGTTTCCAGGGAGGATATCCATGATACAGGGTAATTATTTCGAAGATAATGAAGATCTACAGCTTCATATCAATGAGATCACGGACTGGGAAGAGCTTGTAGGCGCGTACGAAGGCGACTTCCTGGATGCCAGGGAGTATCAGCAGTCCGGCGATGAGAAGCTGGCCATGGCCCCCGGGAACGTTCAGGATGCCGTGGATTACTACAAGACCATTGTCCAGAGCTCCGGCGAACTGGCTGGAACCATTCTGAGCCAGGCTTCGCAGGCAATGGACCACGAAGGCCTGAAATACGATAACGGAAAGGTTGGATTTCCTCAGCCTATGGTAGACGCTTTCGAATCGGTAAAGGAAGCGGGCATCATGCCCTATGCTACCAATCGCCGCAACGGTGGACTGGGAATTCCCCTCAGTGTGCAGACTATGATGATGGAGCTCACCAGTCGAGCGGATGCATCCTTTGCCATCGCCATGGGATGCGTCAATCTTTCTGAAACCATAGAGAAGTTCGGCTCAAAGGAAATGATCGAGAAATATGTGCCGCAAATGTCCAGGGGAGAACTCGTAGGCGCCATGGCCCTCACCGAGCCAAACTACGGATCGGATCTGCCCAACGTACAGACCCGCGCAGAGCAGGACGAAAACGGAAACTGGAAAATCAATGGAACAAAGCGATTCATTACTCATGCCTGCGGCTTCGATAAGTATCCTTCTGTAATCCTTACCCTGGCCCGTACCGGAAAGCCGGAAAGCGGCGCCCGGGGATTGTCTTTCTTTCTGGTGGAAGGAAAAGACGTATTCGTGGCCAAGATCGAGCATAAGATGGGATTACACTGCTCTCCAACCTGCGAAGTTGTCTATGAAGACAGTCCTGCACAACTTATTGGCGAAACCGGCCAGGGCCTGGTAAAATACGCCATGGAAATGATGAATACGGCCCGACTCAGTATTGCCGGTCAATCCATGGGTATCGCTGAAGCGGCGTACAGAGAAGCGAAGAAGTATGCCGGCGAAAGGGAGCAATTTGGTCGATTGATCCAGGACATTCCCGCGGTCAAAAAGATGCTGAATCGAATGGAACGGGAAGTGGTTGCCCAGCGTGCGTTACTTCAGGAAGCGGCGCGCACAGTAGACAGGTACCTCTGGAGAAAAGAAAGACTCCTGCACGATGGTATGAGCGATCGGGATGTGCGAAAAGACGAAGAAGTGCGAAGCTGGGAAAAGCTGGCCAACTTCTTTACCCCTCTTACCAAGTATTACATTTCCGAAACCTGTAACGTGCTGGCCTTCGACGCACTACAAATCCATGGCGGTTCCGGCTACACCGAAGAATATGATGTAGCGCGCATCTATCGCGATGCGCGAATCACCAACATCTACGAAGGCACCACTCAGCTCCAGGTAGTGGCAGCTATCGGAGGAATTGTATCCGGCATGACAGCCAACGGAAACCTCAGAGCCTACATTGAAGGGGAGCTGAAGAAGTTTGAGGCGTCCGCAGAGCTTCTGGCCGTTCAAAGCGATTTTGAGGAAGTAGTCTCTCTGTACAGAGAAGTTAAAGGCGACCTGAGGGATGAAGTGGCTTTCGAAGTTGTTCAGTCCGCAGCTCGCTTCATCATGGGCCTTCTGGTAGAACGCTCCAATTCCAGGGTAAATGCCCAGGCTGCGGCCCATAGAAAGGAACTGGTCAAGGCCTACAATCTGGAGAGCAAAGCGCTCGTCCAGGCCAACCTGATTCGAATCAAGAATGCCAGCGTGGTAGCGCAGTCTTCCGCCCAGAAGGAGCCAGCGGCGGTCTGATGCATCTTGAAATCGGTCCTCTAAGGGTTGGTAAGCCCAGGGTAGGGATTGCCCTGGGCTCCGGCTCCGCCCGGGGCTGGGCGCACATCGGCGTTCTCAAAGAACTGGAAGCGGCGGGCATTGAAATCGACATTGTTACCGGTACCAGCGCCGGAGGCGTTATCGGTTCCTTTTTTGCGGCGGATGCCATCGAGCATGCAGAAGAATTCGCGGCAAAATACAAGAGTCCCAGAGTAACTCTTTCCTATATGGATTTCTCCGTAGCTAGCGGAGGACTGATAGGGGGAAAGCGATTTGTGGGCTTTCTGGAAGAGTATCTTCCGGTGCGTAAGTTTTCTGAGCTCAAACGTTCCTTTGGAGTAGTCGCTACGGATTTAAGTTCCATGCAGGAAGTACACATTTCTGATGGAGCTCTTATTCCGGCCGTGCGAGCCACCGTGGCCGTACCTGGATTTCTGTCTCCGGAAGTCTTCGGCGACTACCAACTGGTGGATGGCGGACTACTCAATCCCATTCCGGTAAGCCTGGCCCGAAAACTGGGCGCAGATATCGTCATCGCTGTAGATCTGGATGCTCATGCTGTACGAGAAAAAGCGGAAGGCGTTACAGGAATCATGTACCGGACCATCGATACGATGATGAACCGCATACGCCTGGAGAATTTCAAGTCGCATCCGGCGGACATAACCATCGAGCCGGTGCTACGGGACTATGGATTTCTGGATTTTCACCGGTCGCCAGAAGCGATAGAGGAAGGTCGACGCGCGGCCCGAGCCGCACTACCTCAGATAAGAAAGACTCTGTCCCGACCGCTGAGCCGATCCAGCCGGTTGCTATTCAATCCAGGCTCCATTCCCGACGCTTTGCGCAATCTGGCCTTTCGATCGGAAAGCGATCGTTCCAATAAAGCCGGAGCAATAGCGCAGGCGGAATCTTCGGAAGCGGATTCCCAGAAACAGTAGAATTCTCAGGTCCGCCGATAGCCGTGCAGAT
>JAGRNE010000202.1 GCA_020440915.1 Leptospiraceae bacterium | reverse complement strand
AGATCCAGGATGAAGCCAAGCGCGCTCAGAGCGCCGGTCTTCAGGTTCAACCGCTGCAATTCGGGGATCGAGACGGTATTGAGCTCACTCAGTTCAGCTTCATCTACAGCCAGGGGCCGGATCGGGAAGCCATTGGTTCCATCCGAAAGAGTGTGACCCTGTTCTATTCGCCAGCCGGAGGCGCTGCGGATGCAGAACAGCAGTGGAAGCTGGAAGCCGTGGTCACCCGTCTGGTAGAGGACGATTTCAAGATGGGAATCAAGAACATAGAGGTAATCTACGATCCTTCTCCAGACACTGAGAACATGGACGACGTTTATATCTGGCACCGATACAACCAGAAGGAACCGAATACAGTGGTTCTGGGCACCATGCACAACACTGCGAACTTCCCGCTGCGAAACAAATTCAAGCAGAGGTTCTACGTGAAGCTGATGGATCACTTCAACATGCTTTATCGACTGGTGGATGGCTATTCCAAGAAAGATGGCCAGAAATATAACGAAACCATCATCGAATTCATGCAAGAACACAACAAGTATTGATCCAGCGATGCGAGCCTGCGGGCTCCCCCTGGATAGGCAAAGGCCGGGATCTTCCCGGCCTTTTTTATTTGTATCCCCCCGCCCTGCCTTCAGATCTGGACTGTGTCCGATATCACTCGACTTCGCCTGGAGGAAACCGAGGCCATCCTTGATTCCCAGCCCGCGGCCACCTTTGCCATTGATGGAGCTTATCGAATTGTGCGACTCAATCAGTCCGCCCTGAGCCTCACCGAAAAAGAGAGGTACAAAGATGCCATCGAACAGCCCTGCTATCGACTCATCCATGGCCGGGATTCGGTCTGTCCCTTTTGCCCGCTGGAGCATGAATGGAATCCACTTCCTCCGGCTGGTCCCAGGGAGCAACCCGAGGACCGCACCGGAACCGTAAGCGAAGAGAAGATTATCCACCATTCCACGCCTGCCGGAGAGCTCACGTTCAAGCTTACATTTATTCTGGGGCGGACGGTTCGGGTCCGGATGGTGGAGATTGTAGAAGACATTACCCGGCAGAGAGAACAGCAGGAGGAAGCGCTGCGAATGGAAAACCTGGCTTCCCTGGGCACCATGATCAGCGGCATTGCCCATGAGCTCAACAATCCCCTTACGGGAATGGGGCTCACCCTTCAAAACCTGGAAGCCAACCTCACCACCATGGAAAGTCGCGAGGTCCTGCATCGATTGCAAATTCTACAAAAGGATTTGCGTCAGGCAGCGCGGATCGTTTCCGATATTCTGGGCCTGGCAAGACCGGGCAACCTGACCAGGAATCGCGGCGATCTACTACGCGTAATACAGCGGGCCGAGGCAAACACTGTGCGTCTCTATCCGGTGCTGTCCAGAAGAGTGCGCTGGACCATACATTGCGCGGAAGAAGCTGTTATTTTCTATTTCAACCAGGAAAAGGTGGAGCGCTTGCTGATTAACCTGTTTCGCAACTCCATTCAAGCTTATGATTATTCGCCAGGAGAAATTCGTGTGGAAGTCCGGCTCAGTCAGCGCTACGTGCATATGATTATTGAAGACGATGCTGGCGGAATCCCAGAAGATCAAATCCGCAGGATATTCGTTCCATTCTACAGTCGCTCCGCAGACGGCCGGGGCACCGGCCTGGGGCTTTCCATTTCCCTGGGCATTGTTCGAGAGCACAACGGACGTATGCGGGTGCGAACTCTGGGAAAAACCACTCGTTTCTTTGTTTCTCTTCCCTATCGCCGTAGCGAGGTGGACGGATGAAGGAGCATTCAGTCCTTGTCGTGGACGACATCCCGTCCATTCGCACAGCCATCGCCGATTATCTTTCCCTGCATTTCGATGTTATGCAGGCTGCGGATGGAATCGATGCCTGGGAGGTCTGCCAGAACCGGAAGGTTGATTTCCTGCTCACCGATATTCGGATGCCCCAGATGGGAGGCCTGGAACTGATAGAACTCTACAGAAAGGCTTTTCCGAACCGTCCTTTTGCGCTGATGACCGCCTACGATATCAACGACTACATCCGATATGCCAGGGAGTTGCAGATATGGAATATCATTCCAAAGTCCACCTTTCTCGATCTCCATTTTATCCATGTGATGATACGCAAACTTCTGAATCATCGGATCTTCGGAATCAAGGAATACTTTCCTGAATGTCAGGTACTTCCTACAAGTTTTGCGGGAATGCACAGGATCCTCAAGGAGGAAGACTTCAAACCGGAAAGCGGCAACCTGTACAGGCTATCCATCGAAACCCAGGAGGAAAAGGATCGGGCCTGCGATCTGGCCACTGAATTGCTCACTCGCGGAGGGGCTCCTTTTCTGGTTCGACAGATCCTGGAAGAGCTAATGAGTAATGCAATGGTCTATGGCAGATTACCGGAACCCGGCAAGAACCGGGTGGAACTGGAGGCTGGCATGGTGCGAAATTACTGCATTCTTTCCGTTCGCGACTTTTCCGGCGGTCTGGATCGTTCTGAAATCCTGAAACGACTGGAAAGACAGGTAACCCTGGATGAGCGAGGCCTTCCAGTGGGACTTTCAGACCAGCATGGCCGTGGACTCTTCATCAGTCGCGAAAATCTGGACCATCTGATTTTTAACATTCAGCCCGGTAATTGCACGGAAGTCATTGGCATGCTTTTGTCCGATCTGGAGGTTCGCAATCGCGGCGTATCCATCTATTCCACAGATCCGGATCCAAGCTGAAAAAGCTCCAGCCTTCCCTGTTGATTGTGATAGATCAACTGATTGGAATTGCTCAGGTCTGTCAGAAAACGCCCTGGATTGTATAGATCCATAGGAAACTGACCCAGCAATTCTCCTTCGGTACCAAGAATCAGTACGGTGCCTTTTTCCTGAACCAGCGCCCCTGAGGGGGAGAAGGCCATGGCCCGGTGTATACCTCGATCGGCATAAGGCTCGTATTCGCGATCCACAGAGGTCTCTCCATCCTTGAGAACGATGGTTTCGCCAGGAGAGCCCAGTACAACGGTGCGGGCCTCGATTGCCATTGGAATGGTGTACGGATGATTCTTCTTGAGCTCCGTATCGAACAATGAATCCACTTTAATCGAATCGTCGCTCTTGCTTACTCCAAAAACCTCTAGATGATCCGTGCCATCTTTTTCAAAGTGTAAAGCGAAGCTCGTTCCATCCCCGGACAGCGCAACGCTTCGAGCAAAGGACTTTGCGTCCAGACGACTATGGAAAAGAAGCCTGCCATTTTCTCCGAGCAGATAGTACTTACCGTCCGAGAAGAGCACCACGGAGCGAATCAAAGCCTTTTCCCCGGGCCGAGAAAAGGAATAATCCACAAGAAGGCTGCCGGAAAGAATGGAACCCCTGTCCACTATTCCGTTTTGATCCATCACATCCACCCGGTTCGCATCGCCCGTAATCATCAGGATAATGCTTCCATCCGGACTGGAAGCTGGATAGGCGGAGCTTTCGCGCTTCCAGTAGAGCTCACCTGATGGACTCCTGTGCTGGATTTCTTTTCCCATCCTTTCGAAGACCAGATAGCCGTTGGCATGGGAGGGTACAAAGAGTTTGTTATCTGCAGCTTCCTCCGGTAGCTTATGGATCCTTCCGGCTCGATACACTGTGCGCTCTCCGGAATCCTTCCAGAGCAGCTGCAGTCCTGTCTTTTGAGAAAGGGGGCCCGGGTTTTCGACGCTGCCGGATTCAATGTGAGCTACTTCTGGCAAAGGAGGTATGTCCACCGAAGGATAACGAAACAGGATGAGTCCAATGATGGGAGAAATAAGCAAACCCAGGCGCAGCATGAGTGCAGCTTCAGGGGCATAAGATTGTGCATCAACGCAAAAAAAAAGGCGGCCGAAGCCGCCCGGGTTGGGAACAGACTGAGTTAAGAGGCGCCGCAGTGCGGCGAACTCTCAACGATCAGAGATATGCATTTAATTTCTGGCCATGTTTTCCGGTTCGAATCTTGCGAATGGCCTTCTTCTCGATCTGGCGGATTCTTTCTTTGGAAAGGCCTACCATCTTTCCGATTTTCTGAAGCGAATACACCGGGCTCTGAGCAAGGCCGAAGCGCAGAGTGAGCACTTTTCTTTCTCGCGGAGTCAGTTCATCCAGGCTGGCCTCAATTTCCAGCTTCAGTTGATCCGTTTCAATGGCGTATTCCGGACCTGGATCCCCATCATCTTCGATGTTTTCGCCCAGGGTAAAGTCCTCTGCATCTGCAAATGGAGCGTCCAGGCTGAGATGGTCGCGGCTCATGCGCAGCAGATGATTCAAATCTTCCGGCTTCATGTCCACGTACTGGGCCAGATTTTCCAGGTTTGACTCAACATCATCCTGATTATCCATCCACCGCTCCGCTTCTTCAATGCGGCGCAGATCGGCGGTGCGGTTCAGTGGAAGCCGAATAAGATGCGACTTCTGTTGTATTGCAAATAGGATCGATTGTTTGATCCACCATACTGCATAGGATATGAAATGGAATCCACGATCCGGGTTAAACCTCTCGGCTGCCTTGATGAGACCCAGGTTCCCTTCGTTGATCAGATCCATTAGGCTGAGTCCGTAGGATTGATAACGCCGGGCCACGGTTACCACAAAACGAAGGTTGGAGCGCACCAGCAAATCTCTGGCTTCGCGGTCGCCTTCCCGGGCGCGAGTGGCCACATCGAATTCCTGCTCTCGGGTAAGCATGGGAATCTTGTGGATTTCATTGAGATACCAGTTCAGAATCGAATCATTGGCATCCGAATCCGAATTCTGATCGCTTCGACTCTTTCTCTTCACTTTTGCATTCTCTGACTTCACCGTGTCTCCTCCCGGCGATTTTAAATCCCTTTGGATTTAAAATCATTCTAAATCAATAGACGAACAAATGCGCTTCCGGGCAAGAAAAAAATTTGTGTTCGATCTACTCCGGATTGAGCATGTAGCTCTTGCCCATGCCCTATTCCTCTCGGAATATCCTGGCTGCCTTTCTTGCCCTGGCCCTTCTGTTTTCGGCTTCCGTTTTCGCCGAGCCTTCGGATGGTTTTCCAGTGCCCGGTGTGCCGTACGGTCTGGCCCATGACGGGGACTACTTCTGGTTCACCGAACTTACCGGCCGAAAGCTTTACCGCGCCGACAGCAAAGGGCGGATTCAGTCTTTCTTCTACGGTAACCGTTATTTGTATGGGATTCGATTCTCTCCGTACGACGGTTACATTTATGCCGGCTCCCGGAATTGTTTTTACCGTTACAGCCCGGTTACGGGCAAACAGATGGACCGGCTTTCTGTGCCCATCGATCGCGTGGCGGGTCTGGCTTTTGGTCCAGGAGTGATGTACCTGCTGGAGAAGGGAAACGGCAAAGTGCATGTATACAGCCCGGAAAGCGGGCGCATCCTCTACTCTGGATCCACAGGCCTCAAAAAGGCCCGGGACATTGCATTCTATCGCGGCCAGATATGGATCACCGAAGGAGACAGCGGATTAATTCATCGTTTTGATCCGGATGGTTTTCGCCCTACTGGTAGCCTGGAAGCCCCATCCAGAACGCTGCGCGGACTGGCTTTCGTAAAGGGGGAACTGTGGATACTTGATCGGGACCGTCTGCGGTTGGAGCCCGTTTTCTTTTCGGAAGGACCAAACTTCATTGCCGGCCAGGAGAAAAACCACTCCCTGGTCTATCGCATCTCATGGAAAGAACTGCAGGATCGATGGTTGGTCATTGTATTGCCCGCTTCCGGTCGAGGTCAGCGGGTAGGTAGTCCGCAGCTATCCGGCAAATTTCAGATTACCTATCTGGCCGATGGAACCAGGGTGGTATTGATCCGTTCTGCCACATCCGGGGCTTCCGGAACCGTGGAATTTCGCATTCCAATCTCGCTACGGAGCGTTCACTATCTCTTCCAGAAGGACAATGCTCCGGAAGCGAAGGAACAAAAAGGCTGCTACGTTCCGGTGAATCAGGGGCGGATCCAGACCAATGCATTGAACTGCAGAACTCTGTACCAGCGCGGAAGAGAGCCCACGATTCCCGGGCCAGCGAAAACCGTGGATGGAGGTCGGTCCGTGGAATTCCTGGATTCGGTGCGCGATTTTGAGTTGCTGCGCATACCGCCGGATATACAGGCAGGCGTGGTCTATTCCGTGGGCAGCTTTGATCCTTCCATGAGCCTGGACGATCTGAGCCCGGAGAATACGCCCACAGAAATCTATATGGAACTGGAGAAATAATCTGTATCCGCTGGACCTCGGTACCTGGAGAATTCGTCAGAGCTTTCTTAAATCCGTACGCGAATTCTTTGAAGAAAAGGATTTCCTGGAAGTTACGACCCCGGTCCTCAATGTATGGAGTACTCCGGAGCCCTTCCTGCATCCCTTTGAAATCTGTTCAGAAAATCCAGGATCCGATGCCGACCAG
>JAGRNE010000201.1 GCA_020440915.1 Leptospiraceae bacterium | reverse complement strand
TTCAGTGTTCAAGAGCCGCATCAGGATGCCGGTAGGACCGCCGGAATCGTAAGCCAGATCCCGGAATGAAGGATAGGCCAGGTGCAGAATAAGAACAAAAAGAGCGGATTGAAAGAAGTAGTTGGGCATTTGCGCGCTGGCCCAGTCCGGTTCCGGACCCATGTCCGGCGAAAAGAAGCCACCTACCCAGGTTAAACACCAGCCCAGGGCAATGCCCATGCCGATGCCCACGAATTGGAGCATCCTGTCCCGGCCATCTGTCAGGTGAAGTAACTGGTCCTGGATGATTTGCGGAATATTCAGAATCTCTTCGCGACCGTAGCGGTCCTTTTGAGTGAAGAGTTCATACCAGTAATGAAATACCAGGACAATGCCCGAGAAAATCGAAAACAGTATGACCCATACCAGAATATCCAGCATACTTAATCCTCGGCACTTTGGCTTTTCTGCTCTTCGATTCTTTGGAGCAATTCCTGGAAGGGATCCGGCTGGTTCCCCGGAAAATCTTCATGGATCTGGATGTGGTCCAGCTGGATTTCTCGCAAGAAGCTCACTCTTTTCTGGCTGATCTTCAGACCGTTGCCAAAGCTTTTCCAGTCTTCAAAACTGAATTCAATCCCCCGGGCAGGAATTGCCTGGGTCCAGAGTAGCCAGCGCACCGGTTCGCCCTGTCGGGCATAGATTAGATAGGAATCGCCAGGAGTAACTCCGCCGCTTTCAAAGGTAACCAGCAGCGCGCCCTCCGCCGTAAGTCGGCGCACGGCGCCTGGGGCGCGCAGTGCAGCGAAGGGATTGAGCCAGAAGACATCGTTGATATGCGCTCGATACGCTTTGTCGATCCAGGCGCTCTTTTGCGGCTCTTGCAGCATCTGGCCATTCTGCAATACCAGGCCAATCCTGCTATCCAGCTGAAAGCGAACAACCGTGGATGGATCGACTTCCGACTCCGGCGCGAAGGAAACCTCTACCAGTCGTCGGTTTCTGTCAAATAGGTGGTCGCGATTGCCCGGGCGAAAGTGAAAGGATATGGCATCGGTGTTTTTCCAGGCATCGATACCGGTGAAATCCTCTATGGACCGGGTCATTCGCTCCGCTGCCGGGCCGGCTGTGGCCTGCGGGACATCCCGGGTAATGGAAATGATTACCCAGATGCCTGCGGTAACCAGAAGTGAAACCAGGATGAAGATATAGGTCAGGGTTTTCTTTTTCAGTGCAAGCTTCAAGATTGTCCCCCGGGTGCAGAGCGATTTTGCAATCTGCTGTAATCTCTCCAGAGCACCATCAGGGAGTCAATGGCATCCCTCATGGAAAAGGGAATTTCTTTCTCCTCTGGATCATCGTCGAAGCGGAGAACAAGGTCATTTCGTTCCTTGTCTGAATCTTCCACATTCAGACCGGGAATCAAGGAAAGGCCTTTGAGAATCAGTGTGCGGGCTGTACTTTCATCCAGATCCTCCATCTGCGACAGCCGCAGGGAAAGGTACTGAAAGAGAATAAGGGAAATGGCGCGCTGGTCCGGAAGACTCATCGCACGCAGCGAATATACTTGGGCGAAGTCTTACTTGTGCTCTGCACGTTTCCAAAGGTAGACTTGGCGAAGCTGACTGTATAAGCTGTGGCTGTATCGTCCTCTACCTGGGTACCGCTCCAGAAATACTTATCGTCCGGAGTTTGCGGAAAAACGTACAGAAAGGTTTCCCGGTTAAAGCCTTCAGCCACAAGGTCCAGTTCATACTTTGTAGGAAGTCTCCAGTCAGAGCTTCCAGCGAAGGTGAGATCAGCGCAGGAAGAATAGGCCGGGCCCGAATTGGATTCCAGAGTTCCTCCATCGGTGCAGGTGCCGCTAGCATCCAGAGTGGCCTGCTCGCAATAAGCGAGACTGAATGCGCCGTAGGTGGTGCCGGATCCTGTGCCAGTGCAAGTATTTAAAGAACCATCCCACACCTGGCCCTGGGCGCACTTCATCCAAACCAGAGTGCCCTGATTGACAGTGCCATCGCCGTTATCGCTGAAGTTGGCAAGGGTGGTGATTGTAGTACTCCAGTCCGCTTCATCGTCTCCGGAATCCTGGCAGGCAACGGCGATATTCAAGAAAACCAGAAAAAATGTAAGTAATGAAATGTATGCGCCCTTCTTCATAGTAGCCTCATTCGGGAAGCCTCTGTATCATCCCTTTCTATAGTAACAGCCCGGATATTCTCTTTTTTCACTATGTCTTCGTGGCAAGAAGCGTCCAGGCATTTTTGCAGGTTTTTCGGCGCCCAAAACGGGCTATCTGGCGCTGAATTCATGCACTGCAGTGCTGCAGCACTGCGACGCTGTGCCAGAGCCCGTCCTCAGCAAGCTGGAAAAAGGCAATGCCCACGTTCCGTTTTAGCTCCTCTGCCTTCTGGCCAGAGCCTGGCTTCCATGCTTTCTCAAAATGGCGTCCAGGGCTTCGCCAGCATGGTATGATGATCGGACCAGCGGCCCGGATTCCACATAAAGAAAGCCCAGGTCGTAGGCGTACTCCTTCAGTTCCTGAAAGCGGGAAACCGGAGCGTACTCCGCCAGCGGCGCATGTTCCCGGGTGGGCTGCATGTACTGACCTATGGTTACCAGATGGGTTTGATTCTCGTGTAGATCCCGCAAAACTTGTTTTACCTCATCTACCGTTTCTCCCAGGCCCAGGATAATGCCACTCTTGGTCAGAAATCCCTGCTCTGCGCTCTTTCTTAGAACATCCAGAGATACCTGATAATTGGACTGAGGACAGATGGTCGGAAAGAGGGAAGGGACCGTTTCTACATTGTGATTGATTATATCGGGAGCGGCATCCCAGATTCGCTGAAGATTTTCCTCCCGGCCTTTGAAGTCCGGAATCAATACTTCTATAGAAGTTTCCGGGTTTTTCTCTCTTGTAGCGGTGATGCAACGGGCGAAATGAAAGCTTCCACAATCCTTGAGATCATCTCGGTCCACCGAGGTAATCACTGTGTGTCGGAGCTTCATTTCCTGGATCGTTTCGGCCAGCCTATCCGGCTCGGTTGGAT
The DNA here is from genome assembly GCA_020440915.1 of Leptospiraceae bacterium. Taxonomy (GTDB): domain Bacteria; phylum Spirochaetota; class Leptospiria; order Leptospirales; family Leptonemataceae; genus UBA3465. Next base: position 3,390 of record JAGRNE010000201.1, on the reverse strand, counting down.
CCAGCGCAAAGGGACGGGCGGTGCTAATATCGCAAAAGCCGCAGCGTCGAGTGCAGACCTCGCCCATCACCAGAAATGTTGCGGTTCCCAGTCCCCAGCAATGGCCAAGGTTGGGACAGGACGCCTCTTCGCAGACGGTTTTTAGCCTGCTTCCTTCGATGAGGTTCTTCACCTCTCTTGATTTACTTTCTTGTGGAGTGTCAAACTTAAGCCGGACTTTCATCCATTCCGGAGGTTCTGGAGGCCTGGTTACTGGATAGCGCACAATTCCAGTAAGGGAGCTTTTTGCGCCGCTTCAACCGTTTTTTGTTTGCCCAGGTCCCGGCAATGGTTGCCTGCTGGCCTATGTCAAGGGAACGCTTCTCTATACTCCGGATCATCGGCCTGGGAGATTTGAAAGGGCAACCTGCCTCCATTCATTTCACCTTCTGGATCATGCTTCTTTCTGCCTTCTTTCTTTTTGCAGATCAGAATCTACCGGCCAGTAACCTTTCGAGGATTGCGGCGGCCTTTGGCCTCACCGATGAAAAAGAGTACCGGTTCATGCTGGGCGGGCTGGTGAATCTTCCTTTCTTCGTGCTGGGCGGAGTGGTATCTGTTCTGTACGGCCGGCTCACCGATCGCATCGATCGAAAGAAGCTCCTGGTTACGGCGGTGGTCCTGGGGGAGCTTCCCTGTTTGCTTACTGGATTTGCCCAGGACTACTGGACCTACTTTGTGCTTCGCATGTTTACCGGTTTTGGCATTGGCGGCGTATTTCCCATCCTCTTCTCCATCACCGGAGATCTGTTTCGCACAGAGAATAGACCTACTGCCAGCGCCTGGGTAGGACTTGCCATGAGTCTGGGCATGGGACTGGGACAACTATTCGCCGGAAGCGTTGCCCATGACGTCATTTTCGGACTGGAAGGCTGGCGATTCAGCTTTATAGCTGTAGCCCTTCCCGCTTTCCCCATCGCTCTTCTGTTCTATTTCTTTGCTCGAATTCCCCAACACGGTGCGGCGGACTCGGCGGCCCTGGGCCTGGGCTCCTCTGCAGATAGCGCTGCGTTAACCGAGGAAGCGCCGGTTACAGCCGAATCCTTCAAAAGAGTATTCAGTACTCGGACCAATATCCTGGCCTTTCTTCAAGGTATTCCAGGTACCGTTCCCTGGGGATTTCTTTTTGTGTACGCAGTAGATTTCTTTGAAAAGAGCAAGGGATGGAGCGTAGATACCGGCAACACAGTGGTGTTGATGTTTGCCGGAATGTCCATCCTTGGAGGATTCCTGGGCGGCTTCATTGGCAAGAAACTCTATGCCATGAATCGAAGGCTGTTTCCTGCTTTCTGCGCCTTTACCGTAATCGTAGGCGCTATTCCAACGTTCTATCTGATCAATTACAACGGAGCGTCGATGATGCCGGCTTTCATTGCGGCGCTCATTGGAGGTCTCATTGTCCCCATGACCGGCGCTAACGTTCGAGCCATATTGATCAATACCAACCTTCCGGAGAATCGCGGCGCCGTTTTTGGAGTGTTTAACCTTACTGACGATCTGGGCAAAGGTGTAGGACCATTTTTCATTGGATTGTTTCTACTTGCCATGCCTGCATTGCTTGCCTATAACGTCGCCATCAGCATGTGGATTGTATGCGGCATTGTCTGGTTGGGAATGATCTTCACCATGAATGCCGATGAGGACAGGGTGACGGAGGAATTGAAAAAAAGGGGGAAAACTTGAGATCGGCGGTTTATCCAGGTTCTTTTGATCCCATGACCTTCGGGCATCTAGACATTGTAGACCGGGCCCGTTGCATGTTCGATAAGATCTATGTGGCCATCGCTATCAACTCGGCAAAGAATACATTGTTCAGTCTGGAAGAGCGCAGGGATCTAACAAAGGAAGTCCTGAAAGACCGGCACGATGTAGAAGTAGTGAGCTTCGAGGGGCTGCTCACAGACTTTGCCAGGGAAGTAAGCGCCACGGCTATAGTCAGAGGTATTCGCGCGGTTACCGACTTCGACTACGAATATGCCATCTATCAGGTGAACCGGCAATTGAATCCGGAAGTCGACACAGTCTTTCTTCTTGCCTCCCAGAAGTATTCCTTCATCTCAAGCACCATCATCAAAGAGGTGGCTCGCTACGGTAAAAGCCTGTCCGAGTATGCGCCACCGGAAGTGAGCAAAGCCCTGCTCAAGAAATTCGGTCACATCGTATAGATCGGTATGAATTCGCAATGCATGGCTGCCATGCAACATGGCCGCGATGGAGCCTACGGAATACTGACTGCCGAAGTTTCGAAGACCGGGCAATTGCGCTCCATATACACCGGCTCAAAGTTGGGAGCGCGAAAGAAAGGTTTGAATCCGATTAGAATGGTGCCCCTCCATGGTACTTTCTCCGGAGACACATCTCTTCCGGTGGCATCCAGAATAGCCCTCCAGACAAGCTCCGTGCAGAAGAGATCCTTTTCGCTTTCCAGGGTCATATCGTAGTCGAAGCCCCTCTTTTCCTGATAGTATTTCAGGGCTGTGGCCGCGATATCATTGCGGACTTCTCGGGATGCATTGTAACGGGTAACGCAGAAATGATCGGCCAGTCCATTGGAGACGAAACTGTCCAGAGGTTCCTTTCGCACGTAGTTGGCGAAATGATCGCCCACAATGTGGATCACAAATAACTTGCTGCCTTCCTTTATGATGATACCTGTATGGCTGAGCCTAACTCTTTCCGGCGAAAGATAGACGATTCTTTCGCTCATGAAGCTGTTGCCGTTGCGAAATACAATGTCTCCCTGCTGCAGCTGCTCCTGGTTCAGGCGCACGGGCATGGTCCGGTCCCGGCCAATATACGGAAATTCGAATATGGCCAGATATGCCAGAGTGGTTCCCAGGATCAACAGCCCCAGTATTCTGAGGCTCCAGCGAATCATGCTAGTGGAATGGATCTTCATTGCCTGGTTTCTGGATTTCTGTCTCTAGCTGATCAAAGTGGGAAGCATCTTCACGGTTGCGGGCCCGAACCCGGATAAGTGGTTTCGGGCCAATAACTCGCAGGGAAGCCCTGCATCCATCTCTAAACTACCGGTTCAGGGGAGGGGCTTCCATGGTAGAATCCTCCTCTGTTTCGCTCTGCTCATCGGAATTCTGGGACGGCTTTTTGAAGTCCACTTTCCAGGCGCCGTCCATGCGCACCAGGTTGAGTTTCTTTTCGTTGCCCGCCGGTCCGCACAGGGCTGCATCCGCTTCAACATCGCATTCCATCGAATCCAGCTCTTTCTTTTTCTGTTCCATTTCGGCTTTTTCTTCATCGCTCTGAGCAGCGATGGCGCTACTCATCATGCCGGACAGTAGTTGAACAATCATTTGGGACTGGGGCGTACTGAGCTCTTTGGCTTCTTCTACG
>JAGRNE010000200.1 GCA_020440915.1 Leptospiraceae bacterium | reverse complement strand
CATTAGAAAAAGGATACAGCCTTTGAAATACAGACCCATCATAAATAACCTCCAGAAGAATATTCGATCTACTGCATATGAAGTATATCCTGTTGCTCGACTGGTCAAGCATTTCCGTTCCTAAAATGCGTAAAAAGGATTGCGATTCTTGAATTGAGGACAGACTTAGAGAGTATGAGTTACTCTCTGGCTTTTTCCCAGGCCATTCTCACATTGATTTTCGTTTCCGAGAAGGTGGATCGGAAACAATACGAATTTGTTCCCGCGCGCAAGGTTTCGGAGACGCTAAACATTCCCGGGCCCTCTGTAGCCCGGATCTTTCGAATGCTGGGACAGGCGGGAATTCTGGAAACCAGGGAGGGCTTTGGCGGAGGTGTCCGCTTACAAAAAGCCGTTCATCAAGTCACATTGCTGGATATTTTCGAGGCCATTGAAGAAGGTAAGCCACTGTTCAAGACCAATCTGCACATAAACGTCAAAGATCCCCGTCCGCAGAGACTCCTGGAGGGAATCCAGAAGACCCTGCATGCCAGCGAGGAATCGATGCGGCAGAATCTGGGCAAGACGACGCTCAAAGATATTCTCAAGCTGGGAGACACTCGATAAAGCGAAGGCATGACTTGTCAGGCTGCTGGCGGTGGAATTGCCGAGAGTTTGCGTGAAGTACAGACGGATAGGAAGGAGAGAGCGCCAACGCCACAGCGCCGATCTTCATGGGTAGTTGCATACAGCATTATTGCTCGTATTACTTTCTCTGCCTACCATTTGCATCGTCTTTTCCGCTCCACGCATTCCCGGAATCCAGGCATCACTCAGCCACGCATACGCTCCTGCGAAACAAGGGTACGGCGCTTTGCGGGCCGATGACCTGCGATCCAGGGATCTCGCTGGCGCCCCGCTTCCCTGCTTAAATTGGCCGATAATTTGAATCCCTGCATTCAGCAATGATCGACGAACGTAACTCAAATGGTGCATGGATGGAGCAAACTGGCGGTATGACGAGAACATAGAGAGCCATCAACGCTGTCAGGACCTTCCCCTTTTTTTCCAGGAAGAGAGAGGTCAGCAGAGCAAAGAAAAGTGAGAAGAGGATGATCGCTGGAAAGACCAGAAGCATAAAAACGAATAAGAAGGCCTCTGTACTTCCGTGCCCCTTTAGTATGAAAAGGTGCATCGTAAGCCAGGGAATTACAGGATAAAATAGGAGCAGATAAAAACCCTTTTGCTTCAGACACAGGTACAGATGTAATGCGAACCAGCCACAGAATAGAAGTAGTAACAGAACATCCACAAATGCGATGCCCAATACTTCGTGGTTTAATCTCGAGCAAAGGGACATTAAAAGCCTCGGTCAAGCAAGGAGCGCACTTCGAGCAACCTCGGGAAGTGTGAACTAACCCGCTACCCGAAAGGGATAGCAGGCCGCTCCATCCACCGCCAGAGCATGGTGCGGTGCCGCGCGCGGTGGGCGGTGGAGCGCGCGGGTTAACAAATTACTTCGGCTGCTTGATTTCAGCCACGATTTCCGCCATGCTCTTCTTTCCGAGAATCTCGTGACGTTCCTCTGTCCAGTTTCCTTTGTTTATTCCAAGGTCCTGAAGGAAGGTAATGGTACCTGCCGGGCCGAGGCGTTCTCTAAGAGCGGCCATGCCTTCTTTTCGTATTTCTTCTATAGACATCTCTTTCATAGCTATTCTCCACCGGCCTGAAAATCCACAGGGTTCATGACCCGGAAGGAAAGCTTCAGTCCCCTGGCCGCCTTCAGTAATTTATAGTCAGTGGTCAGGAAAATGTCAACCCTTGCTTTTTCTGCCGATGCCAGATGAAGGGCATCCATCGGATCTATCCCAACCTCCTGAACTTCTGTGGCACGTTGCTCTAACTCGGAATCAAAGGCTACCCACTCGGAATGCCACGCCTCAAGATTGAATACCGCACGTTGCCGATCCGGGGACGGATTCTGCCTGATTTCATAGTGAAGCACATCGCCTGAAACAAGAGTCCAGTGTTGTTCAAAGATGGCCAGCATCGCAGAGCGGATTGCCACAGCTTCAGAGCGTACGGTGGGATGACTCATATCATCAAACGGACGATTCAAACAGGAGCAATCCATGTATAGCCTCAAGCCCCGTTTCATGGGGTCGGACTCATGATAGGATGCTGTCAGTCAACCTTCTGCAAGAATACTGGGCCGAGTTCGCATAATGCCTTCCTCCCCGCAATAACCCGCTCCGGGCGCCAAAGGCACGAGACCGGCTGCCATGGCTGATAAAGACAGGAAATCTGCCTCTCAAACCCAGGAAGATCCCTTCCCACGCAGGCTCAAGCAGCTGACTGCGCTGGCCACGGATGACGAACATGGAGGTTCTCGCAGCTCTCGCGCCTACTGCGCTTCGCTGCATAAGGGCATCCTTGCCCAAAAATGTCGGCGAAGACGCCGGACAGGAAGTCCCAATGTCGCGGAGGTGCCGGGCACGGATGCCCCAATGTCGCGGTGACATGGTCGTCAAGGAGCGACCCACGAGGGCACGGAGCGACGGACCAGGAGCTTCTGGATATGTGTCGCAGAGTCCAGAAGCTACCGGAGGACAAGAAGCGGTCCGTAAAGGATTTCCTGGAAGCCTATCTGTTTCGCGAAAGAGTCAGAGAGGATATTGCCTAGGCTTGCCGAACGAGAGTGGGATTACGACGAGACTGGTGTACGAATCGCTCAGATCACGTATGCTATAATCTACCGCTATTCTGGCACCAAATACCCCCTTTCCTTCAGGTATGCAATCCAATCCGGAAACGCCTGCGAAGGCTTACATTGTTCTGCCGAAGCACCGTAAAACTCCCTTTTCGGATTACCGTCTATGATCCAGATTTCGACCAGTTGGCATTGCCCAAGCCGCGACAATGTGAACCAGCGCGCAATGCGCTGCCTACCTGTTGCAGCCTGCTCCTCTTGTTCACCTGGATAGCGGGAAAAGCGATTCTGAATCTGCTCTGCCGGGTCAGAAGCCAGATCAAGTGTTAATCCTTCGCTTTGGCCAGCCAGCCCAAACATAAGGAATCTTGCTTCGTTGCTTCCCGTTCTTTTCAGAAAACGAAATTCTTTGCCCTCTGCTCGGGCGATTATCATCGTACAATTTGCAAGCCTTTGATCTTCTGCCACCTTGTTTCTAATCTGATTTAGAGTCGTTTCACTCGTCGGAAAAATATTATTCGCAACACGGCAATCAAACGTTCCCTGCCATTCAGATTCGAATTTAGTAGTAGTATGAAAGCAACCCAGCAAGATGCTCGAGCATAGCAAGGATAGCCACTGTTTCCTGTAGTGATTATTCGTCATAGTCCCGGCTCCAAATCTCATCAGTCCGCTGACTGAATAATGCTTCTTATATCATATTCCTGACTGTGCTGGTTCGATGGATAATTAGGCCGCATACTCCGCACTTCATTCAACAAAGGGCGAGTTCGCATAAAGGTCTTCCTGCGCAATGCTGCGCGATAGTATTTATAAACATGCGGACGAAGGTTCTTACGCTGCATTTTGTTCATGACCCAGCTGCCCACAATTTTTGTTCCACACGAAAACAAGCCGTGGACTGCTCCAGCACGCCCGCTTCGGACACGTAGTAATTATGATCTTCCTCTACTTCGAAGTTGTAGACCTCCTCTCCACGAACATCCACATGAATCTTTGTGATCTTAAGAGATCCATTGCCTTCTGCCTGACTTACATCCCCTTCTACCAGATCCTCGGCCTTCACCCAGCCTTTGCCGCGAATATAGAAAGGATGCGACCACGTTGCTTCAATCAACGTTCCGTCTTCGTAGGTTAGCTGATAAATCTTATCTACCTAGCGAATGAATGTCTGGCGGACTCTGCTATACCGTTCCTCTCCCGTTACCTCATTCAGGGCACGGACCATATCGTGCGCCTTGATATCCTGCACTTCTTTGTAGTAGACGCCGTCTTTCTCAAACGCACCCGGGGTGGACTGGTGCACTCTTACAAGAGTCCCTGCTACGAAGCAAAGACTCGCGCGGGCTCATCCAGCCCGGAGAGCGGTACCTCCTGATACCGATCTCCGGGCCCTCGACCTCCTGTCTCGGTGTGGATAAACCCGCGCTCGTTCGGGTGCACAGGGCGATCCTTTGCTGATCAGGCACCGAAAGCCTCAGAGTTCGCCTAAATTCTAATTAACGACCATAACCCGCCCCGGGGCGCCGAAGGCGAAAGCCAATTCCAGACCATGGGAGGCCTCATTTCCCCCAGCGAAACATCTGCTCGAGCCGGCGGCCAGGGAGGGCCGCCTCCACCGATCACGCCAAGGAAGGCGTGCTCGGTGGACGAGAGCGGGTGCTTCGCGCGAGACCGCGACATGAATTGATGAGTTTTTCGAGGGTACAGACAATTTTTTCCCTTGTACAGATCTAGATATTCCAACAATTCGGGAATGGGTCCTTGACTTCTTTGTAAAATTTAAGAGTTGTATTCTCTTTACTTCCGCCATTCGACGAAAATGGGAATGTGCACTCCATAGTATCCGAGTTGCTTACGTTACACTCCATCAGAGGTGCTTCTATGGGCAGCCCGGATTGTCGGACTCGTCGCACAATGTAAGTTCTCCCATCGGAAATCGTTACGGTGATCTTGGACGGAGGAAGAGCGAACTCGGAGTCCACCATCACTATTTGTAGCCCATCATGGGTCTTATTGAACCGAATTCGTGTCCCCAGTTCTGGACATACGTCTGAGAATACACGTTGAGAGAGTGCATCTGCAACCAAAGCTTGGTTCTCCTTCTGATACCAGGCGCCCAGTAGCATCCGGTAATCGGCGATTCCGTCCTCCCCCCTACAAGGAGTCACTACTAGAATAAATAGAAAAACTAGAATCCGCTGCAATGCTATCTCCTAGTGTCCAGTGGGACCCACAGGATACTTCTTTTTCTTCAGATAGGGCCAAGGATCAACCGCGCTACCTTGTTTATTGCGAATTTCAAAATGGAGGTGCGCACCCGTTGTATATCTTCCGGTGTTTCCAGATTCACCGACCTTTTCCCCGCTCCTTACGAGATCTCCTACTTGCACTGAGGTTGAATCGTCTTTCATATGCAAGTACTTTGTTGTGTAGCCATCCCCATGCAAGATGATTACATGATTGCCGCCCGTGTCAGTTTTGCCAATGGAAATAACCACCCCATCGCACGTGGTCAGCAATGTGGTACCGCTGGGAGCACGGAGATCAACACCCGAGTGCATGTGTGCCGGAATTACAGTTCCATTACTCCTTTTCAAAGCCTTTCGCCATCCGAAACTACTTGTTCGTGTCAGCGATGCCAGCGGGGACTGATAGGCCGAATGGGAACGATTTTCCGCAAGTTTTTTTTTAGATTTTCATAATTGCCCTCATATCCCTCTTGCTCGCCGGCATGCCATTTAACTTTGACATCTTCGATGTCTGTGAGAATTTGGTACCGTTGCTGCAGAGACTCATTCCATTCCAGTTCAACCTGCAACCGATTGAGCGCTAGCCGGTTAGCTGCTAGCTTCTTCTCTACCTTAGCTAGATCTTATTCATTGTACGCAGCATGGCGTTCTTCGAGTAGTTCCGAACGTTTCTTTTCGAGGGTTTCAATCGATTTACGTTTGGGTTTCACGATTTCCGTGATTTTCTTCTTTTGTGCACTGAAAGCGTCAGAGTATTTTTGGGCCCGATCTGCAGAGTAACTTGGCCCGGCATTATGCACCACCACACCCTGATCCGTCACGAGATACGTATGGTTCTCCGCCACCTCGAAGTTATACACCTCTTCCGAGCGCGGATCCACATGCACTTTCGCAATTCGCAGAGTGCCCTTGTCCGTCTTGCTCACATCGCCGGCCCGGAGCTCTTCTGCTTTCACCCATCCGAAAACCTGAAGAACTGCTTCGCAGTTCGTTGATCGTGCTGCCGCCTTCCAGTTGGCCCATTCAATATAGAACGGATGACTCCATGTGGTTTCGATTACAGTGCCATCTTCATAGGTCAGCTGATAAATCTTATCCGCCGTTCGAATGAAGTTCTGCACCACCGGCTTGTATTTGCTGGCCATGGATGGCCGAATGCCGCGAAGCGCAGGAGGCGCGAGAGCGGCCAAACTCGCCAGTCTTCTCATTCCAGGAAAGAACCAGGTCCTTGGAGCGAACATCTTCGACATTCTTGTAGAACTGACCATCCTTCTCAAACGCACCCGGCGTGGACTGGTGCACCCTTACAAGCGTCCCCGCAACGAAGCAATAGCCATTGTCTGAGGCAAGCCTGGGGCTGCCTACAGTTTCTACTTAGGCCCGATTCCTGGCCAAAAAGGGAACAGCCCAGGCCCCTTGGTCGGGTTCATTTAGCATCCGGCACCGCTTAATAACGCGAACCGGGACGCCGCAGGGAAAACCATCATCCAGACCAGATTTCTGGAGCGCTGGAT